>CAYLKR010000053.1:0-16419 GCA_964384225.1 uncultured Methylibium sp.
CCGCAGCCGTCACCGCACCACCAACCACTCCAGGTGCAGGCGCCGGCGCCGGCGCCGGCGCAGGTGCAGGTGCAGGTGCAGGTGCAGGTGCAGGTGCAGGTGCAGGTGCAGGCGCATCCGCGGGGCTCCGCATGGCCTCGCAGGTCTTCACGACCCCAAAGATCGGGTCAGAACCGAAGGTGCCGCTGGAGCAATCGAAGGTACCCGACAGGCTGCGCTCGACCCAGTTCGAGCCAGCACCGAAGCGCACGGTCTCGGTGCCACTGGTCGAAAACCGCGCCCACTCGTCGGCCACCTTCACCCAACCCGATGGAGCCGGAGCCGGAGCCGGAGCCGGAGCCGGAGCCGGAGCGGGCGCGGGAGCGGGAGCGGGAGCGGGCGCGGGAGCGGGAGCGGGAGCGGGCGCGGGCGCGGGAGCGGGAGCGGGAGCCGGAGCCGGAGCCGGAGCCGGAGCCGAGCCGTCAGAAATGGTCCGCTCGCACCGCTTCACCACGCCGGGAATCGGATCTCGGCCAAAAAATGCATTCGTGCATTGGGCTTGACCGTTGACTGTGGTGCGATACCACTTGCCCTTGGCCCCGTAGCGCACGGTCGTCGGCGCACTCAGCGAAAAACTCTGGCCTTCGTCCGCCACCTTGATCCACGTCAGGCCCAGGGCCGACTCGGTTGCCATGCCGTCACCGGCCGCACTGGGATCCCCCTCGCCTCCACCACATGCTGCGACGGCAGCACAGGAGGCGATCATCAACGAAAGCATGCGAAGGCGCGGGGCGTTCCGAGTATCCATAGTGTCACTCACGTTCCAAGTAGCGGAGATGCGCATGTCGCAGGCACTCCTGCCGGGGTCAATCGATGCAGAAGCCCCTGACCGAGGACCGACGAGGTCGGTGCGACGTGGAACGTGGAAGGCGCTGGGTCCCTGCAGGCGGGTTATCGATCGGTCTTGCCGCAGGCAGGGCCACCGAAACCGACTCACCGTACGGGTTGACGGCAGGGCGGCGGCGGCGATAAGCCCGCAGTCGTAACGCTCACCTCGGAGCTGTAACGGGCCGTTAGAGGGTCAGCCGACCCGGGCGGCGCCACGCCGCGGAACACTGCAAATGTCACAGCCACCGACGCCCGTGGCCGCCATGAACGGGATGCGCGACCGTCGGCGCCACTGCGCGGTCTCTAACATCGGGGCTAGCCTTCCAGCCGCATCCGGTCGCAACGCGCCCGCCGACCGAGGACCCGACGCCCCGGGCAGACCGTGTACGCAGAACAATGAACCTTCTTGCCAACTGCAGAGAGCTTCTCCGCCGATGGGTCTACTGGGGCCGCTTCGCTCGCGAACGCCGAACGCACCCGACGTGCCGGCCCTGCGTGGTGATCTTTCCGTCGAGTCAAGCGTGGTCGGCCTCGAGCAACCTGCGCGCTTGGCTGGTCGCGCCGGAACTCGAACGGCTGGGCTGGCGCGCGCTGGTGGTGCCTGAGCCGCTATCGCTCGCGCAGCGGCAGCGCATCCTGCGCCAGGAGCGCCCTGACATCGTCCTGCTACAACAGACGCGGCATCCGCTGAACCAGCCCGCGCTGTACCGGCCTTACCCCTGCGTGCTCGACGCGGATGACGCGGACTACCTAGACCCCCGACATCACGAGCGCATCGTGCGCGCCGCCACCGCCGCAGCCGCCGTGATCGGCGGCAGCCGCTTCGTTGCCAGTTGCCTCGGCAAGCACAACCCGCACTCGCACGTGCTGTGGACGGGAACACCCCGCCCCGTAGCACCGCCGCCTGTACCGCCGTCGCAACGAGCCCCAGTGGTGGCTTGGGCACATGCAACCCCACTGGCCTATCCACGGGAGGCTGACTTTGTGCAGGCGGTGATGACGCGCGTGATGCATCGCAAGCCCTGCCACTTCTGGCTCTTCGGCGCAACTGAGGTAGGGGCCTCAGAATGGTTCGCGCCGCTGCGTGCCGCTGGAGGCACAGCCGAAGCGATTCCTCCACTGTCCTACGACGCCTACCTCGCTAAGGTCGCGCGCGCGGCCATCGGGCTGCAGCCCGTCATCGTGGACAGCGAGTTCAGTCGTGGGAAGTCCTTCGGCAAGCTTCTCGCCTACCTGGCCGGGCAGGTGGCAGTCGTGGCGTCCGACAACGTCGACCACCCGCTCTTCTTCGACAGTGGCCGCAATGGCTACCTGGCCGCCAACGACCCGGACACCTGGGCCGACGTGATCGTCCGTCTGTTGGAGCAGCCACACCACCGGTGCGAAGTCGCCTTTGCTGGGTGGCGGGACTTCAACGACCGCCTGACGACCGATGTATTCGCCCGCCGCCTCGACCAGATCTTCCGAGACTTGCTGGCGCGGGGCGCCACTGGCGGCAGGAGCGTCAAGGGTGACCCAGGCGTTCCAGTACTGCGCGAACTTCAGCCGGATCCTGGAACGTCGAGTGCTTCCCGATAAGGGAGCGCTTCAAGAACGGAAAGCCATCCTCGAGCAGGGAGAAAGGACATACGAGCGTCGCGTCGGCAATCTGGGGCGCCTCGCTGAACCAACGGGCGCCGACACTGATGGACCGTGAGGCTTGCTGGGCAAGCCAGACTTCTTGACAGAGGATCACGTCTCCGGAACTGCTGTAGGCGCGGTCCGCCGGAAATACAGAAGCGAGCGACTGCATCAAGGTGGTCGTGATGCCATGGAGCACAAAGCCATAGGATTGAATGTGATTCTCGACGAGCGACGACGCCGTGAACCCCCCGAGTTGCCAGCGCCGATGCCGCAAAAACGTACCGAGGTCATAGAACGGACCGAGCACCGAATCGTTCAAGACCAACGCACTCGCGTCCGGACACTTCGATGCGATCTCGTGCAGCGCCAGTGCATAGGCGGAGAAGTCGTAGCCGGGTAGATCCTTCCAGTACAGCGCATCGGCATATCGGGAAAGCTCCGCCGGCACGCGGTCGGCCGACGGGGCTGCGCACACGACCATCAAGCGAGCCTCTGCCATATCGCGGCAGCGCCCCAACGTGAAGTGATGCCGAGCTTCGAGCCGCCCCTGCGGGGTGAAGACAAAGTAAACGATCCACCTATCACCCTGTACCGGCGGCTTGAGCACCGCCCGTGCCGGCGCCGGCCCTGCATGCAACCAAGCACGAGCACGCCGGCGCAGCGCGAGCCAAGGGCGTGGCGCGCTCGGCACATAGTCCCAGTCGCGGCTCAGCCCTAGCGGCAAAGCCGAAGGAGCGGCACGGCCAAGCTCGGCCTCACGGCCCGGGTGGCCAGACGCTCTATCGAGCGAGGCACTCGAAGGACGCATGCAGGATACAGGCGGAATCATCGAAACGTCACGGTCCGGCGGTCAGGCCAGCAGCCACCGAGCCATCTCGCCGAGGGCGTAACCCAGGGGCCAGGCCGGCAGAACCTTCAACTCGAAACGCAAGTCGTTCAGTCCGAGTTGGCGGTTGAACCAGTACATCACAGGCAACGTCGGCGCCGCATGAAAGGCGATTGCGATCAGGGCCCCGGTCAAGCCGAACATACTGTAGAGCACCGGTGTCAACACGAAGATCGAGACAGCCTTGACAACATGGATCCAGGTCAGCAAACGTGGCTCACCAAGCGCCAGGTATGCACTGCCTGTCATGCCGTAGCGCGCGAAGACGAGCGTGAACGACAGCCACTGCAGCATCGTCCCCGCTTGCGCATAGCGTGAGTCGTACAGCCCTTGCACAAGCACCGGTCCAAGAGAAAACAGCGCCCCCGCGCACAGCAGGAACATCAGGTCGAAGGGCAAGCGCATACGAAAGTAGACGGAGGGCAGGCCCGACCGGTCCATGCGGACCTTCTCGCTGAACGCCGGCATCGCGACCGCCGCGAACAGCCTTGAGCCGGCGACCTCGGCTACGGTTGCCAAGTTGAGCGCGATGCCATAGACGCCCAGCGTCGCGGCGTCGAACCACCCGCCGAGCAGCATCCGGTCGCCGTTCGACGCGAGCACGAACAGCAGCGACGACAGCAGCACCCAGCGGCCGTAGCCGAACAGTTCCTTGGCCGACGCGCGATCCCAGCAGAAGCGATTGTTGGCGCCGGGCACCCACCAATGACTCAGCACCGTGCTCACGATGGCCGCCACCAGGCTGCTGACCACGAACGACCAGATCGAGCGGGTCCACCAAGCCAGGCCGACAGCCACCACCAGGCCGATGACCTGTGAGAGGAAGTCGATGACCACACCCCAGCGCAAATCGAGGTCACGGTTCGTCGACATCAGTTTGGTCGACTGAAAGCCGGTGACGATGGCAGCCAGTGCCAGCCCGACCGTCATCGCCGGCAACTCGGGGGCGGCGTAGACGGACCCGGCGGGAAGCCAGCCGAGCCCGCCCGCCACCACCAGGCCCGCGGCCACCAGCGAGCAGACGACCCAGATCAGGATGCCGCGCAGGACCTGGACGGTCCACGCGGTATCCAGCAGTGCGCGCGACTCACCACGAGCACTGTGGATGACCGTCTGACGCAAGCCGATATCGGACAGCAGGCTCAGGACGGTCTGGATCACCATCGCGATAGCCAACACACCGAACATTTCGGGCACCAGCAGCCGGGTCAGGATCAGGCTGCCGCCCAGGCGCAAGACCTGTGACGCGGCATGGGCAAGCAGCGTCCAGCTGCCCGCCCGGACGATGCGGGCCTTCAGCGTCGGCTTCTTCGATCCAACCGCCGCAGGCTCGGGGGGGATGACGGCAACTCCGCCATGGCGAGAAACGTCGTCCATGTCAGCGGGTAGACCGACCCCGGTCGAACGCATTGCTCGTGCGACCGCTTCCCACCGTTTGCCGCGCTCCGGCCTCCTGCGCAATGCCCTCGGATACCCCGAGGCGAACATATGCCACGCACATGCCCAGTACGAGCCAGTAGACCGTCGGCACGACGCTGATGCTGCTGACAGTGGCAATCGTCACCAGAACGCCAACAAGCGCAGCGATGAGCGCCCGACCGACGGCATCGCCGTCTTGGTCGCGCAAGGCGAACTGGCGGTGGGTGGACCAACAGCCGGCACCGGCCAGCAGGAACGGCCCCGCGAACAACAGCAGCCCGACGGCCCCATGAGCCAGCGCGATCGCTAGATAGCTGTTGACGATATCGATGATCCCTTGGCCTTGACGCATCTCTTCCATCAACGGGTTGGCGATGTAATCGAAGGATCCCCACACCGGGTTCTGCCTAAAGACCAGCATCGACACGTCGAACAGCCGCTGCCGGTAGTGAACCGATCCTTCATCCACGGTCCCGACAAAAGGCAAGTAGTCGATGATCCGTCCGCCGAGCGGCGACACCAGCAACGCAACGAAGGCCAAGCTGCCGCCCGCGGCAAGCCAGCCAACCCGCCGCCCTGCGCCTGGGCCGATCGACAGGCCTACAACCACTGCGACCGCGGCGCCGACCCACGGACCACGCGACAAGGACGACAGAAGCGCGAGCCCCAGCGCCAGCGCCGACATCATGGCCATCGACGTGGGCCGGATCCGCCCGTATACGGCCACCAGCAGGGCGATCGCCACCATCGCGATGTAGCCAAACACTATGGAGTTGCCAGCGGTGACATTGGCCCGAAGGGGCCCGTCACCGCGGTATATGTAGACCGCTATATCTGGAGGCGGCAACCCCAGCGCCGTACGCAGCCCGTCGTACAGCAGCCAGCCTTTCGCCGCCTCGAAAGCACCGAGCGGTGCCATCACGGCCACAGCGACGACGAATGCAGCGGCGACATCGCGGAACTGCTCCAGGCTGCGGAGCCCCCGGCTGAAAGCGTAGTAGGGGACCCAAATGTCGACGAGCGAGTAGAACGCCCCACGGAGCGCACCGGTCAGGCTGAAACCACCCAGTTGCTGCAGAAAGACGTAGCCGAGGTAGGCGGCGACCATCACGTCGCACACCTTTAGCGCGCCGCTGTTCGCAGTCGACCTTGCACAAAACAGCCGCCATGCCACTGGCAGCAAGATGACTAGGTTGATAAGACGAACATGGTTCAGGCTGAACAGCGACTCCAGGATACCGAAACCGGGAATCATCTGATCGTAAGGCGGCACCGCGAATAGCAGCGTGACGTATAGCGCCAGCGGATTCCGCTCTCGCGACATGGAGACGAAGACAACAGCCGACGTCAACAATGCACAAAGCCAGAAGTTGTGCGTCAAGAACGCGATCAGCGTGACTACGAACCAGAGGTTCCGGCGCCGCCGGTAGTCGGCCACCGCCACGCCGGTGGAGCAGATCGGCTTCTCAGCGAGGAGGAATACGAGCCCCGCGAGCGTGATGATGACCACCAGCGCCTTGAGGTGTTCCGGCACGGCGCATTGACTCCAGTCGTGATCGGCAGTGTGCCGGGCTCAGGCATGGCCCGGACGCTTGCTTCGATCGAAGATGCCGATAGTTGAGTCGAGCGCGAAGAAGATGATCAACGCGACAAGCATAAGCACAAAGCCAGCTGCCCCGTGCAAGAAGCCCTGACCGGCCTCGTCGCCGAGGTGGTACGTGACCAGCATCAATAGCACGACACGGACGATGTTCGCAACGAACGCAATCGGCAGGATCGCAAGCAACATCACTAGGTTATGCCAGCGACTCTTACGGCCTCGCAAATACATGAACAGCGTGCCGAGAGCCGAAAGGCTGAACATCGAGTGCAACCCGGAGCAGGCGTCCGCGACCAGCATCTGGTATTGCCCAATCGAGATGATCACGCCGCTGCGCGCAATCGGATAGCCGACGGCGTGCAGCAGCGCTTCGACAATGACCGAAATCCACTGCTTCAGCGGGCCGGTCAGCGCGTCGACCAGCGGCCCGGGCAGAGGGATCATGAAAACGAGGTACAGCACGGGGAACCACGCCAGCCTCAGGGCTGGCGCACCTCGCAGCAGCAGCAGTACACCCGCCAGCAAAGGAATCTGCGACGCGAACTGAAGAATCGTGAACTCGAGCGCCCTGCCGAGCACATAGGCCAGCAAACCGACCGCGAAGAGTGGCCACCCCGTCCAAATCTGACTCTGGGGCAACAACTCCCATAGGGGTCGACGCAGGGTCCAAAACAGCAGGATCACCACGGCAAGCACCAGCGGGCCATGCGCGTGGTCGTCGGACTGCCATATGCCACCGGCCGCCCACCAATACACCGGAAGGTACATGGCCAAAACCCCGGCAACCGGCAGCGCCCACTGGGCCCAACGCTGCCAATCAGCACTTGAAGGCGGAGCGACCACACCAAGCCAGGGATGTGCCATCAGCGGCCAGCCTTCGAACGACTCGGAAGATCGTTGAGGACGGAACCGACCAATGCGACGCCGGCGTCATTCAAGCCCTGCACCATGTCCGTGAACCGGGCGAGCCGCGTGTGCACCGTGCGCGCGACGACCAGCGCCGCGCCCGCTCGCAGCGCGATCAGCGCTGCTTCGTCGCCGTCGGACAACGCCGGTGTGTCGATCAGCACCACGTCGTAGGAAGCCCGCACATGCGTCAGCAGCGCGTCGAACTCAGAGCGGTAGATCAGTTCCGACGGGTTGGGCGGCACCGGCCCCGCCGGCAGCACCGACAGGCCGACGAGATCAGTGATCCGCACGATCGCTTCCTCGCGCGAGCGCTGGGCTAAAAGGGTCGACAGCCCGATCTTGTTATCCAGCTTGAACAGCTCATGCTGGCGCGGATAACGCAGGTCGGCATCGATCAGCAGCGTGCGCTCACCGAGCTGGGCGAACGCCACGGCCAGGTTCGCAACCAGGTAACTGCGCCCTTCATGGCGCCCGGGACCGACAACGGCCAGCGTTTGCCGCTGCTCATGCCGGTCGAACCAGCGCAGCATCAGCTGGCTGCGGATCGCACGCACCTGCTCCGACTCCGGGCTGAACGGTTTGTAGGCGGCGACGACCTCCTCGCTGACGGTCTTGCGGTCGCTGATCCTCAGGTAGGCGTAATCGAACTGACGAGCCAGCGCGTACTGGATGTCGGCCTCCGTCAGTAGGCCAAGGCGGATCGCTGCCTCGCCGAAGCGCAGGTTGTTCTGCCGCTGCATGTGCAAGACCTGCTCGGCGCTCTCTAGGGTCAGCAGACCGGCGTCAATCAGGATTGCCCCGATCGTTCGGTTCGCACGCGGACGCGCAGGGACCGTCGCGAGGTTAGTGTTCATCTTCATGGCTGCGCCCCCACGCCCGGCAATGCCGGCCGCGGCCGCGGGCCGGCTCCCAGGGACATCGCACGGTAGACGGGCAGGCGCGAGCCTGCGGGGCGCAGCACGCCGATCACGGGCAAGCCGTCGAGCGTCATCAGATCCTCGGGCGCGCGAACGCGGCCATCGAGCAACTCGATTACCACTGCCGCACCTAACCCAACCAATAGGCCAGCCGCAATGATCAGAACGCCGTACTTGAAGTCACGCTTGCGTGACGGCTCGACCGGCTCGGTCGCAGGGCTCATCACGCGGACATTGGTCTGATTGGTCTGGCTTTCGAGGTTGAGCTGGCTCAACCGCGCCCGCGCCCCTTCGTAGGCCCTCTGCGCGTTCTCGACGTCACGCACCAACACCTGGATCTCATCACGCGCACTGCGCATGCTCAAGACGCGCTGCTTCTGCGCCTCGACCAGCGCCTGCAGTTCACCAAGCTTGCGCGAGGACATCCGGTTCGCAGCCTCGGTCGTTCCCGAGACGCGTCTCATCTCTGTAGCGAGCTGCTGCTTGATCTCGGCGATCTGCGCCTCGAGCGAGATCCGCTGTGGGTGATTGCTGCCGACGATGCTGCTGATCTCACTGAGTCTGGCCTGAGCGGCAGCCAACTGCCCCTTAAGACTCGCCACGGCGCCGCTGTTCTGCACGTCCGGAGAGGCTTCGCCACCGCTGGAGAGCAGGCGGCTCGAGGCTTCGGCACGCTCCGTCTGCGCAGCAATCATCTGCCCGGTCAGGATATTCAGCCGGGCCGTCTCCTGTTCCAGCCGCTCGTCGGTTATTCCCTTCTCTTGTTGGTACTTCGACAGCCGTGCCTGGGCTTTTTCGAGGTCGCCACGCAAGACCTTCGACTGTTCGTCGAACCATGCGGCATAGTCCCGCGCCGGCTCGACGCGCAAATCCAACGCCACATCCAGGTAAGCGCGCGCGTAGGCATTCGCAACCGCCGCTGCGAACTTGGGTTCCTTGCCTGTGTACGTGATGTTGATGAAGTTACTGCCGCGCGCCGGCTCGACCGCGAGCCCCCGTACCAGCAGCTCAGCAAAGTAGTTCTCAATTGGAATCTTCGCGCCGGTGGCTTCACGCCAGTCCTGGACCGCCGTGTCGGATCGATCGATACCCAGCATCTTCACGACGCGAGTGCCGACGCGCTCACTTCGGATCATCTCGACCTGCGTTGCCATGAACCCCGGACCCGCCAAACCGGGCGCCATCGCACCCAGGATGGGGTCGGGCTTGACGTCCACCAGCAACGACACTTCGGCGACGTACTGTTTGGGCTGCGTCAGCAGCCACGCGATCCCCCCGCCTGCGACCAGCAAGAACAGAAGCAGAACAATCCACTTGCGCGCCCAGACGATGCGCAGAAGCTGCTTGGCGGACATGGTCGATCCCCGGTTAGGTCCTGGCGAGGGATTTCAGACATGCGATCCGACGACGGGTTGCCACGCAATCACCGTCAGAAAAGGCTTTCGCGCACAAACAGCACGTCGCCGTCGCGCAGCGCATCATCCATCGACGGTTGGATCACCTGCGTCTTCCCGTCCGGCCCCTTGCGATGGATGCGCATGCCCTTCTCCGTGCCACGCGCGGTCAATCCGCCTGCCGAGGCCAGGGTCTGCAGCACGGTCAGGCCGCGCTCCAGCCGCTGCGAGCCGGGCCGCTGCACCTCGCCGTAGACATAGATCGTCGGCGCCCGATCGACCCACACGACGTCCTCGTTCTGCAACAGGATGTCGTTGCTACGTTGCTCGCTGCTGAAGATCTTCGGCAGGTCAACTTCGACTCGGTACGGCTTGCCGTTGCGCTTGCCGACGATGGTGACGATTTCGCCGCCCCCGGGGCCGATGCCGCCAGCGGTGGCCAGCAAGTCCGTCAGCCGCAACTCAGCGGTTTCGATGGGATAACGGCCCGGTCTGATGACCTGACCGAGCACCGACACCTGATTGCCCTTCGCCTGAGCCACGAGGATCGACACCTGCGGCTGCTTGACAAAGTTGCCCGTGAGCAAGCCGTTGGCGATCAATCGCTCGGCTTCGCCCCCGGTCAATCCGCCGATGCGGATGTTCCCGAGCAGCGGGTAGGACACCATGCCGCTCTCAGAGATCCGCGCCTCAAGGGTCAGATCCGGATTCTGGAAGACTGTGATGCGCACCACATCACCCGCCGACAAGCGGTACTCGGCGGCGGGCGCCGCCATGGGGGGCGCTCCGCCCGCCTGCGCCAACGCACTCGCCGGCACGAACACCCATGCGAAAACGACGCAACCTAACCAATGCAACAGCATCGTCTTATTCATCGCTTCAGACCCAAACCACTGTTGATATCCGTCGTGTTCAGCGGCGTCGAGGCCTGCGGCTGAGCAGGTGCCACTGCCGCCGCAGCGCTGTTCCCGCCACGCAAACCCATCCCCGCATTGACGCTCGACAGATCGACTGCGCTCGGAGCCGGCAGCGCCGGCGCTGGCATGGCCACGGACTCCGGCAAGACGGCCTTGCCGGCGGCAGCGGAAGCCGCTTCAGCCGCACGCGCGGCGGCAGCGGATGCAGCACTTTGCGCGTAATTGCCAACATACTCGATCCTCGCGGCCGCCCGCAGCGACTTCAGATCTTCTTCGATGAGTTTTTGTTTCCGCTCATTGAGCAGGAACGTCGAGATAGCTGCGCGAGCCTGGTCTTCGCTGACTGGCTGTGTTCGCGACTGCGCCAAATACCAGACGCGCAGACCCTTCGGTAGCACGTCAACCTTGGTCTCGCCATCCTTCCACCGCGCGAAGGCTTCGAGCTGATTCAGCGGCAATTGCTCCGAGGCGCGGACGAGTTGCTGGGCACTCGCGCGCAGACCGGTCGCGCGGACATGGTCCACGAACTCGTCGAAGGTCTTCGCCGCCTCCAGGCGCCGCCGAAGCTCTGCGGTCTGGTCAGCGTCGGCTTGGACAAGCAGCTCGCGGATCGTATAGACGCGCCGCTCCTTGAACAGCGCAGGATTGTTGCTGTAGTAGGCGCTGACATCTTCCGTCGTCGGCACTTGTGCGCCGGCGCCGACCTTCTCCGCGTAGGCGCGCGCGATGATGTCGCGACGCAAGGCCTCCAGCCGCTGCAGCACGGCCGGGTCGCGGTCGAGTTTCAGCTCGGTAGCCTTTTGGACGTACAACTCTTGGTCGATCAGCTTCTCAAGGACCTCGCGGCTCGCGACGTCGACATCCTCAGCCTTGTTCGGCCGCTGCTGCAGCACAAAGTTGATCTGGTGGACGGACAGCTCTTCCTTGTTGACCTTGGCAGCGACCTGGCTCGCGGGCTTGTCCCCGCTGCCGCCGCAGGCCGTCAGCATGGCGACGGCGAGCAATGCCGGGAGACAGGTTGCGTGGATCGTCGATCGCATGTGGCTTTCCCCGAGTGACGCCGGGCGCCGCTTCATCCTGTGATCTGGCAGCCAACCCTTAGCAACTGAGTGTAAGGGCTGACCCGAAGTCCAGGCGCACCCCTAACAGCGGGGGCACCGGCCTGCGAACCCTTCGATTCCGGTCGAATTCCTCGTTTTCATGCCCACGGCGCGCGGCGGTCCCAGGCGTAAGCGGTCAGCAGCGGATGCCGGCGTGGAGCGCCACCACGCCGCCGCTCAGGTTGTGCACGTCCACATGCCCGAACCCGGCGGCCTTCATCATCGCGCGCAGCGTCGCCTGGTCGGGGTGCATGCGGATCGATTCGGCGAGGTAGCGATAGCTGTCGGCGTCGCCGGCGACCCACTGGCCCAGCCGCGGCAGCACCTTGAACGAATACCAGTCGTAGGCCTTCTCCAGCGGTTTGGCGACCCTGGAGAACTCGAGCACGAGCAGCCGGCCGCCCGGCTTGAGCACGCGCGCCATCTCGGCCAGCGCCTGCTCCTTGCGGGTCATGTTGCGCAGGCCGAAGGCCACCGTCACGACGTCGAAGCTGGCCGGCGCGAAGGGCAGCGTCTCGGCGTCGCAGATCGCCGTCGGCAGCACCAGGCCTTCGTCGGTCAGGCGGTCACGACCGGTGCGCAGCATCGATTCGTTGACGTCGGTGTGCACCACCAGGCCCCGCTCGCCGACCTGCCGCGCGAACGCGCGCGCCAGGTCGCCGGTGCCGCCGGCGATGTCGAGGACGCGGTCGCCTTCGCGCACGTTCGCGACCGCCACCGTGTAGGCCTTCCAGGCACGGTGCAGGCCGAGCGACATCAGGTCGTTCATCAGGTCGTACTTCGACGCCACTGCGTCGAAGACGCCGCGCACGCGCCGGGCCTTCTCGGCCTCGTCGACCGTCTGGAAGCCGAAGTGCGTCTGGCTCATCCGGCCCGGCTCAGTGGTGGTGGCCGCAGGCCGAGCCAGCGGCTTCGGGCATCGGCGTGTCGCGCGTGACGCCGGCGGCCTCGAGGCGTCTGAGGTAGTCGGCCCACAGCGCCTCCTGGCGGTCGCCCAGGTAGTAGAGGTAGTCCCAGGCGTAAAGCCCGGAGCTGTGGCCGTCGGAGAAGGTCGGTTGCACGGCGTAGTTGCCGACCGGCTCGAGCGCGACGATCTCGACGTCGCGCTTGCCGGTCTGCAGCACCTCCTGGCCGGGTCCATGGCCCTGGACCTCGGCGGACGGCGAATAGACGCGCAGCAGCTCGAAGGGCAGGCGGAACTGCGCGCCGTCGGAGAACGCGATCTCGAGGACGCGCGACTGCTGGTGGACGGTCAGCGCCGTCGGGGTCGGGGTGTCTGGGGTCAGGCCGGCCATGGGGTGCTTTCGGGAGGGACCGCGCCAGTTTAGTGGCCGCCGAGTCCGGACAGCGCGGCGGCGACCCGCCCGTCCAGGTCGGGCAGGGGCAGTGCCAGGCGGGCGGCCGCCGGCGGATCGACGGCCCGCTGCGCCTGGCCCCACACGGGCTGCGGGAAATGGCTGTCCCAGCCGAAGCGCGCGATCACGTGCCAGTGCAGGTGCGGCACCACGTTGCCCAGGCTGGCGAGGTTGATCTTGGTCGGCGCCAGCGCCTCGCGCAGCACCGTCTCGACCTTCGCGACCGCCTGCATGCACAGGCTGCGCTCGGCCGGCGGCAGGTCGGTCCATTCGGCCACGTGATCGTTCCAGATCACGCGATAGAAGGCGGGGAAGTTCGCGTCCTCGACCCGGATCACGCGGAACGCGGTGCCGCGGACAACCAGCACGCCGCCGTCCCGGACACAAAGCTCGCAGGCCGCGCTCACACCAGCACCCGCTCGATGCCGCCCGCGTTGGCACGCTCGACGTATCCCGGCAGCCAGTCCTCGCCGAGGATCCTGCGCGCCATCTCGACGACGATGTAATCAGCCTCGAGCAGGCCGTTGCTCAGGTCGTTGCCGTAGCGGCTCAGGCCCTGCAGGCAGCTCGGGCAGGAGGTCAGGATCTTCACCGGCCCGTCGACCGCCACGGCCCCGGTGGCCCGCAGCGCCGCCTCGTCGCGCCGCAGCTCCTCTTCCTTGCGGAAGCGCACCTGGGTCGCGATGTCCGGCCGCGTGACGCCGAGCGTGCCGCTCTCGCCGCAGCAGCGCGCGCTCTGGCGAACGTTCTCGCCGACCAGCGCCTTGACGGTCTTCATCGGCTCCTGCAGCTTCAGCGGGCTGTGGCAGGGGTCGTGGTAGAGGTAGCCGCCCTCGCCATCGAGCCGGATGCCCTTCTCGAGCAGGAACTCGTGGATGTCGACGATGCGGCAGCCCGGGAAGATGTCCTCGAAGCGGTAGCCCTGCAGCTGGTCGTAGCAGGTGCCACAGCTGACCACCACGGTCTTGATGTCGAGGTAGTTCAGCGTGTTGGCGACGCGGTGGAACAGCACCCGGTTGTCGGTGATGATCTTGTCGGCCTTGTCCTGCTGGCCGCTGCCGCGCTGCGGGTAGCCGCAGCACAGGTAGCCGGGCGGCAGCACGGTCTGCACGCCGGCATGCCAGAGCATCGCCTGCGTCGCCAGCCCGACCTGCGAGAAGAGCCGCTCCGAGCCGCAGCCCGGGAAGTAGAACACCGCCTCGCTCTCCGAGGTGGTGGCCTGCGGGTCGCGGATGATCGGCACATAGGCCGCGTCCTCGATGTCGAGCAGCGCGCGCGCGGTCTTCTTCGGCAGGCCGCCGGGCATCTTCTTGTTGATGAAGTGGATCACCTGCGCCTTGATCGGCGCGGTGCCCACCGTCGCTGGCGGGGCGGCGGTCTGCTGGCGCGCGACGCGCTTGAGCAGGTCGTTGGCCAGGCGCTGGGCCTTGAAGCCGACGTCGACCATCGCCGAGCGCATGAACTTGATCGAGTCGGGGTTCTTCGCGTTCAGGAACAGCATCGCCGCAGCGTTGCCGGGGCGGAAGCTCTTCTGGCCCATGCGGCGCAGCAGGTTGCGCATCGCCATCGAGACGTCGCCGAAGTCGATCTTCACCGGGCAGGGGCTCAGGCACTTGTGGCAGACCGTGCAGTGGTCGGCGACGTCCTCGAACTCCTGCCAGTGCTTGATCGACACGCCGCGGCGCGTCTGCTCCTCGTACAGGAAGGCCTCGATCAGCAGCGAGGTCGCGAGGATCTTGTTGCGCGGGCTGTAGAGCAGGTTGGCACGCGGCACGTGCGTGGCGCACACCGGCTTGCACTTGCCGCAGCGCAGGCAGTCCTTGATGCTGTCGCTGATCGCGCCGATGTCGCTCTGCTGCATGATCAGCGACTCGTGGCCCAGCAGCCCGAAGCTCGGCGTGTAGGCGTGGCTCAGGTCGGCCGCCAGCACGTCGTCGCCCAGTCCGGCCAGTGCTGCACCGCGCAGCAGCTTGCCCTTGTTGAAGCGGCCCTCGGGGTCGACGCGCTGCTTGTAGGCGCTGAAGTCGGCGATCTCGGCGTCGCTCAGGAACTCGAGCTTGGTGATGCCGATGCCGTGCTCGCCGGAGATCACGCCGTCCAGCCGGCGCGCCAGCGCCATGATGCGCACCACCGCCTCCTGGGCGGTCTGCAGCATCTCGTAGCTGTCGCTGTTGACGGGGATGTTGGTGTGCACATTGCCGTCGCCGGCGTGCATGTGCAGCGCGATCCACACCCGCCCGTGCAGCACCTCCTTGTGGAGCCGCCGGCATTCGTCGATGACGGGCGCGAACGCCGCCCCGTTGAACAGGCCCTGGAGCGGCTTGAGGATCTGCGTCTTCCACGAGGCACGCAGCGTGTCGTCCTGCAGCTGCTCGAAGAAGCTGCGGCCGTTGCTGGCCTGCACGACGTCGAGCTCCTCCAGCCAGCGCCCCCACAGCGCGCGCACCCGGCGCAGCAGCGCAAGGGCCTGCTGCACCCGGTCCTCCAGCAGCTCGGCGCTGGCGATCTCCTCGGCATCGTCGGTCTTGCCCAGCGGCAGCCGGCCGGCGGCGAAGAAGCCTTCGAGCGCATCGACCAGCTGCAGCTTGTTGCGCAGCGACAGCTCGATGTTGATGCGCTCGATGCCCTCGGTGTACTCGCCCATGCGCGGCAGCGGGATGACCACGTCCTCGTTGATCTTGAAGGCGTTGGTGTGCTTGCTGATCGCCGCGGTGCGCTTGCGGTCGAGCCAGAACTTCTTGCGCGCCTCGGGGCTGACCGCGACGAAGCCCTCGCCGCCGCGCGCATTGGCCAGGCGCACGACCTCGCTCGCGGCGCGCGCGACCGCGTCGGGGTCGTCGCCGGCGATGTCGCCGACCAGCACCATCTTGGGCAAGCCACCGCGCTTGGACTTGGTGGCGTAGCCGACCGCCTTCAGGTAGCGGTCGTCGAGGTGCTCGAGCCCGGCCAGGATCGCGCCGCCGCGCTTCTGCTCGGCGAACATGTAGTCCTTGATGTCGACGATGCTCGGCACCGCCGTCTTGGCGCTGCCGAAGAACTCGAGGCAGACCGTGCGGGTATGCGCCGGCATGCGGTGGACGATCCAGCGCGCGCTGGTGATCAGACCGTCGCAGCCCTCCTTCTGGATGCCGGGCAGCCCGGCGAGGAACTTGTCGGTGACGTCCTTGCCCAGGCCCTCCTTGCGGAAGACGCTGCCGGGGATGTCGAGCCGCTCGGTGCGGATCGGCGTCTTGCCGTCGGCTTGCAGGTAGCGCAGCTCGAAGCTCGCGAGCGGGGCGTCGTGGATCTTGCCGAGGTTGTGGTCCAGGCGCACGACCTCGAGCCACTGCGCGTCGGGCGTCACCATCCGCCAGCTCGCCAGGTTGTCCAGCGCGGTACCCCACAGCACGGCCTTCTTGCCGCCGGCGTTCATCGCGATGTTGCCGCCGATGC
>CAYLKR010000054.1:0-16229 GCA_964384225.1 uncultured Methylibium sp.
GCGGCCCTGCCTGCTGCACCAGATCAAGCGCTGCTCCGCGCCCTGCGTCGGCCTGGTGTCGGACGAGGACTACGCGCGCGACGTGGCGAACGCGGAGCGCTTCCTGCTCGGCGAGACGCAGCAGGTGATCGACGCGCTGCAGCAGCGCATGATGGCCCACGCCGAGGCGCTCGAGTACGAGCAGGCCGCCGAGATCCGCAACCAGCTCGCGGCGCTGTCGCGCGTGCTGCACCAGCAGTCGGTCGAGACCAATGCCGACGGCGCCTTCGACAAGGACGCCGACATCCTGGCCGCGGTGGTGCAGGGCGGCCGCGCCTGCGTCAACCTCGCGATGGTGCGCGGCGGCCGCCACCTCGGCGACCGGCCCTACTTCCCGACGCATGTCGACGAGGCCGCCGCGCTGGACGCGGCCGATGGCGACGCGGCCACGCCGGTCGAAGTCCAGGTGCTCGAGGCCTTCGTCGCGCAGCACTACCTCGACGGCGCACCGCCTCCGCTGCTGATCACCAGCCACCCGATCGGCAAGGCACTGGTCGAGGGCCTGTCCGAGGCCAGCGGCGTCAAGGTCAGCGCCCAGCACCAGCCGCGCGAGCAGCGCCGGCTGTGGCTGGAGATGGCGCTGAAGAACGGCCAGCTCAAGCTCGCGCAACTGCTGAGCGAGGAGGGCTCGCAGCAGGCGCGCACGCGCGCGCTGGTCGACGCGCTCGACCTCGCGCCGGACAACCTCGACACCTTCCGTATCGAGTGTTTCGACATCAGTCACACGGCCGGCGAGGCCACGCAGGCATCGTGCGTCGTCTTCGAGCAGCACAAGATGCAGAGCGCCCAGTACCGCCGCTACAACATCGAGGGCACCACGCCGGGCGACGACTACGCGGCGATGCGCCAGGTGCTGACGCGGCGCTACGCGCGGCTGGCCGAGCGCGCCGCCGGAGGCGAGGGCAGGGGCGACGGCCGGCTGCCCGACCTGGTGCTGGTCGACGGCGGCCGCGGCCAGGTGGCGATGGCGCGCGAGGTGTTCGAGGAGCTCGGTCTGGATCTGGGCCTGATCGTCGGCGTCGAGAAGGGCGAGGGCCGCAAGGTCGGCCTCGAGGAGCTGGTATTCGCCGACGGCCGGCCGAAGGTCGGCCTCGGGCGCGAGTCGGCCGCGCTGATGCTGGTCGCGCAGATCCGCGACGAGGCGCACCGCTTCGCGATCACCGGCATGCGCGCGAAGCGGGCCAGCGTGCGCACCGGCGGCAGCCGGCTGGAGGAGATCGCCGGCGTCGGCCCGCGCAAGCGCGCCAAGCTGCTGCAGCGTTTCGGCGGCGTGCGCGGTGTCGGCGCGGCGAGCGTCGACGACCTCGCGTCGGTCGACGGCATTTCGCGGGAACTGGCGGAGGAGATCTATCGTGCGTTGCATTGAAGCGCCGTTCGCGGCGCTGGTTCTGGCCGGTGTGCTGCTGGCCGGCTGCGGCCAGGCGCCGCAGCGTCCTGCCGCGCCGGCGCCCGCCGCGCCGGGACCAGCGGCGCCGGTGCCTCCCGCGCTGCCGTCCGCCGAGCGCCACCGCTCGATCGACGAGCTGCGCCTGCATGCTGCGCGGCGCATCGTCGCCGCCAACCCGACGATCACCTACATGGGTGCGCCGCAGAACGTCCTGCTGGCGATCCCCGTGCTCGAGGTCGAAGTCAACGCCGACGGCAGCGTGCGCCGCATCGAGGTGCTGCGCTACCCGGGACAGGCGCGCGACACGACGCAGATCGCGATCGACGCGGTGCGGCGCGCGGCGCCCTTCGGCGACGTGTCCCGCGTGCCGCGCCCCTGGAAGTTCACCGAAACCTTCCTGTTCAACGACGACCGCCGCTTCAAGCCGCGCACGCTGAACTGAGCCGCCGCGCCGGCCGCTGCGCCTTCTTCGGCACAATGGGCCGATGTTCTTCACCCTGCCGACCCTGCTGACCTGGGCGCGCATCGTCGCGATCCCGCTGATCGTCGGCGTGTTCTACCTCGACCTGCCCGCACCGGTGCAGAACCTGACGGCCACCGTCCTGTTCGTGCTGTTCGCGCTGACGGACTGGCTCGACGGCTGGCTCGCACGGCGCCTGAACCAGACCTCGTCCTTCGGTGCCTTCCTCGACCCGGTGGCCGACAAGTTCCTCGTCTGCGCCGCGCTGCTGGTGCTGGTCCACCTGAACCGCCTGCACGCGCTGCTGGCGCTGGTGATCATCGGCCGCGAGATCGCGATCTCCGCGCTGCGCGAGTGGATGGCGCAGATCGGCGCGTCGCGCAGCGTCGCCGTGCACATGCTCGGCAAGCTCAAGACGACCGTGCAGATGGTCGCCATCCCCTTCCTGCTCTACGACGGCCGGCTGTTCGGGCTGATCGACACGCGGGTCTGGGGCACGGTGCTGATCATCGCGGCGGCGGCGCTGACGATCTGGTCGATGGTCTACTACCTGCAGAAGGCGCTGCCCGAGATCCGGGCCAAGGCGCGTTGATGTTCTCGACGACGGAGCGCGCGTGGCTGCTGCGCGCGATGCCGGCGGTCTTCGTGCTGATCTGGAGCACCGGCTTCATCGTCGCGCGCTACGGCATGCCGCATGCGCCGCCGATGAAGTTCCTGGCGGTGCGCTACGGGCTGTCGATCGCCTGCTTCGTGCTGTGGGTGCTGTTCGCCCGTGCCCGCTGGCCACGAGGCGGCGCGCAGTGGTGGCACCTTGCGGTGACCGGCGTGCTGATGCATGGCGGCTACCTCGGCGGCGTGTGGGCGGCCGTCAAGAGCGGGCTCGGCGCCGGCGCGGTCGCGCTGATCGTGGGGCTGCAGCCGGTGCTGACGGCGCTGTGGGTGGCGCATGTGGCGGGCGGTGGCGAGCGCGTCGCGCCGCGCCAGTGGGCGGGGCTGGCGTTGGGCTTCGTCGGCCTCGTGCTGGTGGTCGGCCCCAAGCTCGGCGCGGGCGAGGTTGGCGCCTGGGCGCTGGCCCTCGCGGTCGCGGCGCTGCTGAGCATCACCGCCGGCACGCTGTACCAGAAGCGCCATGTGCAGGCCTGCGACGTGCGCACGGCGAGCTGCGTGCAGCTGGCCGCGGCGCTGCTGGCGACCGCACCGCTCGCGCTGCTCGAGACCGAGGCGATGGACTGGCAGCCGGCGCTGGTCGGCGCGATGGCGTGGTCGGTCCTCGGTCTCACGCTGGGTGGCGCCTCGCTGCTGTACCTGCTGATCCAGCGCGGCGCGGCGACCTCGGTGACGGCCTTGCTCTACCTCGTGCCGCCGTGTACGGCGGCGATGGCCTGGCTGCTGTTCGCCGAGCCCTTGACGCCGGCGGTGCTGCTCGGCTTCGCGGTGACGGCCGCGGGCGTCGCGCTCGTGGTGCGCACACCCGCGCCGGCCTGAGCAGCCGGCGTGCGGCCGTCGTCGGATCCCTCGATCATCCGCTGCCAGGTGCCACGGATGCACGCATAGAATCCGGCCTCGCGCTTGACACCTCGTGGCCCCGCCGCTGTAATCGATCAGCGCTCGTTGAGGCCCGGCACAGTGCGTCCCGCAGGGCTCGCGCCCACACCATCCAAACAGCCTGAGACACCTTGCAGAGGGGTACTTTTGTGAACAAGACCGAACTGATCGAACACATCGCCAAGCAGGCCGACATCTCCAAGGCGGCCGCTTCCCGGGCGCTCGAAGCCGTGATCGGCGGCGTGCGCACCACGCTCAAGAAGGGCGGCAGCGTCTCGATCGTCGGCTTCGGCACCTTTGCCGTCACCAAGCGCGCCGGTCGCACCGGCCGCAACCCGCGCACCGGCGAGTCGATCAAGATCAAGTCGGCCAAGGTGCCGAAGTTCCGCCCGGGCAAGGCGCTGAAGGACGCGCTCAACTGAGCAGGCGCGGCCCCACCGGGTGCTTAGCTCAGTCGGTAGAGCGGCGCCCTTACAAGGCGTAGGTCGGGGGTTCGAACCCCTCAGCACCCACCATCCGCAGGGGTCGGACCGCTCCCCTAGAATGGCGGCGGTGCCGTAGCGCGTCCTGCGCCTGCACCCGGCCCCGAGCGAAGGCGAACCGCGGTTCGCCTTTGTCGCATCTGGAGCCGGCCGTTCCGAAGCTTCCGAGGGTCAAGATGTTCGAGTTCGTCCGCAAGCACACCCGGATCATGCAGTTCGTGCTGCTGCTGCTGATCTTCCCCGCGTTCGTGTTCTTCGGCATCGAGGGCTACAGCAGCTTCAACGCCGGCAGCGCGAGCGTGGCCAAGGTCGCGGGCCGCTCGATCACCCAGGCCGAGTGGGACGCGGCGCACCGCAATTTCACCGAGCGCGTTCGCGCCCAGCAGCCGACGGTCGACGCGGCGCTGCTCGACAGCCCGGAGATGAAGCTGCAGTCGCTCGAGTCTCTGGTGCGCGAGCGCGTGCTGCTGACCTCGGCCGACCGCCTGAACCTCGTCGCGACCGATGCGCGGCTGCAGCGCCTGTTCCGCAACGACCCGCAGTTCGCCTTCCTGCGCACGCCCGAGGGCGCGCTGAACAAGGAGATCCTGATCGCGCGCGGCCTGAGCCCGCAGCAGTTCGAACTGCAGCTGCGCCAGGACGTGACGATGCGCCAGGTGCTCGAAGGCATCAGTGCCAGCACGCCGGCCGCCGCCCGCAGCGCCGACGTCGCGCTCGACGCGCTGTTCCAGCAGCGCGAGGTCCGCGTCGCGCGCTTCGAAGCCAAGAACTACGTCGACAAGGTGCAGCCGACCGACGCCGAGGTCCGGGCCTACTACGACGACCCGAGGCTCGGCACGGGCTTCGAGGTGCCCGAGCGCGTGGCGATCGAGTACGTGGTGCTCGACCTCGAGGCGCTCAAGGGCGACGTGAGCGTCCCCGAGGAGGAACTGCGCAAGTTCTACGAGCAGAACGCCTCGCGCTTCGGCAGTGCCGAGGAGCGCCGCGCGAGCCACATCCTGGTCAAGGCCGAGCAGGGCGCCAGCGCGGCCGACCGCGACAAGGCCCGCGCGAAGGCCGAGGCGCTGCTGGCCCAGGTGAAGAAGGAGCCGGCCAGGTTCGCCGAGCTCGCCAAGGCCAACTCCGATGACCCCGGTTCGGCGGCCAACGGCGGCGACCTCGATTTCTTCGGCCGCGGCGCGATGGTCAAGCCCTTCGAGGATGCGGCTTTCGCGCTGAAGCCGGGCGAGATCAGCGGCATCGTCGAGTCCGATTTCGGCTTCCACATCATCCAGTTGACCGCCGTGCGCGGCGGCGAGCGCAAGAGCTTCGACGCGGTGCGTGCCGAGATCGAGAGCGAGATCAAGGGACAGCTCGCGCAAGCCAAGTTCGCCGAAGCTGCCGAGGCGTTCAGCAACACGGTCTACGAGCAGTCCGACAGCCTCCAGCCCGTGGCCACGCGCCTGAAGCTCGAGATCAGGACCGCCAAGGCGTTGACGCGCACGCCGGAGCAGGGCGCGCAAGGCCCGCTGGCCAACGCCAAGTTCCTGACGGCGCTGTTCACCGACGACGCGCTGCGCAACAAGCGCAACACGGAAGCCATCGAGATCGGCGCGAACCAGCTGGCGGCGGCGCGCGTGACCGACCACGCCCCGGCGCGCAAGCTGCCCTTCGACGAGGTCAAGGAGGCCGTGAAGCAGCGCGTCGTCGCGCAGCAGGCCGCCGCGCTGGCCCGCAAGGAAGCCGAGGCCCGGCTGGCCGCGTGGCGTGGCGGCGAGGCGCCACAGGGCCTGGAGCCGCCGATGACGGTGTCGCGCGGCATGACCCAGACCTATCCCCAGGAACTGATCGATGCGGTCATGAAGGCACCTCCGGCCCCGCTGCCGTCGTGGACCGGCGTCGACTTCGGCGACCAGGGTTACGCGGTCGTCCAGATCGCGCGCATCCTGCCGCGCGATCCGTCGACCGGCGATGCCGCTCAACTGCGGAGCCAGTACGCGCAGGCCTGGGGCGAGGCGGAAGCCGAGGCCTACTACCGTGCGCTGCGCGAGCGGCTGAAGGTCCAGGTCACCGGCACCGTGAAGCCGGTCGACCCGGCCGGGAGCTGAAGGTCGCCGCTATAATCGCCGGCTCTACGGTGGCTGTAGCTCAGTTGGTAGAGTCCCAGATTGTGATTCTGGTCGTCGTGGGTTCGAGTCCCATCAGCCACCCCATCCGATGATCGACCCGAAGGGCCCCGCGAGGGGCCCTTCGGCTTTTCGTGCGGCGTCGGCGCAACCCCCAGGGCGTTGCGTCCGGGGCGGCGCTATGCTGGCCGCATCCGATTCCGAAGGATGCAGCGTGACGTACGCGCGGCAAGAAGACCGTATCCGTTCCGTGGTCCCCGACGCCGGGCTCCACGGTCGGCGGCGTTGTCTGGCGGCGGCGGCCGCCGCACTGGCCGCGACGGCGCTGCCCGCGTGCACGGCGCGCGCGCCCTTGCGGGTGGGTTTCCTGGGCGGCCTGAGCGGCCGCATCGCCGACCTCGGCATCGGTGGCCGCAACGGGACCGAGCTGGCCGTGGAGGAGATCAACGCCTCCGGCGGCATCGATGGGCGCCCGATCGAGCTGATGCCGCGCGACGACGAGCAGGACGCCGAGGTCGCGCGCCGCCAGGCCGCCGGACTGTTCGACGCGGGGATCGCCTGCCTGATCGGCCCGATGACGAGCCAGATGGCCGCCGCCATCCTGCCGCTCGCCGAACAGCGCGGCGTGCCGGTGGTCAGCCCGCTGGCGGGCGCCAACGAGCTCAGCCGTCGGCGCGACGGCTTCTTCCGCGTCGTCTCCGATGCCGCGACGAGCGCGCGCCAGCTCGGTCGGGCGATGTACCGGCGCGGCCTGCGCCGCGTCGTGCCGGTCACCGACATCGGCAACGCGACCTTCACGCGGGGCTGGAACACCGCGCTGGCGGAGCAGTTCGTCGCCGACGGTGGCAGCGCACTGCCTGCGCTGGAGTACGTCGCCGGGCCGGGGGTGCGCTTCGTCGAGCTGGCGCAGCGCGTCGCCGCGAGCGATGCCGACGCCATGGCGATCGCCGCCAGCGCCGCCGACAGCGCCGTGCTCGTGCAGCAGGTTCGCCGCCTGCGGCCGGGTTTTGCGGCCGGGCTGTCGGTATGGGCGGGCACCGAGGAGTTGCCGCGGCTCGGCGGTGCGGCGCTCGACGGCGTGCTGGTGACGCAGTTCTTCGATCGCTTCAGTACCGCGCCGCGCTGGCTGGAGTTCGTCGCGCGCTACCGTCCCCGCTTCGGCGACGACCCGGGCTACACCGCGCTCAACGGCCATGACGCGATGCAGCTGGCGGCCACGGCCCTGCGCGCGGCGGGCAGCGAGGGCCTGCTGGCCGCGCTGCGCGAAGTGCGACAGATCGACGGTCTGCAGCGACGGCTGACCTTCGACGAGTTCGGCGACTGCCTGGCCCCGCCCTACCTGACCGAACTGCGCGACGGCCGTTACGCGGCGGTGCCGGCGTGAACGACGCGGCCGTCCGCGCCACGGCGCCGCGTGGCCGTGGCTCGCTCGGCGCGCGCCTGCGGCGCCAGTTCCTGCTGCTGGGCGTGCTGCCGGTGCTGGCGGTGTTCGGTGCCACCTGGGCACTTCTGGTGCCGCTGCTGACCGACCAGGCCGAGGCCCGCAACCGCGAACTGGCGCTGGCCGTGCGCGACCAGGTGGCGCTGCAGCTCGACCTGCGGCTGCACGCCGCTGCGGTGCTGGCCGACGGCCTGGCCGTCCCGCGACCGCCGGCCGAGGTCCAGCGCGCGCTCGGCGGACTGCTGCTCACCGACCGCTTCCTGCAGGGCGTGTTCTCGGTCGATGCCGGTGGGCGCGTCGTCGCTGCCGCGTTGGCCAGCGGCACCGCGCGCGAGCTCGACGACACCATCGGCTTGGACCTGACGGGCCAGCCGCACGTGGCGCAGGCGCGGGCGCAGCGCCGGTCGGTGTGGTCCGAGACGTTCCTGTCGACGCTGACCGGCGAGCTGACCGCCGGGCTGGCGCTGCCTGCGGGCGATGGGCTGCTGGTGTTGGAGTTGTCGCTGTCGGCGCTGTCGCGCTCGGTCACCGAGCTGGCACAGGACGGCGGCACCCAGGTCGTGATCGTCGACCGCGCCGGCCGCGTGATCGCGCACCCCGACGCGCGCCAGGCGCGGCAGCAGGTGAGCCTGCAGCCGCTGGCGCCGGTCCAGGCCGCGCTGGCCGGCACCGAGGCCAGCGCCCGGATCGTGCGCGACGGCGTCGACGAGCTGGTGCATGCGCTGCCGGTGGCACCGATCGGCTGGGCGGTGGTCGTCGCCCAGCCGGTGTCGAGCGTGATGGCGCCGCTGCGGCGCGTCGGTGGCGCGGTCGCCGGCCTGCTGGCCCTGAGCGTCGCCCTCGCCGTGTTCGTCGGTTGGCGCATGGCGCGCCAGACCGGCCGGGAAGTGGTGCTGCTGGCCGACGGTGCGCAGCGCACGGTCGAGCAGGGCGCGCCGCCGACGCTGGTGTTCTCCACCGACGAGTTCAACGCCGTGTGGACGCGGCTGCGCGACCTGTTCCTGCAGCTCGACGAACGCGACGAGCAGACGCGCGCCGCCCAGCGCGACCTGCAGGCGGTGCTGGATGCGGCGACCCAGGTGGCCATCGTCGCCACCGACCCGGCCGGCCGCGTGACCATGTTCAACATCGGTGCCCAGCGCCTGCTCGGCTGGCGCGCGTCGGAAGTCGTCGGCCAGCTGACGCCGATGGCCTGGCACGATGCCGACGAGGTCGCCGCACGCGCAGCCGTGCTGAGCCAGCGCCACGGCCAGGCGATCGCCGGCTTCGAGGCACTGGCCGTGGAGCCGCGCCACAGCGGCTACGAGGTGCGCGACTGGTCCTTCGTGCGCCGCGACGGCAGCCGCGTCGACGTCTCCGTGGCGGTCACCTCGATCCGCGCCGCCGACGGCGCGCTGAAGGGCTTCCTGCTGGTGGCCGTCGACATCACCGAGCGGCGGCGCGCCGAGCAGCTCGAGCTGGCACGGCTCAGCGCCGAGGCGGCCAACCGTGCGAAGTCGGACTTCCTGTCGCGCATGAGCCATGAGCTGCGCACCCCGCTGAACGCGATCCTCGGCTACGCGCAGCTGCTGGCTGTCGACGCCGAGCTGCCGGTCGCGCCGCGCCAGCACGAGCGGCTGCAGCACATCCAGCGCGCCGGCTGGCACCTTGTCCGCCTGATCGAGGACGTGCTCGACCTCGCCCGCATCGAAGCCGGCAGGCTGCGCGTGAGCATCGGGCCGGTGTCGCTGGCAGCGGTCTTCGAGCAGGTCGCGCAGATCGTCCAGCCTCACCTCCAGCCGCAGGACGTCAGGCTGACGATCGAGCTCGACGACGCCGCGCTGCGCGCCGCCGCCGACGAGACGCGCCTGGTGCAGGTGCTCGTCAACCTGGTCGGCAATGCGGCCAAGTACAACCGGCCGCAGGGGACGGTGCGGCTCTCGGGACGGGCCGATGCCGACGGCGTGTGCCTCACCGTGGCCGACACCGGGCCCGGAATGACGCCCGAGCAGATGCAGCACCTCTACGAGCCCTTCAACCGGCTCGGCCGCGAGCGCAGCGGCATCGAGGGCACCGGCATCGGGCTGGTGATTACCCGTCACCTCGTCGAGCTGATGCAGGGGCGCATGGACGTGCGCAGCGAGCCGGGCGTCGGCACCACGATCGAGGTCCGGCTGCCTGCCGCGGACGCTGCGCAGGCCGCCGTGCCGGCCGAGCCGCAGCCGGCCGCGGCCGCGGCTGCGCCACGGCCGTCACGCGGCCGCGTGCTCTACATCGAGGACAACGAGGTCAACGCCCAGCTGATGCGCGCGATCCTGCGCCAGCGGCCCGAGGTCGTGCTCGAGGTCTGCACCGACGCCGCCAGCGGGTTGGCCGCGGCGCGCCGCGAATGGCCGGACCTGGTACTGCTGGACATGCACCTGCCCGACGCCGACGGCGACGCCGTGCTCGCCGCGCTGCGGTCCGAGCCGCGCGGCGCGACGCTGCCGATCGTCGTCGTCTCGGCCGATGCGACACACGCACAGATCTCGGCGATGCGCCAGCGCGGCGTGCACGACTACCTGACCAAGCCGCTGGAGCTCGGCGCGACGTTGCGCGTCGTCGACGAGGTGCTGGGCTGCTGCGCCGTCAGCGAGGCGCAGGCGCAAGGCGGCGCACGACGCGACGGGCTCGGTCAGGAGGCGTCGCGCCCGCCGTGATGGCGGCGGTACTGCTCGTCGCCGAACAGCGCCTGCCGCGCCTTGTCGTCGGTCAGCGGCTTGCGCTTGTCGGCCAGCACCGCGACGCCGCGCTGCACCGCCGGGCGGCCGGCGACCTCGTCGAACCAGCCCTTGAGGTGCGGGTAGTCGGTCCAGTCGATGCCCTGGTTCTTCCAGGACCGCAGCCAGGGGAAGACGGCGATGTCGGCGATGCTGTAGTCGGGGCCGCCGAGGTAGCGCGAGCGCGCGAGCCGGGTGTCCATCACGCCGTACAGGCGCTTCGCCTCGTTCGTGTAGCGGTCGATCGCGTAGGGGATCTTCTCGGGCGCGTAGAGCCGGAAGTGGTGCGTCTGGCCGAGCATCGGCCCGACGCCGCCCATCTGGAACATCAGCCACTGCAGCACCTCGTACTTGCCGCGCACGTCGGCGGGCAACAGCTTGCCGGTCTTGGCGGCCAGGTAGAGCAGGATCGCGCCCGACTCGAACAGCGAGATCGGCCGGCCGTCCGGCCCGTCGGGGTCGACGATCGCGGGGATCTTGTTGTTCGGGCTGATCGCCAGGAAGTCGGGGGCGAACTGCTCGCCCGCGCCGATGTCCACCGGGACCGGGTGGTAGGGCAGGCCACACTCTTCCAGCATGATGTGGACCTTGTGG
Source organism: uncultured Methylibium sp. (assembly GCA_964384225.1). GTDB lineage: Bacteria > Pseudomonadota > Gammaproteobacteria > Burkholderiales > Burkholderiaceae_C > Methylibium. Next base: position 10,792 of record CAYLKR010000054.1, read on the forward strand.
CCGTTGGGCGTGGCCCAGGAATACACTCGAATCGTCACGTCGCGGCTCCTCGGCGTCATCGGCGCGTCGATCGCACGGCACGCCGGCTCACTCTAGTCCATCGCATCGCCACATGCTCGAATCCCTGAAACGCTGGATCGGCGGAAGCCGCGGCGGGCCCGACCCGCGGGCGATGCAGGGCTGGGCGCGGCAGCGGGGCCTGGCGCTCAAGCGCGTGCGCGACGACGAGGGCGTCGTCGTCGAAGGCGCGATGCACGGCACGCCGTGGCGCATGGAGTGGGGGCCGCCGCAGCGCGCCTACATCCTCGAGCGCGAGCTGCGCCTGCGCATGGACCTCGGCCTGCCCCATGGCCTGCAGATGCTCGTGACCTCGCGCGCGCTGGCCGAGGAACTCGAGCAGTCCGCCTACGCGCTGTTCACGCAGGACATGCAGACCCGCATCGACTCCGGCATGCCCGAGGAGATGCGCTGGCTGGCGATGTTCCCCAAGACCCAGCTGGCGGCGATGAAGCCGCTGAAGGCCCGCTTCGCCGCCGTGGGCAGCGTGCCGGAGTCGCTCGCGGCCTGGATCGACGGCGAGCTCGCCCAGCAGCTCGACATCGCGACGCGCTGGCTCGGACCCGACGAACCCCTGGTGCTGATGACGCTGCGCGGCCGGCTGTACCTGCGCATCGAGTCGCTGCAGCCCGACGAGGCGCTGCTGAACGGCGCGCTGTCGCTGTTCGAGGCTGCGGCGCAGCGGGCGCTGGTCGCCGCCGAGGGCTCGTCGCAGGGGCAGTGGCCGAACACCAGCACCACCGCCTGGGGCAACAACCTGCCGTCGGCCTACCCGGACAACGCGGTGGACGACGAGGCCGGCGACCTGCCGCCGCGCTGACGCTCTGCGCGGCGCAGGCCGTGCCGACGCCTAGGCTCGCGCTGCGGCGCGGCCGAGCTCGAGCTTGGCGATCGCGTTGCGGTGCACCTCGTCCGGACCGTCCGCGAAGCGCAGCGTGCGCGCGTGGGCATAGAAGTAGGCGAGCGGGAAGTCCTCGCTCAGTCCGGCGGCGCCGTGCACCTGGATCGCCCACTCGATGACCTGGCAGGCCATCGTCGGCGCGATCACCTTGATCATCGCGATGTCCCCCTGTGCGGCCTTGTTGCCGGCGCGGTCCATCGTCCAGGCGGCCTTCAGCGTCAGCAGGCGTGCCTGTTCGATGCGGCAGCGGGCCTCGGCGATGCGCTCGCGGGTCACGCCCTGCTCGGCGACCGGCTTGCCGAAGGCGACGCGCCGGGCGGCGCGCGCACACATCAGCTCCAGCGCGCGCTCGGCCAGGCCGATCAGGCGCATGCAGTGGTGGATGCGCCCCGGCCCGAGCCGGCCCTGCGCGATCTCGAAGCCGCGGCCCTCGCCGAGCAGCAGCGCCGAGGCGGGCACGCGCACGTCGGTGAAGTCGACCTCCATGTGGCCGTGCGGCGCATCGTCGTAACCGAACACCGACAGCGGCCGCAGCACGGTGATGCCCGGCGTGTCGGCCGGCACCAGCAGCATCGACTGCTGGGCGTGGCGCGGCGCGTCGGGGTCGGTCTTGCCCATGACGATGTAGACCGCGCAGCGCGGATCGCCGGCGCCGCTGGTCCACCACTTGCGCGCGTTGACGACGTACTCGTCGCCGCGGCGCTCGATGCGCGCCTGGATGTTGGTCGCGTCGGAGGAGGCCACCGCCGGCTCGGTCATCGCGAAGGCGCTGCGGATCTCGCCGCGCAGCAGCGGCTCGAGCCAGCGCGCCTTCTGCTCTGGCGTGCCGTAGCGCTCGATCGTCTCCATGTTGCCGGTGTCCGGCGCGTTGCAGTTGAACACCTCCGGCGCCCAGGGCACGCGGCCCATGATCTCGGCCAGCGGCGCGTAGTCGCTGTTCGACAAACCGCCCTCGCGCGCCGCCGCGCCGGGGTCGGCCGCGCCCATCGCGCTCGGCGGCAGGAACAGGTTCCACAGCCCGGCGGCGCGCGCCTTCGGCTTGAGCTCCTCGATCAGCGTCAGCGGCGTCCAGCGCCGGCCGGCGCGCGTGTTCCCCTCGATCTCGGCGTGGTAGCGCGCCTCGTTCGGGTAGATGTGCTCGTCCATGAAGCGCAGCAGGCGTTGCTGCAGCTCGAGCGTGCGGGCGGAATAGGCGAAGTCCATCGTCGGGTCCTCGTGCGGCGCTGCCTCAGCCGCGTTGCGCGATCGCCCAGCCGAGCTCGGCCAGCGGCCGCGCGCCGGCAGCGGCCTCGCGCGCCTGGGCGCTGGCCGCCGTGCCGTCGACGACCCGCCGCGCGATGCCCTGCAGGATGCCGGCCATGCGGAACAGGTTGTAGGCGAGGTAGAAGTTCCAGTCGGCGAGCACCGCGTCGAGGTCGGCGCGGCCGGTGCGCCGGCAGTAGCGCTCGATGTAGGCACGCTCGCCGGGGATGCCGAGCGCTGCGAGGTCGAGCCCACCGATGCCGCGGAAGCTGCCGGGCGCGATGTGCCAGCTCATGCAGTGGTAGCTGAAGTCGGCCAGCGGGTGGCCGAGCGTCGACAGCTCCCAGTCGAGCACCGCGACGATGCGCGGCTCGTTCGGATGGAACACGAGGTTGTCGAGCCGGAAGTCGCCGTGCACCACCGCGACCTCGCGCTCGTCGCGCGCGCCCGCCGGCAGGTGCGCCGGCAGCCACTCGATCAGGCGGTCCATCGCGGCGATCGGCGCGAGCTCCGGGCACAGCGAGGCCTGGTACTGCCTGCTCCAGCGCGCGATCTGGCGCTCGAAGTAGTTGCCGGGCTTGCCGTAGCCGAGGAGCCCGGCACGCTCGACGTCGACGCGGTGCAGCGCGGCGATCACGCGGTTCATCTCGTCGTAGACCGCGCCGCGGCCGTCGGGCGTGAAGCCGGGCAGCGACTGCTCCCACAGCACCCGGCCTTCGACGAACTCCATCACGTAGAAGGCGCGGCCGATCACGCCCTCGTCCTCGCACAGCAACAGCATGCGCGGCACCGGCACCTCGCTGCCGTGGAGCGCGTGCATGACGGCGTACTCGCGCTCGATCGCATGGGCCGACGGCAGCAGCTTGGCCTTCGGGCCGGGCTTGCTGCGCATGACGTAGCGTCGGCCGGGCGTGACGAGCTGGTAGGTCGGGTTCGATTGCCCGCCCTCGAAGCGCCGCACCGTCAACGGGCCGGCATAGCCTGCGAGATGCCCCTCGAGGTGGGCGTGCAGCGCGGCGACGTCGAAGGCGTGCGCAGCGTCGCTCATCGGGCCGCCTCCGGCGGCGACGCCGTGCCGCTCAGCGCTCGGCAATCGCCAGCAGCTTGGCGCGCGACAGCACGACCAGCCGCGTCGGCTCCACGCGCAGCGCGCCGTCGCGCTCGAAGCCCTTGAGCTCCTGGTTGACGCGCTGGCGCGACGCGCCGAGCAGCTGCGCCAAGTCCTCCTGCGCGAGCTGCAGCCCGATGCGGATCTCCTCGCCCTCGGCGATGCCGTAGCTGCGCGCCAGCAGCAGCACCTGCTTGGCGAGCCGCGCGGCGAGCGGGCGCGTGTTGAGGTCCTCGACGACGTCGAACATCAGCCGCAGCCGCCGGCACTGCAGCCTCAGTAGCGCGTCGTAGAGCTCGACGTGTCGCGACAGCAGCTCGCGAAAGTCGGCCTTGCGAACGACCAGCAGCGTGGTGTCGCCGTGCGCGTTGGCGTCGTGGGTGCGCGGCAGGCCGTCGAACAGCGCGATGTCGCCGAACCACACGCCGGGCTCGGCATAGGTGAGCGTGATCTGCTTGCCCGACAGCGACACCGAGCTGATGCGCACCGCGCCCCGCGCGACGCCGCACCATTCGTCGGCCGTCGTGCCGCGCGCCGTCAGCAAGGCGCCGTCGGCCAGCCTGCGCACGTGGGCGCGCCCGAGGATGTCCGCGCGCAGGGCAGGGGAGAGCTTGCTGAACCACGGGCCGTTGTCGATGTGCTGCTGCTCGTCGAGTGTAAGAGTCGAGGCTTCCATGGTTTGTCTCCGGCGTGACAGCGCTCAGCGTTGCAGGTATTGCGCGAGCAGCCGCTCCATCGTCGTGAGCCTGTCGTCGTGTTGCAGCCACTGCGTGGGCGCGAGGTTGATCGCGCGCACCACCGCTTCGCCGTCGGCATCGAGGTCGCAGACGTTGATGCAGGCCGGGTGCTGTTCGAGCCCGCCGAAGAAGGCGCGCCGGCCGGCGAGCAGCGTCGAGAGGATCGCGCGGTTCACGCCGCCGTGCAGCACCAGCAGCAGGCAGCTCCAGTCGTCGCGCGCACGCCAGCGCTCGAAGGCCGGCAGGCTGCGGTCGAGCAGCTCGCCGACCGACTCACCGCCGAGGAAGCGCTGCCGCTCGATGTCCGGGCCGGGCCGGAACGCGCCGAGGAAGGCGTCCTCGATCGCATCGCGCGGGATGTCGGCCAGACGGCCGCCGCGGATCTCCTGCAGCGCGGCGTCGTGCAGCGGCTCGAGCGCCTGACCGCAGGCCGCGAGCACGCGCTCGGCGGTCTGCACGGTGCGTGGCAGCCCGCTGGTGACGACGCGGTCGAAGCGCACCTGCGAACGCGCGAACAGCGCGCCGGCCGCGTCGGCCTGGCGTTCGCCGTGGGCGTTCAGCGACACGCCCTCGGGCGGCAGCGGCGAGCCGTCGGCGCGGAAGTAGTCGACCGATCCGTGCCGCATCAGGTAGAGGCGACGCCGTGCGCGAGCGGTGCCGTCCATCACGCGGATCGGCTCGGGGTGGGGCGGGCGGTGCGCATGGCCGGGCGGTGGGGCAGCGAGGAAAGGGCCGTCAGTGTGTCACGCGTCGCGCCGCGGCGACCTGGCGCCGTGTCGTCCCCAGGTATCGCGGGGGCGGACAAGCGGTTACTTCATGCTAGAGTGCCCCGGGCCAGAACTACGACCAAGCATGAAGCTCGCCTTCCGCCACCTGTTGCTGGGACTCGCATTCGGGTGCATCGGTCAGGGGGCAGCGGCGTTGGGCTTCGGCGCCGTGCCCGGCACGGTCGTGCTCGGCCAGCCGGTCGACCTGCGCATCCCCCTGCGGCTCGAGCCCGGCGAGGATGTCGCGCCCGAATGCGTCGCTGCCACGGTCCAGTTCGGCGACATCGCCCAGCAGCGCGGCACGACGACGGCCAGCCTGGTGCCGGCCCTGCCGGGTGCGACCGAGCGCGTGCTGCGCGTGCTGACCACCACCCGCATCAGCGAGCCCGTCGTCACCATCGAGGTCGTCGTCGGCTGCGGTTCGCGCATCGCACGCAGCTTCACGCTGTTCGCCGACCCGCCGCTGTTCGAGGCGCCGACCGCCAGCGTGGCGCCGGCCGCGATGCCGGCTCCCGCTGCGGCCACCGCGCCGCCCGCATCCGCTGCGGCCGATCGTGCCGCGCCGTCGTCGACCGCCGCCGCGCCCGCGCCGCGCCCCCGGCCGGTCAAGCGCGTGCGGCCGCGCC
>CAYLKR010000055.1:0-16073 GCA_964384225.1 uncultured Methylibium sp.
AGGCGCGCACGCGGTCGCCGGTGCGCAGGTTCTCCTTGGCGATCATCTCGCTGCGGCGCAGGCGCCCTTCGACGCGGCCGCTCTCGACGATGATGTCGCCCTTGTCGAGCCGCTTGACGGTGCCGACGAAGATCTTGTCGCCGCGCGACAGGAAGTCGTTGAGCAGCTGCTCGCGCTCGGCGTCGCGGATCTTCTGCAGGATCACCTGCTTGGCGGCCTGGGCGCCGATGCGGCCGATCGACACCGATTCGACCTGCTCCTCGATGTAGTCGTCGACCTCGATGTCCGGGATCTCCTCCTGGGCCTCGAACAACAGCTTCTCGGAATCGGGCAGTTGCAGGCCGGCCTCGTTGGGCACGACATGCCAGCGGCGGAAGGTCTCGTACTCGCCGGTCTCGCGGTCGACGGACACGCGCATGTCCACCTCGCCGCCGTGCAGCTTCTTGCTCGCCGAGGCGAGCGCCGCCTCGACGGCACCGAACACGACCTCGCGCTCGACGTTCTTCTCGCGAGCGATCGCGTCCACCAGCATCAACAGTTCGCGGTTCATTCTTCGTGACCTCCGGATTCCTGCGCGGCCGCCTCGGGCTCGAGAGCCCGGCCGCGTCTTCCCTTGAAGTCCACGACCGGCACCAGCCGGGCTTCGCGGACTTCGTCGAGCGTGAAACTCAAAACCTGTGCAGGCGGCGCCTCGGCCGCAGCCGGCGTGACCCGCTTCTTCGCGGTACGCGCCGCCTTGCTGCCGGGCGGCGGCTCGGGCGCCACCAGCTGAAGCGCCCACTGCGCTTCGCCCTCGCCCGGCATCAGCACGCCGGCGTACTTCTTGCGCCCCTGGAACGGCAGCTTCAGCGTCAGCTCGACGCGCTCGCCCGCAAAACGCGCGTAATGCTCAGCCGTCTTCAGCGGCCGGTCGAGCCCGGGCGAAGACACCTCGAGGCGCTTGTAATCGCAGCCCTCGACCTCCAGAACGAGCTGCAGCTGGCGCGTGACCTTCTCGCAGTCGTCCACGGTGACCGACTCGCCATCGCTCGCGTAGGCCTGGCCGGGCATCCGGTCGATCGTGACGCGCAGCAGACCCTGCGAGCCACGCTCGCATTCCACCAGCTCGTACCCGAGCCCGGCGACGGTCTTCTCCACGGCGGCCTGCCAGTTCAAACGTTCGGTCCTGCGCTGCTTGTTCCAAAGAGACGCGACCAAAAAAAAAGGGCTGGATTTCCCTGCCCAATTCATGGTCTAGCGAAGCGCGCATTGTAGCCTGGGCAGGCCTTAACGGCAAGCCGCGGGAGTGTCAAGGGCCGGCCACGGACGGGTCCGCATGCCAGAATTTCGGGCTCCCGACCCCCCAAACCTGGAGCCGACCATGGGCTTTCTCGCCGGCAAGCGCCTGCTGATCACGGGCCTCCTGTCCAACCGCTCGATCGCCTATGGCATCGCCCGGGCCTGCCACCGCGAGGGGGCCGAACTCGCTTTCAGCTATGTCGGCGAGCGCTTCAAGGGCCGGATCGTCGACTTCGCCAAGGAATTCGGCTCCGAACTGGTCTTCGACTGCGACGTGGCCGACGATGCCCAGATCCAGGCCCTGTTCGACGGCCTCGGCGAGGCGTGGCCGACGTTCGACGGCTTCGTCCACTCGATCGGCTTCGCGCCGCGCGAGGCGATCGCCGGCGACTTCCTCGAGGGCCTGTCGCGCGAGGCCTTCAAGATCGCCCACGACATCTCGTCCTACAGCTTCCCGGCGATGGCCAAGGCAGCCGCCCCGCGGCTGTCGGACCAGGCTGCGCTGCTGACACTGACCTACCTCGGCAGCGACCGCGTCGTGCCCAACTACAACACCATGGGCCTCGCCAAGGCCTCGCTGGAGGCCAGCGTGCGCTACCTGGCCGCGAGCCTGGGCGGCCGCGGCATCCGCGTCAACGGCATCTCGGCAGGACCGATCAAGACGCTGGCCGCCAGCGGCATCAAGGGCTTCGGCAAGATCCTCGACGTGGTCGAGCAGAACGCGCCGCTGAAGCGCAACGTGACGATCGACGATGTCGGCAACGTCGCGGCCTTCCTGCTCAGCGACCTGGCCGCCGGTGTGACGGCCGAGATCACCTACGTCGACGCCGGCTTCAGCCGCGTCGCCAGCGGGATGAGCGAAGCCTGAGGCCGCGCGACGGCGCTCAGGCGGCGACGCAGTCCACGTAGTAGCGCTTGCCGCCCTCCTCGAGTTCCTCCTCGACGAGGCCGTGCACGTCGGTGTCGAAGCCGGGGAAGCGCTTGTTGAAGTCGCGCGTGAAGCGCAGATAGTCGACGATCTTCCGGTTGAAGCGCTCGCCCGGGATCAAGAGGGGGATGCCCGGCGGATACGGCGTCAGCAGCGAGGTCGTGATGCGCCCTTCCAGCGCCTCGATCTCGACGCGCTCGGTCTTGCGGTGCGCGATGTGGGCGTAGGCCTCGCTGGGCTTCATCGCCGGCTGCAGGTCGGACAGATACATATCGGTGGTCAGTCGAGCGATGTCGCCGGCCATGTAGGCCTCGTGGATCGCCTGCGCCAGGTCGCGCAGGCCCATGCGCTCGTAGCGCGGGTGGGCGGCGCAGAACTCCGGCAGGATGCGCCACAGCGGTGCGTTCTTGTCGTAGTCGTCCTTGAACTGCTGCAGCGCCGTCAGCATCGTGTTCCAGCGGCCCTTGGTGATGCCGATCGTGAACATGATGAAGAAGGAGTACAGGCCGGTCTTCTCGACGATCACGCCATGCTCGGCGAGGAACTTCGTGACGATCGACGCCGGGATACCCGTCTTGGCGAACTTGCCGTTCACGTCCAGGCCCGGCGTGACGATCGTGCTCTTGATCGGGTCGAGCATGTTGAAGCCGTCGGCCAGCGGCCCGAAGCCGTGCCACTTGGCCTCGGCCTTGATCATCCAGTCCTCGGGCTTGCCGATGCCGTCGTCGGCCAGCTTGTCCGGGCCCCAGACCTTGAACCACCAGTCCTTGCCGAATTCCTTGTCGACCTTGCGCATCGCACGGCGGAAGTCCAGCGCCTCCTGGATGCTCTCCTCGACCAGTGCGGTGCCGCCGGGCGGCTCCATCATCGCGGCGGCGACGTCGCAGCTCGCGATGATCGAGTACTGCGGCGAGGTCGAGGTGTGCATCAGGTAGGCCTCGTTGAACAGGTGGCGGTCGAGCTTGACCGTCTGCGAGTCCTGCACCAGCACCTGAGAGGCCTGACTGATGCCGGCGAGCAGCTTGTGCGTGCTCTGCGTGGCGTACACGACGGCCTGCTTGGGCCGCGTGCGGTACTTGCCCATCGCATGGAAGTCGCCGTAGAACTTGTGGAAGGCGGCGTGCGGCAGCCAGGCCTCGTCGAAGTGCAGCGTGTCGATCCAGCCGTCGAGCTGGGCCTTGATCGTCTCGGTGTTGTAGAGCACGCCGTCGTAGGTGCTCTGCGTCAGCGTCAGGATGCGCGGCCTGACGCTCGCCGGGTCCACGTGCGCGAGCAGCGGATTGGCGGCGATGCGCCTGCGGATCGCCTCGGGCTCGAACTCGGCGCGCGGGATCGGGCCGATGATGCCGAGGTGGTTGCGCGTCGGTGGCAGGAAGACCGGCACCGCGCCGGTCATGATGATCGCGTGCAGGATGGACTTGTGGCAGTTGCGGTCCACCACCACCACGTCGTCCGGCGCCACCGTGTGGTGCCAGACCATCTTGTTGCTGGTGCTGGTACCGTTGGTGACGAAGAAGCAGTGGTCGGCGTTGAAGATGCGCGCGGCGTTGCGCTCGCTCTGCGCTACCGGGCCGGTGTGGTCGAGCAGCTGGCCGAGCTCGTCGACCGAGTTGCAGACGTCTGCGCGCAGCATGTTCTCGCCGAAGAACTGGTGGAACATCTGGCCGACCGGGCTCTTCAGGAAGGCCACGCCGCCCGAGTGCCCGGGGCAGTGCCAGGAGTAGGAGCCGTCCTGCGCGTAGTCGACCAGCGCGCGGAAGAACGGCGGAGCCAGCCCGTCGAGGTAGCTCTTGGCCTCGCGGATGATGTGGCGGGCCACGAACTCCGGCGTGTCCTCGAACATGTGGATGAAGCCGTGCAACTCCCGCAACACGTCGTTGGGCAGGTGCTGCGAGGTGCGCGTCTCGCCGTACAGGTAGATCGGGATCTCGAGGTTCTTGCGGCGGATCTCGGTGATGAACTGGCGCAGGTTGAGCACCGCCGGCGCGAGCTCCGGGCCCTCGTGGACGAACTCGTTGTCGTCGATCGACAGGATGAAGGCGCTGGCGCGGCTCTGCTGCTGCGCGAACTGGGCGAGGTCACCGTAGCTGGTGACCCCCAGCACCTCCATGCCTTCCTTCTGGATCGCGTCGGCGAGCGCGCGGATGCCCAGACCCGAGGTGTTCTCGGAGCGATAGTCCTCGTCGATGATGACGATGGGGAAGCGGAAACGCAGCATCGAAAGGCCTCCGGAAGGCGGGCGCCGGCGGCCGGCTGCCGCTCGAGAAGGCGCGCAGTGTAGACCCATCGCGGCGCGGCGCCGATGACGCGGCGTGCGCGGCGTAAACTGAACCGCGCAGGGCGCCGCGGGGCGCGGGAGAAGCGGGCATGGATTGGAGCGCGTCCACGTGGTGGTGGGTGGTCTGCGGGGCGCTGGTGGCGGCCGAGCTGACCACCGGCACCTTCTACCTGCTGATGCTGGCGCTCGGTGTGGCGGCGGCGGCGCTGGCAGCGCATGCCGGGCTGGGCCTGTCGGCCCAGTTGGTCGTCGCGGCCGTGGTCGGCGGCGGTGCCGTGGCGGCCTGGCACCTGAAGCGCCGCGCCCGGCCGGTCGCGGCGCCGGCCGGCGCCAACCGCGACGTCAACCTCGACATCGGCGAGCGGGTCCGCGTCGACGCCTGGGACGCCGAGGGCCAGGCCCAGGTGTCCTACCGCGGCGCGCAGTGGTCGGCCCGCTGGCACGACGACACACCGCCGACACCGGGCACCTGCACCATCCGCGCGGTCGAGGGCAACCGCCTGCTGCTCGGCCGCTGACGCCTTCCCCACCTCCATCGGACCGCCATGGAAATCATCGCCCTCGTCCTGCTCGTCGTCGCCGTCATCTTCATCGCCCGCTCGGTCAAGGTCGTGCCGCAGCAGAACGCCTGGGTGGTCGAGCGACTCGGCAAGTACCACGCGACGCTGACCCCGGGGCTGAACTTCCTCGTGCCCTTCGTCGACCGGCTGGCCTACAAGCATTCGCTGAAGGAGATCCCGCTCGACGTGCCCAGCCAGGTCTGCATCACCAAGGACAACACCCAGCTCACCGTCGATGGCATCCTCTACTTCCAGGTCACCGATGCGATGCGCGCGAGCTACGGCTCGTCGAACTACATCGTCGCGATCACCCAGCTCGCGCAGACCACGCTGCGCAGCATGATCGGCAAGATGGAGCTCGACCGCACCTTCGAGGAGCGCGAGTCGATCAACGCCCAGGTGGTGCAGGCGCTCGACGAGGCGGCGCTGAACTGGGGCGTCAAGGTGCTGCGCTACGAGATCAAGGACCTGACGCCGCCGGCCGAGATCCTGCGCGCCATGCAGCAGCAGATCACCGCCGAGCGGGAGAAGCGCGCGCTGATCGCCGCCTCGGAAGGCCGTCGCCAGGAGCAGATCAACATCGCCACCGGCGAGCGCGAGGCCTTCATTGCTCGCTCCGAGGGCGAGAAGCAGGCCGAGATCAACACCGCCCAGGGCGAAGCCGCGGCGATCATCGCCGTGGCCGAGGCCACCGCCGAGGCGATCCGCCAGGTGGCCGCCGCGATCCGCGAGCCCGGCGGCGAGCAGGCGGTGCAGCTCAAGGTGGCCGAGAAGGCGGTCGAGGCCTATGGCCAGCTCGCCCAGAAGAACAACACCATGATCGTGCCCGGCCACATGGGCGAGGTCGCCACGCTGATCGGCACCGCGATGACGCTCATCAAGGGACCGCCGGCCGCCGCCAAATGAGCGAGCCCGACACCGCCCGCAACGTGCTCGGCACGGCGCTGCTGGCCTGCTCCTACGACCCCCTGACCGGCTGGCTGCGCGACGGCTGCTGCAGCGCCACCGACGGCGACGCCGGTTCCCACTGGGTGTGCGCGCGCATGACGGCCGAGTTCCTCGCGTTCGCGCGCGAGCATGGCAACGACCTCGTCACGCCGCGGCCGCAATGGCGCTTCCCCGGGCTGCTCCCGGGCGACCGCTGGTGCCTGTGCGCGCGGCGCTGGCAGGAAGCCTACGACGCCGGCGTCGCGCCGCCGGTGGTGCTGGAGAGCACGCACGAGCGCGCGCTCGAGATCGTGCCGCTGCAGGCGTTGCAGCGGCATGCGCTCGCGCGAAGCGCCTGACGCGCCGCAGTCACCGCCCGCCCCCGCGAGCGTCGGGCAACACCGTCATGCAAAACGGGCCCGAAGGCCCGTTTTTCCTGGCGTGCTGGCGGAGAGAGCGGGATTCGAACCCGCGGAGGGCTGTTAACCCTCACACGCTTTCCAGGCGTGCGACTTAAACCGCTCATCCATCTCTCCGGAACCGCAGATTCTAAGCGGCGGTCCGGCACCGGGCGCCGCTCAGCGCACCACCGCGATCTGTTCCTTCTGGCCACCCTTGTAGGTGTAGAGCGTCAGCGCGCCGTTCTTGATGTCGCCCTTCTCGTCGAAAGTGATCGTGCCGGTCACGCCCTTGTAGCCCTCGGTCTTCGCGAGTGCGGGCAGGTAGGTGGCCGGGTCGGCGGAGCCGGCCTTGACCATCGCCTCGGCCATCACCATCACCGCGTCGTAGACGTAGGGGGCGTACAGCTTGACGTCGTCGTTGAACTTGGCCTTGTAGCGCGCGTAGAACTCGGTCATGCCGGCCTTCTGCTCGCCCTCGACACCGCCGGCCTCGGCGCACACCACCTGCCCGTCTTCCATCGAGCCGGCCGCGAGCTTGGCCAGCTCGGAGGTGCAGATGCCGTCGCCGCCGAGGAGCTTGGCGTTCACGCCGAGCTGCTTGAGCTGGCGCAGCATCGGCCCGGCCACCGAGTCCATGCCGCCGAAGAACACGATGTCGGGGTTCTTGGCCTTGATGCCCGAGAGGATGCTGGAGAACTCGGTCGCCTTGTCGGTCGTGAACTCGCGTCCGACGACGCTGCCGCCCGAGCCCTTGACGCCGTTCTCGAACTCGTCGGCGACGCCCTGGCCATAGGCCGTGCGGTCGTCGATCACCGCGATCGAGGCGCCCTTCAGCTCGCCCATCGCATAGCGGCCGAGCGTGCCGCCCAGGTGCACGTCGTCGGCGACAACCCGGAATGCGGTCTTGAAGCCCTGGCGCGTGTACTTCGGGTTGGTGGCCGACGGCGAGATCTGCGGGATGCCGGCGGCGTTGTAGATCGCCGATGCCGGGATGGTGGTGCCCGAATTGAGGTGGCCGACGACGCCGTTGACCTTGAGGTCGACGAGCTTCTGCGCCACCGCGGCGCCCTGCTTCGGATCGGCCGCGTCGTCCTCGGCGACGAGTTCGAACTTCGCCTTCTTGCCGCCGATCACGAGGCCCTTCGCATTGAGGTCGTCGATGGCCATGCGGGCGCCGTTCTCGTTGTCCTTGCCGAGGTGGGCACTCTGGCCGCTGACCGGGCCGACATGGCCGATGCGGACCACCAGCTCGTCGGGGGCGGCCTCCTGCTTCTTGCCGCAGCCGACGAGCAGGATCGCGAGCGCGGACGAAACCGCGACGGAGACGATGCGTAGCTTCATGGGGAAGGCTCCTCTTGGAAGGAAACGGGATTGGGCGGGAGGATAGAGCAGTTTTCGGGCCGCCAGCGTCGCGGGCGACGGCGGCCCGCGCGGCCCCTCACCGCGGCGGCCGGTCGCGGGGGCGGCGCCGGGCCAGCTCTTCGGCGACCACCTCGCGCACGGCTTCGCGCACCGCCTCGCCGACCTGCGCGCGCGCCTCGGCGAGCAGCGCATCGCCGATGGCCTGAACGGCCGGCACGATGGCCGCGCGCAGGCGCGGCTCGAGCGTGGCATCCAGCCGCTGGTGCAGCGTGGCGAGCACGCGGCGCACCAGTTCGGCGTGCTCGGCATCGTCGGCGGGAGCCGCCGCGGCGGCCGGCGCCGGCCGGGGCGCTGCGCCGTCGGGCACCAGCAGCACCTCGGTGAGCGTGGGCACCTGGCGGGGTGCCGGCGGACGCGGGCCGCTCTTCATTCGCCGCGCTCCACGTGGGTGACGGGGTAGCCGCGGGCCTTGAAGTGCTGCCAGCGCTGCCGGCCGGCCGCCACGTCCCGGGGATCGCGCCCGACCAGCTCGATCAGTCGCTCGAAGCTCTCGAAGCCACCGCAGACCGCGCTGCCCAGGTTGACGAGCACCTCATGGTACGGCGCGCTGGCCGGCGCATCGGCCAGCCAGATCGGTGTGTCGGCGAGCCGCGCCGGGGGCGTGGTGCCCTCCCGCAGCCGCGCATGGGGCAGGAAGCCCTGAGGCTCGAAGGTCCAGAGCAGCACGTCGAGCCGGTCGAGCTGATCCGGCTCGCCGGCCACCACCAGCCGCGCGTCCCGGACGCGGGCCTTGCGCAGCAGCCGGCAGGCGTAGGCCAGCGGGTCGTCGAGGCCGGTGTGGAAATGGACTTCGGTCATCGCGACCGCCAGACGGCGCCGCCGCTCAGCCGGCGCGCGACAGCAGGAAGTGCGTGAGCAGCGGCACCGGCCGGCCGGTGGCGCCCTTGGCGGCGCCGGACTTCCAGGCGGTGCCGGCGATGTCGAGGTGGGCCCAGGGGTACTTGCCGGCAAACTTCTTCAGGAACATCGCCGCGGTGATCGCGCCGCCGGCACGGCCGCCGACGTTGCCCATGTCGGCGAAGTTGCTCTTCAGCGCCTCGTCGTACTCGTCGTCCAGCGGCATGCGCCAAGCCGGATCCAGGCCCGCAGCACCGGCCGCGAGCAGCGCCTCGGCGAGCTGGTCGTCGGGGCTAAACAGGCCCGAGCGGTGCGCGCCGAGGGCGATCACGCAGGCGCCGGTCAGCGTCGCGATGTCGATCACCGCGGCGGGCTTGAAGCGCTCGGCGTAGGTCAGCGCGTCGCACAGGATCAGGCGGCCCTCGGCGTCGGTGTTCAGCACCTCGATGGTCTGGCCGCTCATGCTGGTGACGACATCGCCCGGCTTGACCGCGCGGCCGCTGGGCATGTTCTCGCAGGCCGGGATCAGGCCGATGACGTTGAGCTTGGGCTTCAGTTCGCCGAGCGCGCGGAAGGTGCCGAGGACGCTGGCCGCGCCGCCCATGTCGAACTTCATCTCGTCCATCTCGGCGGCGGGCTTGATCGAGATGCCGCCGGTGTCGAAGGTGATGCCCTTGCCGACCAGCACCACCGGCGCCTGGGTCTTGGGGCCGCCGTCGTGGCGCAGCACGATGAACTTCAGCGGCTCGTCCGAGCCCTGGGCGACGGCCAGGAAGGAGCCCATGCCGAGCTTCTCGCAGTCCTTGCGCTCGAGCACCTGGACCTTGAAGCCATGCGCCTTGGCGAGCTTCTTGGCCTCGGCCGCGAGGAAGCTCGGCGTGCAGTGGTTGGCCGGCCGGTTGGCGCATTCCCGCGCCAGCGTCACGCCCGCGGCCACGCCCTGCCCGCGCGCCACGCCGGCACGCGCCGCCGCGGCCTCGTCCTTGCCGGCCAGCAGCGTGATGCCGGCCAGCGTCGGTGCGGGGCCGGCACTCGGCTTGGTGTGGCGGTAGAGGTAGAGCGCATCGGTCGCCGCGGCGACCACCGCCTCGGCCCGCGCTGCGTCGAGCGCACCGCCGACAAGCGCCACCGCGAGCTGCTTCGCGCCCAGGCCCTTGAGCCCGCCCAGCGCTGCGCCGACCGCCGTGTGCACGGCCTTCGGACTTTCGTCGGCGGCCACGGCGAAGACCAGACGGCCGGCCTTGACGCCGGCCGGACGGTGCAGGTACAGGACGCGGCCCGCCTTGGGCTGCAGGTCACCGGCAGTGACGGCATCGGCCAGCAGGCCGGCGAGCGGCGCATCCAGGCACTGCTTCTTCAGGTCGCCCCACAGCACGACCAGCAGCGCATCGGCCGCGGTCTGCGAGAGCTTGTCCGAACCCTGGGTCTGAACACGAAAGTTCATAATGAGTATCCGTTTCGATATCCAACGATGTTATTCGATTCGACTCTGCGGCGAGACCTCGCACGCTCCTTCGCCGCGACGCTGATCGTGATCCTGACGATCGTGATCACGATGTTCCTGATCCGCACGCTCGGCCAGGCCGCGGGCGGCGCGATCGCCCCGCAGGACGTGGTGCTGCTGCTCGGCTACATCTCGCTCGAGCATCTGCCGACCATCCTGAGCCTGTCGTTGTTCGTCGCCGTGGTGGGCACGCTGACACGCATGTACCGCGACAGCGAGATGGTGATCTGGTTCTCCGCCGGCGTCGGTCTGTCGCGGGTCGTCGCGCCGGTCCTGCGGCTGGCCTGGCCGGTGCTGCTGCTGGTGGCGCTGCTGGCGCTCTTCGTCTGGCCCTGGGGCAACCGGCAGATCGAGGAGCTGAAGTTCCGCTACGAACAGCGCTCCGACCTCGCGCGCATCACGCCCGGGGAGTTCCAGGTGTCGAGCGACGGCCGGCGCGTGTTCTTCGTCGACCGCGATGCCGGCGAGGGCAACTTCGCGCGCAACGTCTTCGTGCTCGAGCGCCGCGACGGCGGCGAGAGCGTGACCTCGGCGCGCAGCGGCCGCGTCGAGATGGACGCCGGCCAGCGCTGGGTGCTGCTCGAGCGCGGCCAGCGCAGCGACATCGACTTCGCCACCGGCGAGAAGCGCGTCGCCAGCTTCGAGACCTACCGCGCGCTGGCTGGCGAGGCGCCGCGCAGTGCGCTCGACGACCTGCCGCCGAAGGCGCGCAGCACCTGGGCGCTGATGACGCAGCCGACGCCCCGCCACCTCGGCGAGCTCACCTGGCGCATCGGCCTCGCGATCGGCGGGTTGAACCTCGTGCTGCTCGGCATCGGGCTGGCCGCGGGCAACCCGCGCCGCGCCAGCAGCTGGAACCTGCTCTTCGCGCTGCTGGCCTTCGTCGTCTACTACAACCTGCTAACGCTGAGCCAGGCCTGGGTCGCCAGCGGCCGGCTCGGCATGGGCGCAACGCTGCTGCTGGTGCACGGCGGCGGTTTCGTGATCGCGCTGACGCTGCTGCTGTGGCGCGAGCGCGGCGTCGGCGTGCTGCTGCCGCGCCGTCGACCGGCGGTGGCCTGAGCCGATGCGCACCGTCCGCCGCCTGCTCTACGCCGACGTGCTCGGCGCCGTCGCCTACGTGTCGGTCGCCTTCCTGGCGCTGTTCTATTTCATCGACTTCGTCGACCAGCTCGGCGACGTCGGCCGCGGGGCCTATCGCGTCCAGCATGCGGCGCTGTACTGCCTGCTCGAGCTGCCGGCGCATTTCTACGAGCTGTTCCCGATCGCCGTGCTGATCGGGACGACCTATGCGCTGGCGCGGCTCGCCCAGTCGTCCGAGTTCACCATACTGCGCACCGGCGGGCTCGGCCCGGGGCGTGCGCTCGGCATGCTGGCCTCACTGGGGCTGGGCTTCGCACTGCTGACGCTCGTGGTGGGCGACTACGTCGCGCCGCAGGCCAGCGCCTATGGCGATGCACTCAAGGGCACGCTGAAATACCAGAGGGCTGGCCAGCCACCGGCACGGCGCGCCAGCGCCTGGCTGAAGGACCGCCATCCGGCACCGGCCGGCGAGGCGGCCGGCGGCGAGCGGCTCGACTCGATCCACATCGGCCACGTCGGCCCCGACGGCCAGCTCGAGGACATCGACATCTACGAGTTCGGCACCGACACCCAGCTGCTGCGCCGGGTCCATGCCGCGCGGGGCGTGGTCGGCGACGGCGTGTGGCGGCTCGCCGACGTGCGCATCACGCGCTGGGAGGGCAGCGGCGCCGACCGGCTGCCGCTCGACGAGACGCGCGACGCACTCGAGTGGCCGACGACGCTGACGCCGGCGGTGGTCGCCGCCGCCGTGGCGCCGCTGCGCAGCATGTCGACCCTCGACCTCTACCGCTACATGAGCCACCTGTCGGAGAACGAGCAGGCCGCGCAGCGCCAGCAGATCCAGTTCTGGAAGAAGGCCCTCTACCCGCTGGCCTGCCTGGTGATGATGGGCCTGGCGCTGCCCTTCGCCTACCTGCATGCGCGCGGCGGCGGCGTCAGCGTCAAGGTGTTCGGCGGCATCCTGCTGGGCATCAGCTTCGTGCTGCTGAACAACGTGTCGACCCACCTCGGGCTGCTGCGCGACTGGACGCCGTGGATCGCCGCGGCCGCGCCGAGCGCCTTCTACCTGCTGCTGTCGATGGCGGCGTTCAGCTGGCTGGTGAGGTACCGGTGAGCGGCAAGAAGGGTCTGCTGCTGTTCGCGCACGGCGCGCGCGACCCGAACTGGGCGCGCCCCTTCCACGCCGTCGCCGAGCAGGTGCGCGCCTTGCGCCCGGACGCGGAGGTGCGCCTCGCCTTCCTCGAGCTGATGAGCCCGGACCTGGCGACGGCCGGCGGCGAGCTGGCCGCGGCCGGCTGCCGCGCGATCACCATCGTGCCGCTCTTCCTCGGCGCCGGCGGCCATGTGCGCAAGGACCTGCCGGCGCTGGCGGCGGCGCTCGAAGCCGCCCACGCCGATCTCCAGGTCACGCTGGCCCCGGCCGTCGGCGAACATCCGCAGGTGATCGCAGCGCTCGCTGCGGCTGCCGGTCAATCCGCCGCCCCCGCCCCATGAACCTTCACCAGTTCCGTTTCGTCCAGGAGGCGGCACGCCGCAACCTCAACCTGACCGAGACCGCGAAGGCGCTGCACACCTCGCAGCCCGGCATCTCGAAGGCCATCCTCGAACTGGAGGACGAGCTCGGCATCGACATCTTCGCGCGCCATGGCAAGCGCCTGAAGCGCATCACCGAGCCGGGGCGGCAGGTGCTGGCCGCGATCGAGACGATCATGCGCGAGGTCGGCAACCTCAAGCGCATCGGCGAGGAGTACAGCCAGCAGGACGCCGGCACCCTGTCGATCGCGACCACGCACACGCAGGCGCGCTACGTGCTGCCCGGGCCGGTGGCGGCGCTGCGCAAGCGCCACCCCAAGGTCGCGATCAGCCTGCACCAGGGCACGCCCGAGCAGGTCGCGCAGATGCTGATCGACGAGACCGCGGAGGTCGGGCTGGCGACCGAGTCGCTGGCGGCGATCGAGGCGCTCGTCACGCTGCCCTGCTACGACTGGCAGCACATGATCGTGCTGCCGGCCGGCCATGCGCTGGCGGCGCAGGAGCGCGTCTCGCTGGAGCAGCTCGCGCACGAGCCGCTGATCACCTACCACCCCTCGTTCACCGGCCGCACGAAGATCGACGAGGCCTTCGCCGCGCAGGGCCACGAGCCCAACGTGGTGCTCGAGGCGATCGACTCCGACGTCATCAAGACCTATGTGCGGCTCGGTCTGGGCGTCGGCATCGTCGCCGAGATGGCGGTGCGCGACGACCCCGCCTGCGGGCCCGGCGGCGACCTGGTCGTGCGTCCGGCCGGCACGCTCTTCGGCAACAACGTCGCACGCCTCGCCTTCAAGCGCGGCGCCTACCTGCGGCACTTCGTCTACGGTTTCGCCGAGCTGCTGTCGCCCAAGCTGACCCGTGCGGTCGTCGAGCGCGCGATGTCCGGCGAGGGCGAGCCGCGCCTGCGCTGACCCATGACCGCCTTCCACACCCCGCCCGTCGCCAGCCGCCTGCCGCAGGTCGGTACGACGATCTTCACCGTGATGTCGGCGCTCGCGCAGCAGCATGGCGCGGTGAACCTCGGCCAGGGCTTCCCGGATTTCGACTGCGACCCGCGGCTGGTCGATGCGGTGGAGCGCGCGATGCGCGCCGGCCACAACCAGTACCCGCCGATGGCCGGCGTGGCGGCGCTGCGCGAGGCGGTCGCGGCCAAGGTCGAGTCGCTCTACGGCCATACCTACGACCCCGGCAGCGAGGTCACGATCACCGCCGGCGCCACGCAGGCGATCCTCACCGCGATCCTCGCCCTCGTGCATCCGGGCGACGAGGTCGTCGTGCTCGAACCCTGCTACGACAGCTACGGGCCGAACATCGAGCTGGCCGGCGGCCGCATCGTGCGCGTGCCGCTGACGCCGGGCAGCTTCCGGCCGGACTTCGGGCGCATCGCCGCGGCGATCGGCCCGCGCACGCGGCTGCTGATCGTCAACACGCCGCACAACCCGAGTGCCACGGTGTGGAGCGAGGCCGACATGAAGCGCCTCGCCGAGCTGCTGCGACCGACCGACATGCTGCTGCTCGCCGACGAGGTCTACGAGCACATGGTCTACGACGGCGCACCGCATCAGAGCGTCGCACGCCATCCGGAGCTGGCAGCGCGCAGCATGCTGGTGTCGAGCTTCGGCAAGACCTTCCACGTCACCGGCTGGAAGGTCGGCTACGTCTGCGCACCGGCTCCGCTGATGGCGGAGTTCCGCAAGGTGCACCAGTTCAACGTCTTCACCGTCAACACGCCGGTGCAGCACGCACTGGCCGAGTACCTGGCCGACCCGGCGCCGGCCCTCGGCCTGCCGGCCTTCTACGCCGCCAAGCGCGACCGCTTCCGCGCCGGCCTCGCGG
Organism: uncultured Methylibium sp.; assembly: GCA_964384225.1. Classification (GTDB taxonomy): domain Bacteria; phylum Pseudomonadota; class Gammaproteobacteria; order Burkholderiales; family Burkholderiaceae_C; genus Methylibium. Next base: position 14,588 of record CAYLKR010000055.1, read on the forward strand.
CCACCGGCCTGCGCCTGCTGCCCAGCGAGGGCAGCTACTTCCAGTGCGTGGACTACGCCGGCCTCGCCGACCACCGCGAGCGCAGCGAGCTCGACTTCTGCCGCTGGCTGACCACCGAGGCCGGCGTCGCGGCGATCCCGCTGTCGGCCTTCTACGACGGCGGCTTCGAGCAGCGCGTCGTGCGCTTCTGCTACGCGAAGAAGGACGAGACGCTGGACGAGGCGCTTGCGCGGCTGCGCGCGCGGCTCTAGGTCGCGCGACGCCGGGCCCTGTCCGGGCCCGCGGGGATCAGCGCGGCTGCCCCGCCGGCGGCGGCGCGTCGTCGAGCGGCACGTCCACCGTCAGCGGCTTGTGCACCGAGGGCTGGGCCTCGAGCGAGGTAGTGGCGATCAGGCGCTCGAACACCGGCGGCGCACCGCCACCGTCGGCCTCGCCGAGCGGCAGCAGCACGTCCACCGCCACGTCGCCCGGGCCGGACTCCGACAGGTCGCGCGCCACCGAATACAGCAGCATCAGTTCGCGGTAGGCCGGCAGGTCGAAGCTGTCCGCCTGCGCATCGGTGTCCGACGGCGCGCGCAGCAGCGTCGCCTGCAGCACATCCATGGCCCGCTGCGGCTGCGACCACAGGCTCTGCAGTCGGCCGATGACGGCCGGGTAGTCCTCGAGCGTCAGGCCGCTCTGCAGATCGGTCTCCCACTCCGGCGCGCGCGTCGCGAAGCGGCTGTTGAAACGCTCGCGCAGCCGCTCGTATTCCTTGCGGTCGCCGCGGCACTTGCAGATCTCGAGCAGCTTCAGGTAGGGCAGCGGGCTGGCGTCGGAGGTGCTGCGCAGGTGGCCCATCAGCAGGTCGATCGCGGCCTCGTCCTGACCGAGCACGATGAAGAACTCGGCCTGCTGCTCGAGGTCGATCAGCTCTTCCACCGACACCTCGCGCCGCTCCGCCGCCAGCGGCGCCGGTGCCGAGATCGGACCGCCCAGGCCGCCCGGCCGGGACACGATGCCGGTGCGCGACGCGGCCTGCGTGTCGTCGAAGCCGCCGCTCGGCGCCAGAGGAGCGGGAGCGGACAGCGGCGTGAACGCGACCGCCTCGGCGGTCGCGGCCTCGCCCTCGGGCGTGCCTGGCCTGGGGTTCGCAGCCGCGGCCTGCTCGAGCCAGGCGCTCGCCTCGCGCTCCTGTTCGCGCTGGCGCCACATCCAGAACAGCAGCGCCGACAGCAGCAGCGCCAGCCCGCCGAGGCCATAGACGAGCACCGACTGGCTGCGCTCACCCTCGAGCTGCTGCAGTCGGCTGCGCAACTCGTTGATCGTCTGCTCCTTGCTGGCGACGTCGGCGCGCAGCCGGCCGCCGGCCGCCTCCAGCTCGGCGGCGCGCGCTGAAGCGGCCGCGGCGACCGCACTGGCGGCGCTCGGCGCGGCGTCGGCGGCCGCCAGCGCGGGCGCACTGGCCGCCGTCGCGGCGCCAGGCTCCAGCGTCGCGAGCTGCAGC
>CAYLKR010000056.1:0-16033 GCA_964384225.1 uncultured Methylibium sp.
CGTGCCGCTGCGCCAGCGCATCGCCGAGGAGAACGTGCTGCGCTACAACGGCATGTTCATCGGCGTGTTCGAACTGCTGGCCGACGCGCGCGCGCAGATCGCCGGCGTCAACGCCTCGATCGATGCGCTGCGCGATTTCTGGCTCGCTCGCGCCGATCTCGACATGGCGCTCGCCGGCCCGACCCGCCTCACGCCGATGACCGGCCCCGCCGCCGCGACCGCCGAGCCCGGCGGCGGTGGCCACTGAAGGATGCTGCAATGGTGACCCGACGTTCCCTCCTCGGCGCCGCCGGCGCCGTCTCCGCCGCGGTCAGCGCCGTCTCGGTGAGCAAGGCCGCGATGGCCGCGCTGCCCGAACCGGTGCTGCAGGACAAGCCCGACACCATGCCGCCGCTCATGCCACCGAACGGCCGCCCCTACCGCCCGGTCGTCACGCTCAACGGCTGGACCCTGCCCTGGCGACTGAACAATGGCGTCAAGGAGTTCCATCTCGTCGCCGAGCCGGTGGTGCGCGAGATGGCGCCCGGCATGAAGGCCCACCTGTGGGGCTACAACGGCCAGAGCCCGGGACCGACGATCGAGGTCGTCGAGGGCGACCGCGTGCGCATCTTCGTCACCAACAAGCTGCCCGAGCACACGACGATCCACTGGCACGGCCAGCGACTGCCCAATGGCATGGACGGCGTCGGCGGGCTGAACCAGCCGACCATCCAGCCTGGCAAGACCTTCGTCTACGAGTTCGTCGCGCGTCGCCCCGGCACCTTCATGTACCACCCGCATGCCGACGAGATGGTGCAGATGGCGATGGGCATGATGGGCTTCTGGGTCACGCACCCGAAGGCGAAGCATCCGCTGATCGACGAGGTCGACCGCGACTTCTGCTTCCTGCTCAACGCCTACGACATCGACCCCGGCGCCTACACGCCGAAGATCATGACCATGCTCGACTTCAACCTGTGGAGCTGGAACAGCCGCGTCTTCCCGGGCATCGACACGCTCAACGTCAAGAAGAACGACAAGGTCCGCCTGCGCATCGGCAACCTCACGATGACCAACCACCCGATCCACCTGCACGGCCACGAGTTCCTGGTCACCGGCACCGACGGCGGGCCGACGCCGAAGAGCACGCGCCAGTACGAGGTCACGGCCGACATCGCCGTCGGCCAGATGCGCCAGCTCGAGTTCCTGGCCGACGAGGAAGGCGACTGGGCCTTCCACTGCCACAAGAGCCACCACACGATGAACGCGATGGGGCATGGCGTGCCGACAATGATCGGCGTCGACCATCGCGAGGTGGTGAAGAAGATCACCCGCCTGGTGCCCGACTACATGGTGATGGGCGAGCGCGGCATGGCCGACATGGCCGAGATGGAGATGCCGCTGCCCGACAACACGCTGCCGATGATGACCGGCGAGGGGCCGTTCGGCTCGGTCGAGATGGGCGGCATGTTCACCGTGCTGAAGGTGCGCCGCGACCAGAAGCCCGGCGACTACACCGACCCCGGCTGGTTCCGTCACCCGCCGGGCACCGTCGCCTACGAATGGACCGGTGCGCTCGCCGAGCCCGCGCGCGACACGCAAGCCGGCCGCGCTGCGATGCCTGCGCAACGCATGCCGGCGAGCGACATCGAGCTGCAGGTGCGCAAGCCGCGCGGCAGCCACTCACACTGAAGGAGGCACGAGTGAAGACGACCCTGATCCTCGCCGCCGCGCTGCTGGCCGCGACGCTCGCCCACGCCCATGGCGACAAGGCGCATGCCCCGAAGTCCGCCGTCATCAAGGAGCAGAAGCCCTGGGGCATCGCCGGCGACGCGAAGGCGGCCGTGCGCACCGTCCAGGTGGGCATGAGCGACGCGATGCGCTTCACGCCCGAGCGCATCGAGGTCCGCGAGGGCGAGACGCTGCGCTTCGTCGTGCGCAACGACGGCAAGGCGATGCACGAGTTCGTCATCGGCACGAAGGCGGAGAACGACGCCCATGCCGCGCTGATGATGAAGTTCCCCGACATGGAGCACGACGAGCCCTACATGGCCCATGTGCCGCCGGGCCAGACCGGCGAGATCGTCTGGACCTTCAACCGTGCGGGCGAGTTCGACTTCGCCTGCCTGATCGCCGGCCATTACCAGGCCGGCATGGTGGGCAAGATTGTCGTCGCGCCCGCCGCGCCCAAGAGGAGTTCGTGAGATGAAGCAACCCAACCGCCGCACGCTGATCGCGCTGCTGGGCGCTGCCCTGCTGCCCTCCGCCTGGGCCGACGAGAAGCCGCTCGTCGAGGTCTGGAAGAGCCCGACCTGCGGCTGCTGCAAGGACTGGATCAGCCACCTCGAAGCCCACGGCTTCAAGGTCCGCGCCCACGACCAGGGCAACACGGACGCACGCGCCGCGCTCGGCATCCCGATCGCCTACGGCTCTTGCCACACCGCGCGCGTCGGCGGCTATGCGATCGAGGGCCATGTGCCGGCGCGCGAGATCCAGCGGCTGCTGAAGGAGAAGCCGGCCGCGGTCGGCCTCGCGGTGCCGGCGATGCCGATCGGCTCTCCCGGCATGGACGGCCCCGAGTACGGCGGCCGCAAGGACCCCTACGACGTGCTGCTCGTGCGCCGCGACGGCTCCACCGCCGTCTACCAGAGCTACCCCCGCTGAACCCCGACCGAGGAGAACATCATGATCCGACGACTGATCGCCGCCGCCGCGCTGTTCGGCACCGCCACCCTGGCGCTGGCCCAGGCCATGACCGACGGCGAGGTGCGCAAGATCGACACCGCGCAGAACAAGATCACGCTGAAGCACGGCGAGATCAAGCATCTGGACATGCCGCCGATGGGCAGCGGCATGGTGTTCCGCGTCAAGGACCCGGCGTTGCTCGCCAAGGTCAAGGAAGGCGACAAGGTGCGCTTCATGGCCGAGAAGATCGGCAGTGCCTACACCGTGACCGCGATCGAGGTCGTGAAGTGAGGCGTGGCGTCGCAGCGCTGCTGCTTGCCGTGCTGCCTCTCTCGGCACGGGCCGAGCTGGTGCCGGTGACCTGGGACGCCCAGGGCCGCTGGGAAGCCGCGCTGCCGATCGCGCCGAAGAAGTTCGCGGAGGCCTGCACCGCGCTGAAGCGCGGCGAGCGCATCCGCTGGCGCTGGACGAGCGCGGCCGCGCTGAAGTTCAACGTCCACTACCACGTCGGCAAGCAGGTCGAGATGCCGGTGCGCAGCGAGGCCGCCGCCGGCGAAGGCGTGCTTGAGGTGCCGCTCGACCAGGACTACTGCTGGATGTGGAGCGGCGCCGCCGGCGCCGACCGCATCGCCGTCACGCTGGAGCGCCTGCCATGAGACCGCACAGCGCCGTCGCTGGGCTGCTGCTGGCCGCGGCCGGCGCGGCGCAGGCTGGCCCGATGGGCTTCAAGGACAGCCAGATGGCGATGGGCGACTTCGGCCCGCGCTGGCGCGAGGCCTGGGTCAACCACGCGTTCACGGCGCGCGACGCGCTCGGCGTCGGCGGCCTTTACATGCGCTCCGACGACGACCGCCTGACGCGCGAGATCGCCGAGCTCACCTACACCCGCCTGCTGCACCGGATCAACCTGCCGCATGCCCAGGCCAACGCCTGGTTCGTGATGGGCGCCGGTGGCATCCGCGGCAACGACTTCTCGGGCACGCGTGCCCTGCTGGCGCCGGGCCTGCAGCTCGACTACGAGACGACGCGGATCTACGTCGCCGCCTTTGCGCGGCTGTACCGCGCCGATGGCATCAACCACGACTACGCGGCGCTGCGCGCCGGCTTCTCCTTCTACGAGGTCGATTACGAGCAGACCCAGCCCTGGCTCGTGCTCGAGGCGCGGCGCATGCGCGGCCTGTCCGAACAGGTCGAGTGGACGCCGATGCTGAGGCTCATCAACAAGAGCTGGTTCGCCGAGGCGGGCGCCAACCAGGACGGCGACGCCCGCTTCAACTTCATGTACATCTTCTGAAAGGAGCACCCCATGAAGCGCACTCTCGTTCTCTTTGCAACCGCGCTGGCCGCACTGACGGCGCAGGCTGCCACCACCACCAAGCTCACCGTCAACGGCATGGTGTGCGCGTTCTGCGCCCAGGGCATCGAGAAGAAGCTCAAGGCGATGCCGGCCACCGAGGCGGTCTACGTCAACCTCGCCGACAAGATCGTCGCGGTGCAGGTCAAGGAAGGCCAGACGCTGGACGTCGACCAGGTCCGTGCCGAGGTCAAGGACGCCGGCTACGACGTGGTCAAGGTCGAGACCGTCAGCGACTCGATCGAGTCGCTGCGCGCCGCAGCCAGGAAGAAGTGAGCGGCGACGGCACGCCCGCCCAGCGCGCCGGCGCCTGGAGCGCGCTGGCCGCCCTCGCCGCCAGCGGCGGCACGCTGGTGTGCTGCGCGCTGCCGGCGCTGCTGGTGGCACTGGGTGCGGGCGCGGCGCTGTCCTCGCTGGTGGCGGCGGTGCCGCAGATCGTCTGGCTCAGCGAGCACAAGGCCGTGGTGTTCGGCGCCGCCGCGGCGATGCTCGCGCTGGCCGGCGCGCTGCAGTGGCGCGCGCGATCGGCGCCCTGCCCGGTCGACCCGGCGCTGCGCAGCGCCTGCCTGCGCACGCGCGCGCTGTCGCGGCGCGTGTGGGTCGCCTCGGTGGCGCTGTTCGCCGTCGGCGGGTGGTTCGCCTTCGTGCAGCCGCTGCTGTCGGCCTGAGCGCCTCAGTCGCTGCGCCGGCAGAAGCAGTAGACGAACTCCTGCGCCGTGCCCCAGGGTGTGGTGTGCAGGTCCACGCTGTGCTGCACGAGCCGGAAGGGCTCACCGAACACGCCGTGCAGCGCCTCGGCGCCGTAGCGCATCACGGGCAGGCCGCTGCACTGCGTGGGCCCGTTCGGGCCGAAGGCGCCGACGATGGCGTAACCGCCGGGTTTCAGCGCCTGCAGCACCTGCCGCACATAGGCCTCGCGCTGCTCGGGCGCGGTCAGGAAATGGAACACCGCGCGGTCGTGCCAGATGTCGACCGACGCCGGCGCGAAGCGCTGCGTCAGCACGTCGGCGGCCACCCAGGTGACCGAGGCCGCGCGCGCGCCGAGGCGCTGCGCGGCCACTTCAAGCGCCCTGGCCGACAGGTCGAGCACGGTCACGTGGCGCCAGCCGGCCTCGAGCAGGTCGTCGACCAGCGTCGCCTCGCCGCCACCCACGTCGACGATCGCCGCCTCGGGCCCGAGGCCGGTGGCCTGGATGTAGTGCAGCGACTCGCGCAGGTGCGGCGCGTACCAGCTCACCGCGTCCGGCGCCTTGCTGCGGTAGACCTGCTCCCAGTGTTCCTTCGTTTCCATGACGCCTCCTCGCGGCGGGTGGACCACCGCACTCTAAGGCTTGAGCGCCTTGCGCGCCTGGCCGACGACTGCGTGTGCAGCGCTCAGCGCCGGCATGCCCCTCACGGCCGCGACCGCGAAGTCGGACCAGCCACGGCCGGAGCCGACGACGCCGACGTCGGCCGCCAGCGGGAGCGCGCCGATCGCCCCCGCGTGCGTGCCCATGGGCCAGCCACCGGCCAGCTCGACGGCGAACATCGCCGCGTTGACGAGCAGCGCGGCCTACAGCACGCGGCGGTAGCGCGGGCTCGACGGCGCGGCGGTCTCGTCATGGTGAGGCGGGGGGCAGCAGGCGTCGCTCATGAATCCGGGTCGGTTACCCTCCGTGGCGGTGCGCTCATGGCAGGCCCACAGCCAACGGCGGCGCAGGGCATTTGCCACTTACGATCCTGGGCCACGCAGCCCCCGCCACCATGTTCGACTTCCTGCGCATCACCGGCCTCTTCGCAGTCACGGCGGTCGCCGAGATCGTCGGCTGCTACCTGCCCTGGCTGGTGCTCACGCAAGGCCGGCCGGCTTGGCTGCTGCTGCCGGCCGCCGCGGCGCTGGCCCTGTTCGCCTGGCTGCTGACCCTGCACCCGACGGCCGCCGGGCGGACCTACGCCGCCTACGGGGGCGTCTACGTCGTCGTCGCGCTGCTGTGGCTGTGGCGGGTCGACGGCGTGGCGCCGACGCGCTGGGACCTCGTCGGCGGCGCGGTCTGTCTCGCGGGCATGGCGCTGATCGCTCTGCAGCCGGCCACGCCGCGCGCCTGAGGGACCGTCATGCACGCCCACGACCTGAGCCCCTGGCAGCACCGCCACCACTACGCGGCCGACCGCCGCGCGTCCGAGCGGCGCACGCACTGGGTGATCACGATCACGCTGGCGATGATGATCGCCGAGATCGCCGCCGGCTGGTGGTGGCAGTCCATGGCGCTCCTGGCCGACGGCTGGCACATGGGCACGCATGCGGCGGCGATCGGCGTCGCCGCGCTCGCCTATGCGCTGACGCGGCGCTGGGCCGACGACGCGCGTTTCTCCTTCGGGCCCTGGAAGGTGGAGGTGCTCGGCGCCTACACGAGCGCGGTGCTGCTCGGCGTGGTGGCGCTCGGCATCGCAGCCGAGTCACTGCTGCGGCTGTGGTCGCCGCGCGCGGTGGCCTACGACGAGTCGCTGGTCGTCGCGGCGATCGGGCTGGGCGTCAACCTGGTGTGCGCGCGGCTGCTGCACGCCGGGCCGGGCCACCACGATCACGACCATGGGCAGGCCCACGACCACCCCCACGACCACGACCACGACCACGACCACGGCGACCTCAACCTCAAGGCCGCCTACCTGCACGTGCTGGCCGACGCTGCGACCTCGGTGCTCGCGATCGGCGCGCTGCTGGCTGGCAAGTACGCCGGCTGGGGCTGGCTGGACCCGGTGATCGGGCTGCTCGGCGCCCTGCTGATCGCGCTGTGGTCGTTCGACCTGCTGCGACAGACCTCGAAGATCCTGCTCGACCGCGAGATGGACGACCCGCTCGCCGCCCAGGTGAAGCGCCGCCTGGAGTCGGATGGCGACGCGCGCATCGCCGACCTGCACCTGTGGCGCGTCGGCGATGCGCACTTCGCCTGCCAGGTGACGCTGGTCGCCGACCGGCCGCTCAGCGCCGACCTGTACCGCGAGCGGCTGCACGAGCTGCACCAGCTCGCGCATGTGTCGATCGAGGTGAACCGCTGCCGCGGCGCGGCTCAGAAGTGAATGCCGCGCATCATCTGCTGCATCGCCACCGCCTCCGCTGAGAGCTGCGGCTTGGCGCCCTTCTCGCCGCGCGCCGCGTCGCTGTCGGGGAACATGCGGAAGCTGGTGTTCATGACGATCTGCGCGATGCGCGGCGCGAAGGCATGCAGCACCTGGCCGGTGATGCCCAGCCTTGTCGCGATGCGCACCGGCTTGTAGACGCAGGCCTGGGCGATCATGTCGGCCGCCTCCTCGGGGCTCAGCGTCGGCACGTTGTTGTAGATCTTCGTCGGCGCGATCATCGGCGTGCGCACCAGCGGCATGTTGATCGTCGTGAAGGTCACGCCCACGTCCGCGTACTCGCTCGACGCGCAGCGCGTCCAGGCGTCCAGCGCGGCCTTGCTCGCCACGTACGCGGAGAAGCGCGGCGCATTCGTCAGCACGCCGATCGAGCTGATGTTGACCACGTGCCCCTTGCGCTTGGCCACCATGCCCGGAAGCAGGCCCATGGTCACGCGCAGGCAGCCGAAGTAGTTCAGGTCCATCGTGCGCTGGAAGTCGTGGAAGCGCTCGTAGCTGTTCTCGATCGCGCGGCGGATCGAGCGGCCGGCGTTGTTGATCAGCACGTCGACGCCGCCATGCTCGGCGGTGAGCTGCTCGATGAAGGCCTTGCAGCCGGCCTCGTCGGCGATGTCCACCGAATAGGCGAACACCTTCGCGTCCTTGCCCGCGTGGGCCTTGATCTCCTTGACGGCCTCGTCGAGCTTGTCGGCGTCGCGCGCGCAGATCACCGTCACCGCACCGGCCTCGGCGAACTTCTTGGCCGCGGCCAGGCCGATGCCCGAGCTGCCGCCGGTCACCAGCACCACCTTGCCACCGACGGTGCCCTTGAGCGAGCGGTCGATGAAGAGGTCGGGGTCGAGGTGGCGTTCCCAGTAGTCCCACAGCCGCCAGGCGTAGGTATCGAGCTTGGGGCATTCGATGCCGCTGCCCTTGAGCGCCGCCACCGTGTCGCGGCAGTCGTAGCGCGTCGGCCAGTTGACGAACTCGAAGATGTCCTCGGGCAGCCCCAGGTCCTTCATCACCGCGGCGCGGATGCGGCGCACCGGCGCCACCGCCATCAGGCCCTTCTTGACGCTCTTGGGGATGAAGCCGAACAGCGCCGCGTTGACGAACAGGTTCATCTTCGGCGCATGCGCGGCCTTGCCGATGATGTCGAGCACGTCGCCGATGCGGTAGCCCTGCGGGTCGACGAGGTGGAAGCACTGCCCGGCCAGCGCGGCCTTGGAATGCGAGATGTGGTCGAGCGCCGCGACGACGAAGTCCACCGGCACGATGTTGATGCGCCCGCCCTCCAGGCCGACCGACGGCATCCACGGCGGCAGGATCTGGCGCATGCGCTGGATCAGCTTGAAGAAGTAGTAGGGCCCGTCGATCTTGTCCATCTCGCCGGTCGTCGAGTCGCCGACGACGAAGGCCGGGCGGTACACCGTCCACGGGACCTTGCACTCCTTGCGCACCAGCTTCTCGCTCTCGTGCTTGGTGACGAAGTACGGGTGGTCGAGGTTCTCGGCCTCGTCGAACATGTCCTCGCGGAACACGCCCTCGTACAGGCCCGCCGCAGCGATCGACGAGACGTGGTGGAAGTGCCCCGCCTGCACAGCCTGCGCGAACTCGACCGCGCTGCGCGTGCCCTCCACGTTCACCGCCACCTGCGACTCCTCGTCGGCCTCCAGGTCGTAGACCGCCGCGAGGTGGTAGACCGCATCGACCTGGCCCTTCAGCGCCTTCAGCTCCTCGGCCGCGACGCCGAGCTTCTTGGCCGTGAGATCCCCGTATACCGGCACCGCACGCGCCTTGGCGCTGCCGCTCAGGCCCCAGAAGGCCTGCAGCTCGGGCAGCTTGGCCTCGCTCTCGCGGCGCAGAAGGAAGTGGACCGTCGAGCCCTTGCGTTCGAGCAGCGTCTTGACGAGCCGCTTGCCGATGAAGCCGGTCGCGCCGGTGACGAAGTAGCGCATGCGTGTCTCCTGGTGTTCGGCCCTGCGGCCGTGGTCGATTCTTGTCCAGCCCTTGGCCGCTGCCGCGCCGCCGGCCCGCACACGAGCTTCGGTGTTTTCCCGGGGCGCGCGCCGCTCGGCAGTGAAGGACGCTAACGTGATTGGCGTTCGCGCGCCATAGAGCGGCGCGCCTAGTCGGCAGCCCCGCTTTAGGCTGCCGCTCCTAGCCGCCACTCCTATAGTGCCCACAGGGCCGCCCGTCGTGGGCGGCGAAGACTGCAAGGACGACAGACATGGTCAAGAAGCTCCAGAAACTCGCTGCCAAGCAATCCGAGGCCGCTGCTGCCGGCCTGCCCTCGTCGGTTGCGCAGCTGCTCGACAACCAGTTCACCGGCGCGATGCGCGATTCGGCTCAGCAGATCTGGCAGGCCGGCCTGGGCGCCTTCGCCAAGGCCCAGGGCGAGGGCAGCAAGGTGTTCGACGCGCTCGTCAAGGAAGGCCTGTCGATCCAGCGCAAGACTCAGGCCGCCGCCGAGGAGAAGATCACCGAGGTGACGGAGAAGATGACCAAGCTCTCGGGCGGCGTGCAGGTAAAGGCCGGCCAGCAATGGGACCGGCTCGAGTCGATCTTCGAGGAGCGTGTCGCCAAGGCGATGGGCAAGCTCGGCGTGCCGTTGAGCAAGGACATCGAGGCGCTGATCGCGCGCATCGACGCGCTGTCGGCCGAGGTCGCCAAGCTGTCCAAGTCGCCGGCCGCCAAGCCGGCGGCGAAGAAGGCGGCGCCCGCCCGGAAGGCCGCCCCGGCCAAGCGCGCCGCGCCGCGCAAGCGCGCCGCGGCCTGACCGCGCCCGCCGTGCGCCGCACCGCCCGCCGTCTCGCGATCGTCCTTCTGCTCGGCAGCGCCGCGGCGGCGCGGGCGGCGGCGCCCCTGCCCGGCAGCGACGAGGCGGCTGTCTATGCCGCCGCCGGGCTGATCCCGGCCGACGGCGGCTGGAAGCGCGAGGGCTGCGCGACGCTGTTCAAGCCGGGCACCGAGCGCCTCGACGTGGATGGCGACGGCCGGGCCGAAGTCGTGCTCTACCTCGGCCCCTCGCCCTGCTTCACCGAAACGGCGGGCGGCAACATCGGGCTGTTCCAGCGCGGCGCCGATGGCCGCTGGGTCGAACGCCTGGGTTGGCCGCCGGGCGTCGAGCTGATGGCCACCGGCGCCGCCACCGCCGGCTTTGCCGACCTCGGCATCGCGAACCCGGGCGGCTGCATGGCCGTGTTCCGGTGGAACGGCCAGGGCTATGCCCATGCCCTGAACCGGGCGATCGAGCCCGGAGGCTGCCAATTCCGCTGATCGGCCGGCGCCGCGCCCGGCCACACTCGCCCGCATGAGCCGCTCACGCAAGACCCCTCCCCGCATCGGGCTGGCCCTGGCCGGCGGCGGGCCGCTGGGCGCGATCTACGAGATCGGCGCGCTGTGCGCGCTGGAAGAAGCGATCACCGGCGCCGAGTTCGCCCGCTGCGCGGGCTACGTGGGCGTGTCGGCCGGCGGCTTCGTCGCCGCCGGGCTGGCCAACGGGCTGAGCCCGCGCGAGCTGTGCCGCTCCTTCATCGAGAACGAAGGTCCGGAGTCCGACCGCTTCGACCCGGCGATCCTGATGCGCCCGGCCTGGGGCGAGTACGCCGCGCGCCTGGCCACGCTGCCGGGCCTGGCCGCCGGCGCGGCGCTGGACTACGCCTTCGGTTTCGTCGGGCGCAGCGCGGTGCTCGACCGCCTGGGCCGCGCCGTGCCGACCGGGCTGTTCTCCAACCGCACGGTGCACGAGCACCTGGCGCGCGTGTTCGCCGCGCCGGGCCGCAGCAACGACTTCCGCGAACTCGCCGCGCGACTGGTGCTGGTCGCGGTGGACCTGGACAGCGGCGAATCGCGCCCCTTCGGCGCGCCGGGCCACGACCATGTGCCGATCTCGCTCGCGGTGCAGGCCAGCGCGGCGCTGCCGGGGCTGTTCCCGCCGGTCGAGATCGACGGCCGCCATTACGTCGACGGCGCGCTGCGCAAGACGCTGCACGCCTCGGTGCTGCTCGACCAAGGCCTGGACCTGCTGTTCTGCCTGAACCCGCTGGTGCCCTACAACCACGATGCCGACCGCCGCCAGGCGCCTCGTCGCGTCGGCCTCGGCGAGGCGCCGGTCGCGCGGCTGGTCGACGGCGGCCTGCCGCAGGTGCTCAGCCAGACCTTCCGCGCCATCATCCGATCGCGCATGGAGCTCGGCATGCGCCACTACGAGCGCCACTACCCGGGCACCGACATCCTGCTGTTCGAGCCCGACGCGCGGGACGCCAACGTCTTCTTCACCAACCCCTTCAGCTACTCGCAGCGCCGCGGCATGGCCGAGCATGCCTACCAGGCCACGCGGGCCCAGCTGCGCTCGCGCCGCGGCACGCTCGGCCGCCAGCTGGCGCGACACGGCCTGGCGCTCGACACGGCTGTGCTCGACGACGAGCGCCGCACGCTGCTCGACCTGCGCCCGGCGCCGATCAGCCGCAGCCAGCGCGCGCTGCGCCGGCTCGACGAGGTGCTCGACGACCTGCAGGCGCGGGTCGCGGCCTGAGCGGCCGCGGCGAGGGGCCCCCGGCCACAGGCATGGGGATCGACGGCCGATCAGGCCGTGATGCCGGCGACCTGGACGGCCTGTGACTTGCCTCGGCCCGGCGGAACCAGCGGCCTGAAGGAGGCGGCGACCTGAACCGCGTGGCGGCTCAGCCGTCGACCGGTGCGCCGATCTGGCGCAGGAACAGCGTCTGATCCCAATAGTGCGAGGCACTGCGCACGGCGCCGCCCTCGACCTCGATCACGCCGATGCCCTGCAGCGCGAAGGCCCGGCCGGTCGGCGCCAGCCCGGCCAGCGGGCCGCTGCGGAACGCGGCGCTCCAGCAGCCGCTCGCGACCCATTGGTCGACCACGCAATCGCCCACCGCGTCGACCTGGGTGACCTCCAGGTGGAAGCCGCGCAGCGCGTCGAACAGCGCCTGCGCATGGGCCGCGATCGCCGCCCCCTGGAAGCTCGCCGCATGGCCGGGTGCCCGGAAGCGGCCCTCGGGCGCGAAGTGCGCGGCGATCGCCGCCGCATCGTGGCGCTGCCAGGCGTCGAGCAGCGATTCGTAGACCCGGAACGGCGCCGCCGGCCCGACCACCGGCACGGCGATGGCGGCCTTGCGGTCTTGCAACAGCGGCAGTCGCCGGCGCAGGCTGCGCCGCGGATGAGCCGGGCCTCGCATCGTGCTGGACTCCCTCGGGCCGGGCACCCGGCGCACCGGCCGAAGGGCCAGCGGGCGGGACGACGGCGGTGAACGGTCCGAGCTTGTAACACGATGCAACAACTTCGGCGAGCGCCGCGCCCGCCGGGTCGGGGGGTCAGCCGACCCGGCCTGCCGCGCCGGCCAGCGTGCGGTGCAGCGCACCGAAGCGCCGCCGGTACTGCGCCGGCGTCAGCCCGACCTTGCGGTGGAACAGGCGACCAAAGAAGCTAGCGTCCTGGTAGCCGACCTCCAGCGCGATCGCCTCGACGGGCTCGTCGCCGGCCTCGAGCATCTGCTTGGCCTCCTCGAGCCGCAGCGTGTGGATGTACTCCAGCGGGCTCATCCCGGTGGCCTGGGTGAAGCGGCGCTTGAAGCTGCGCTCCGGCAGGCCGGCGTGCCCGACCATCGCCGTGACCGGGTTCTCCACCGCGTAATGCTCGGCGGCCCAGCGCTGGCAGCGCGCCACCACCGCGTCGGCCACCGGCCCGCCGCGCGTCAGCGAGGCATAGGCCAGCGGCGAGGCCGCGTTCATGTCGAGCAGGTTGATGCGCGCGACCTGCATCGCCTCCTCGGGCGAGGCGAAGCGCGCGATCAGCGCCAGCACGAGCATGTGCCAGACCGCGCCGCTGCCGGCCATCAGGATGCGCTGGTCCTCGCCGGCGACGACCAGGCCGCGCTCGGGCTGCCAGCGCGTGCCGGGGTGGCGTGCGCGCAGCGCGTCGCAGTAGGCCCAGTGCGAGGTCGCGTCCAGACCGTCGAGCAGCCCGGTGCGCGCCACCAGCAGCGCGCCCGAGCAGGCGCAGGCGAGCGTCGCGCCGTCCGCATGCATGGCGCGCAGCCAGGCCACCTCCTCGTCGAAGCGGCCGTCCAGCGGCTCGTCGGGCGCGACCATCACGTCGGTGATGCAGACGATGGCCGGCCGCGGGCAGTCGGCGAAGCTGGCGTCGGGCGTGATCGGCACGCCGTTACCGCCGACCAGCGGCCCGCCGTCGCGGCTGACGACCACCGGCCGGAACGGCGAGGTCGCCTCGCCACCGTGCAGCAGCGCCCAGTCGCGCCTCGTCGCGGCCAGCGCGTCGTAGAAGCCGTAGAGCATGGACGCGCTGCTCGCGCCGGGCACGGCCAGCAGGGCGACATCGATCGGCATGGCCACAGGAGGCATGGCACGTATGTCCGGTTGCTTGCACGAATGACTTTAGTCGGCGCACGCCTGCGGCACCACCATGCGGTCCCGCCGGGTCACGAGCCCGGAGCGTTCAACCGGAGACCCCATGCCCACCCCGATCGACCTGCTGATGGATCCAGCGACCCAGATCCTGCTCTCGATGTTCGCCGCCCTCGCCCTGTGGGAGCGGCTCGCGCCGGGCCGCGCCCTGCCCGCCGTACCCGGATGGACGGCGCGCGCGCTGGCCTCCTTCACCGTCTACTTCCTGCTCTCGTCCTACCTGCCGCTGTGGTGGGGCGACTGGCTCGCGCCGCTGCAGGCCTTCGACCTGTCCGGCTGGCCGCATGCCGCCGCGGTGGC
The DNA here is from genome assembly GCA_964384225.1 of uncultured Methylibium sp. Lineage (GTDB taxonomy): Bacteria > Pseudomonadota > Gammaproteobacteria > Burkholderiales > Burkholderiaceae_C > Methylibium. Next base: position 13,865 of record CAYLKR010000056.1, read on the forward strand.
CGCGGGTGTGCTGGCGCTCGAGCTGGCGATCTACGCCTTCCACCGCGCGATGCATGCGTGGCGGCCGCTGTGGCTGGCGCTGCACCAGATGCACCACAGCTCGGAGCGGCTCGATGCCCTCAGCGCCTGGTGGTTCAGCCCGCTCGACATGGTCGGCTTCACGCTGCTGCCCGGCCTGGTGCTGACGTTCGCCGGCCTGCCGCCGGCGGCCGTGACGCACACGCTGCTCATCGTCGCCTTCCTGTCGATGTTCCAGCACACCAACGTGCGCACGCCGCGCTGGCTGGGCTGGATCGTGCAGCGGCCGGAGAGCCACAGCGTCCACCACGAGCGCGGCGTGCACCGCCACAACTTCGCCGACCTGCCGGTGATCGACATCGCGTTCGGCACCTTCCGCAACCCGGCCGGCTTCGCCGCCGCGAGCGGCTTCTGGGATGGCGCGTCGCAGCGCCTCGGCGACATGCTGCGCATGCGCGACGTGAGCCACCCGCCCCGGCAAGCCTGATGTCCACGCGAAGGAGCCCCCCATGACGATCCGAGACCTCCAGGGCCACGCGCTGAGCGGCGCGACGCCCGCCGCCCTCGACGCCTACGAGCAGGCGCTGCACGAGACCCGCTGCCTGGTCGGCGATCCGGTCGCCAGCGTCGACCGCGCGCTCGCCGCCGCCCCCGGCATGACCATGGCGCATGCGCTGAAGGCCTGGCTGATGCTGCTCGGCACCGAGCCGGCGGGCCCGGCCGCAGCACGCTCGAGCCTGGCCGACGCCGCCGCGCTGCCGGCCGACGCCCGCGAGCGCGCCCACCTGCAGGCCGCCGCGCTGCTGGCCGCCGGCCGCTGGCAGGCCGCCGCGCGCGCTCTCGAGGACATCGCCCTCGAGCATCCGCGCGATGCGCTCGCGCTGCAGGTCGGCCACCAGCTCGACTTCTTCACCGGCGACTCGCGCATGCTGCGCGACCGCATCGCCCGCGCGCTGCCGCACTGGGACGCCGGCGTGCCGGGCTGGCATGCGCTGCTCGGCATGCACGCCTTCGGGCTGGAGGAGATGGGCGACCACGCCCAGGCCGAGCGCCAGGGCCGGCGCGCCGTCGAGCTCGAGCCGCGCGACAGCTGGGGCTGGCATGCCGTCGCCCATGTGCACGAGATGCGCAACGACCCGCACGCCGGCATCGCCTGGCTGCAGCCGAACGCGCCGGTCTGGTCGGATGGCAGCTTCCTGGCGGTGCACAACTGGTGGCACCTGGCGCTCTACCACCTCGAGCTCGACGACACCGACGCGGTGCTGCGGCTGTACGACGCGTCGATCGGCGGGCCCGGCTCGTCGGTCGTGCTCGACCTGCTGGACCAGAGCGCGATGCTGTGGCGGCTGATGCTGCGCGGCAGCGACGTCGGCGCGCGCTGGGAGCCGCTGGCCGACCGCTGGGCCGCCGTCGGCGGCGCCGGCGGCTACGCCTTCAACGACTGGCATGCGGCGATGGCCTTCATCGGCGCCGGCCGCAGCGCCGAGTTGCAGGCCGTGCTGGCGGCGCAGGACGAGGCCATGCCGCGCGACGACGACAACGCCGCCTTCACCCGCGAGGTCGGCGCACCGGCGACGCGCGCGCTCGCGGCCTTCGGCGCCGGGGACTACCGCGGCTGTACCGCGCTGCTGCGGCCGATCCGCCACCGCGCGCACCGCTTCGGCGGCAGCCATGCGCAGCGCGATCTGATCGACCAGACGCTGATCGAGGCGGCGCTGCGCGGCGGCGACCAGGCGCTCGCGGTCGGCCTGGCGGCCGAGCGTGCCGCGCTGCGCCCGCAGGGCGCGCCGACACGGCGCTGGCTGGCGCTCAGCGGCCTGGGCTGACCCGGGCCGGTTCGGCCAACGGCAGGGGACTTCAGCGCGGCCACCAGTCGGCCGGGTCCGGGTCGCGGTCGACGGCGCTGAGCGCAGTGGTGTGGTTCATGGCGGTCTCCTTGGGCCGCACTGTCGCGCCGCGCCGCGGGCGGCGTCCTGAAACGGCGCCTGAAACCTGCTGAAGAACGCTCAGGGGTGGAACTGCCCCGGCAGCACCCAGAGCAGCAGCGCCGTCATCGTCAGGTAGCGCGCGAACTTGCCGATCGCCATGTAGACGAGGCAGGGCCAGAACGGCAGGCGCAGCCAGCCGGCCACCGCGCACAGCGGATCACCG
>CAYLKR010000057.1:0-15565 GCA_964384225.1 uncultured Methylibium sp.
CCGCGCCACCTTCCGCCAGAAGCGCGACGGCGTCGTCGAGCTGATCGAGTGCGAGGCCGAGCGCCTCGAGTACTACAGCCGCAGCGACACCGTGAAGCTGGTCAACCAGGCGGTGATGCGGCGTCTGCGCGGCGGCACGGTGGTCGACGAGGTCTCGGGCCAGACCATCTCCTACGACAACAGCTCCGAGGTCTTCCAGGTGCTCGGCGGCAGCGATGCGGCCGCGCCGGGCGGGCGGGTGCGCGGCGTGCTGACGCCGCGCGGCACGACGGGCGCCGCGTCGGCGCCGGAGCCCGGCCGGTGAGCGCAGCGGCGCCGGCACCGAGCCGGCTCGAAGCGCAGGGCCTGCAGAAGAGCTACGGCGCGCGCATGGTCGTCAAGGACGTCCATGTCGCGGTCGGCGCCGGCGAGGTCGTGGGCCTGCTCGGCCCCAACGGCGCGGGCAAGACCACCAGCTTCTACATGATCGTCGGCCTGGTGCGCGCCGACGCCGGCGAGATCCGCATCGACGGGCGGGCGATCGAGCGGCTGCCGATCCACCAGCGTTCGCGGCTGGGGCTCTCCTACCTGCCTCAGGAGGCGTCGATCTTCCGCCGCCTGACGGTCGAGCAGAACATCCGCGCGGTGCTCGAGCTGCAGCTCGACGAGCGCGGCAAGCCGCTCGCGAAGGCGCGCATCGACGAGCTGCTCGACGGTCTGCTGCACGACCTCAGCATCGACGGCCTGCGCGACAGCCCGGCGCCGGCGCTCTCCGGGGGCGAACGCCGCCGCGTCGAGATCGCACGCGCGCTGGCGACGCAGCCGCGCTTCATCCTGCTCGACGAGCCCTTCGCCGGCGTCGACCCGATCGCGGTGATCGAGATCCAGCGCATCATCGGCTTCCTGAAGTCGCGCGGCATCGGCGTGCTGATCACCGACCACAACGTGCGCGAGACGCTGGGTATCTGCCACCGCGCCTACATCATCAGCGAGGGCCGGGTGCTGGCCGAGGGCACGCCCGGCCAGATCGTCGAGAACGCCGACGTCCGCAAGGTCTACCTCGGCGAGCATTTTCGGATGTGATGACGACCCCCCCCGTTGCAGCTTCGCTGCTCCCCCCCAGGGGGGCGCCGCTGGCGGACCGGCTGAGCCGGGTCCGCGGCGGCTGCTTGGTTATCGCGTCGCGGTGCGGACGCTGGAGCGCTTCGGCCTCATGAAGCATTCCTTGCAGCTGCGCGTCTCGCAGCACCTCGCCCTCACGCCGCAGTTGCAGCAGTCGATCCGGCTGCTGCAGCTGTCCACGCTCGAACTCCACCAGGAGGTCGAGCAGATGCTCGAGCAGAACCCCTTCCTCGAGGTCGACGAGGAGTCGCCGACGTCGTACGACGCGCCGCCGGCCGAGCGTGCCAGCGCGTCCGAGCGCCAGGAGGAGGCCTGGGAGGGCGGCGCCAGCGAGAGCGCGGCCGCCGACCCCGAGCCGGCGCCGGTCGACGCCGCCGAGTTCGGCGCCACCGAGCGCGAGGACTGGGAGAACGGCACCGAAGCCGAGGACTTCGACGGCATCCGCGAGACGCCGGAGGCCGGCGGCACGCGCAACGCCGGCGAAGGCGACGATGTCGACGCCAGCGAGCGCAGCAGCGCCGGCACGACGCTGGCCGACCACCTGCGCGAACAGCTGCGCGGCATGCGCCTGTCGGACGCCGACCGCGCCGCGATGCTGGTGCTGATCGACTCGCTGAACGAGGACGGCTACCTGGCCGACCCGCTCGAGGAGATCGCCGAGCGCCTGGCCGGCGGCGACCCGGAGCTGCAGGAGGACACCCTCGACCGCCTGCGCTGCGCGCTGAAGTGGCTGCAGAACCTCGAGCCGGCCGGCGTCGGCGCGCGCGACCTGTCCGAGTGCCTGGTGCTGCAGCTGCGCGGCGGGCCGCGCTGCGAGGCGCAGATGATCGCGATCCTGATCTGCAAGCACCACCTGGAGCTGCTGGCGCGGCGCGACCTGAAGAAGCTGATGGCCGCCACCGGCGCCGACGAGGAGCTGCTGAAGGCCGCGCAGTCCCTGATCGTGCACTGCGAGCCCAAGCCGGGCCGGCCCTTCGCCAACGCCGAGGCCAACATCGTCGTGCCCGACGTGATCGTGCAGAAGGCCGGGCGCGGCTGGAAGGTCGTGCTGAACCCCGACGTGATGCCCAAGCTGCGCATCAACGACCTGTACGCCCAGGCGATCCGCCAGCAGCGCGGCGCGCGCACCGAGTCGGGCGCGGCGCTGTCCTCGCGGCTGCAGGAGGCGCGCTGGTTCATGAAGAACATCCTGCAGCGCTTCGACACCATCCAGCGCGTCAGCCAGGCCATCGTCGAGCGCCAGAAGGGCTTCTTCACCCACGGCGCGATCGCGATGAAGCCGCTGGTGCTGCGCGAGATCGCCGACGAGCTGGGCCTGCACGAGAGCACGATCTCGCGTGTGACCACCGCCAAGTACATGGCCACGCCCTACGGCACCTACGAGCTGAAGTACTTCTTCGGCAGTTCGCTGAACACCGAGGCCGGCGGCAACGCGTCGAGCACCGCGGTGCGCGCGCTGATCAAGCAGCTGGTCGCCGCCGAGGATGCCAGGAAGCCGCTGTCCGACAGCCAGATCAGCCAGATGCTCGAGGAGCAGGGCATACAGGTCGCGCGCCGCACCGTCGCGAAGTACCGCGAGGCGCTGAAGATCGCGCCGGCGAACCTGCGGCGGGCGCTTTGAGGCGCGGAAGTGGGGCCCTGCGCAGCGGGGATCGAAGCGCCGGAAGCGCCGGAAGGCCGACGGCACCGCCGCGCGGGCGACAGGGCCGAGCGGAGGCCGCGCTGTGAGCGACACGACGCTGTTCCTGCCCTGCGCCGCCGGCGTCGAGGCGCTGCTGGCCGACGAGGTGGCGCGCCACCTGCCGGGCCGCGCGCCGGTCGCGCGACGCGGCGGCGTCGAGGTCGCCGGCGGCACGCACGAGGCCATGGTGCTGAACCTGCACAGCCGCCTCGCGCAGCGCGTGCTGTGGCCGGTGGCCGGCGGCCCCTACCGTGCCGAGGACGACCTCTACGAACTGGCGCGCGCGGTGCGCTGGGGCGACTGGATCACGCCGCAGCAGACGATCAAGGTCGACGTGACCGCGCAGCGCGCGCCGCTGAAGAGCCTGAACTTCGCGGCGCTGCGCATCAAGGACGCCGTCTGCGACCGGATGCGCGAGGACGCTGGCGCGCGCCCCAGCGTCGACACCTGGCGCCCCGACCTGCCGCTGCTGCTGCACCTGAGCCCGGACCACGCGACGCTCTACGTCGACACCTCCGGCGAGGCCCTCTTCAAGCGCGGCTGGCGCGACGACCAGGGCGAGGCGCCGCTGAAGGAGACGCTCGCCGCCGCGATGCTGGCCGCCGCCGGCTGGCAGGGCCGCGAGGAAGACGGCCCGCTGCTCGACCCGGTCTGCGGTTCCGGCACGATCGCGATCGAGGCCGCGCAGCTGGCCTGCGGCATCGCCGCCGGCGCGCTGCGGCGCTTCGCCTTCGAGCGCATCGGCCCGTTCCGCGCCGTCGCGGCGCAGCGCGCATGGCACGGGCTGCGCGACGCCGCGCGGGCCGCGCAGCATGCGCCGCGCGTGGCGCTGTACGCCGGCGACGTGTCCTTCCGCATGACCGACTTCGCGGCCCGCAATGCCGAGCGTGCCGGCGTGAAGGGTGCGATCGAGTTCAAGACCGCCGACGCGCTGCAGCGTCCGGCACCGGCCGGGCGCGGCACGCTGATGCTGAACCCGCCCTACGGCGAGCGCATCGACCCGAAGGGCACGCGCGGCCAGCCGCAGGCCGCGCGCGGCGCGCGCGAGGGCTTCGACGGCGGCGCCTCGGCCGGCGACTTCTTCGCCCGCCTCGCGGCCCACTGGAAGCATGGCTACGCCGGCTGGACCGCGTGGGTGCTGAGCCCCGACATGAAGCTGCCGCAGGCGATGCGGCTGAAGGAGAGCCGGCGCGTGCCGCTGTGGAACGGGCCGATCGAATGCCGGCTGTTCCGCTTCGACCTCGTCGCCGGCTCGATGCGCGACGCGCCCGGCGCCTGAGCGTGGCGGTGGATCGGCCCGACAGCTATGCGGCGCTCGCCGCGCGCGCGCTCGAGGGGCGCGACTACCGCGTCACCGTGCAGCGCCGCGACGGCGCCCGCGCCGCCGTGATCGCGCCGCACGGCGGTGCGATCGAGCGCGACACCTCGGTCGTCGCACGGCTGATCGCCGGCGAGGAGCTGCACCTCTACCTGTTCGAGGGGCTGCTTCCGGAACGCAACCACGAGCGCCTGCACCTCACCAGCCACCGCTTCGACGAGCCGCGCTGCCTCGCGCTGCTGGCCGAGAGCGAGCAGGTGATCGCGGTGCACGGCTGCGCACTGCCCGAGGCCCGTGCGCTGCTCGGCGGCCGTGACGACGCGCTGAAGCACGCGCTTGCCGTCGCGCTGCGCGAAGCCGGCCTCGAGGTCGAGACCGACGGCCACCGCTTCCCCGGCGTGCACCCCGACAACGTCTGCAACCGTGGCCGCAGCGGCCGCGGCGTGCAGCTCGAGCTGTCGGACCGGCTGCGCGACGCCGACCTGCGCGGCCCGGTCGCCGCCGCGGTGCGCAAGGCGCTCGGCCTCGGCCCGCGGGCCGGCGCATGAGCCTCGACCCCGGCCAAGCGCTGCGGCGCATCGCGGTGCCGGTGGCGGTGCCCCCGCCGCCGGAGCCGCTGCTGCTGCTCGGCGGCGCCGGCGCGCTGGGCGGCGAGCTGCTCGCGCAGGCGCTCGCGCGCGGGCCGGTGCAGGTCGCGACGACCGCCCCGCTGACCAGCGCGCTGCGCGGCCTGCGGACGCTGCCTGTGCCGGTGGACTTCGGCGGCGGCGACGCTGCTGGCGAGCCCCCGCTGGCGCCGCTGGCCGTGATCGTGTTCGACCGCGCGCGCGGCCGGCGTGGCCGCGAGGACGCCTTCTTCCAGCCCGAGCCGGCGCAACTGCCGGCCCTCGCACGCTGGCTGCACGGCCGTGGCGTGCACACGCTCGCGGTGGTGCAGCCCCATGCGCCGGCGCTGCTGCCGGCGGCGCTGCGCCACGGCCTCGCTTCGCTCGACGAGCAGGCGATCGCGTCGCTCGGCTTCGAGCGCCTGCTGCTGGTGCGGCCAACGCAGTTCGCCGGCCGCGAGGCCGGGCTCGGCCGGCTGCAGCGCTTCGCGGCCTGGTGGCTGTCGCAGCTCGCGCTGATGCTGCCGGAGGCCGAGCGGCCGCTGCGTGCGCCGCAGGTCGCGGCCTTCACGCTGGAGGCGCTGGCGCAGTGGCCGCGCGACGTGGCGGGCACGCGCGTCGCGGGCGCCGAGGCGCTGGCGCGCAGCAACCGGCCGGGCGGCGCCGCGGCGGCGGTGCAAGCCTGGCTGGCGCCGCTGCCACAATCGCCGCCATGAAGTTGCCCGCACTCCACAACGACCGCTTCCTGCGCGCCTGCCTGCGCCTGCCCACCGACATGACGCCCGTGTGGCTGATGCGCCAGGCCGGCCGCTACCTCGCCGAGTACCGCGACACCCGCGCCAAGGCCGGCAGCTTCATGGGGCTGGCGACGAACCCGGACTACGCGACCGAGGTCACGCTGCAGCCGCTGGACCGCTACGCGCTCGACGCGGCGATCCTGTTCTCCGACATCCTGACCGTGCCCGACGCGATGGGCCTGGGCCTCTCCTTCGCGCAGGGCGAGGGCCCGCGCTTCGCTCACCCGCTGAAGGACGAAGCCGACGTCGCGAAGCTCGAAGTGCCCGACATGGACAAGCTGCGCTACGTGTTCGACGCGGTGTCGTCGATCCGCCGCGCGCTGACGCACGAGGGCCAGGGCCGCGTCCCGCTGATCGGCTTCTCCGGCAGCCCCTGGACGCTGGCCTGCTACATGGTCGAAGGCGCCGGCAGCGACGACTACCGCCTCGTCAAGACCATGATGTACGCGCGGCCCGACCTGATGCACCGCATCCTGGCCGTCAACGCCGACGCGGTGGCCGCTTACCTGAACGCGCAGATCGAGGCCGGCGCGCAGGCGGTGATGGTCTTCGACAGCTGGGGCGGCGTGCTCGCCGACGGCTGCTTCCAGCGCTTCAGCCTCGCCTACACCGAGCGCGTGCTGAAGCAGCTCAAGAAGGAACACGAGGGCTGCCGCATCCCGCACATCGTCTTCACCAAGGGCGGCGGGCTGTGGCTGGAGGCCATCGCCGCGACCGGCTGCGACGTCGTCGGGCTCGACTGGACCGTCAACCTCGGCCAGGCGCGCGCGCGCATCGGCGACCGCTGCGCGCTGCAGGGCAACCTCGACCCGAACGTGCTGTTCGCGCCGCCCGAGGCGATCCGTGCGGAGGTCGCGAAGACGCTGGAAAGCTACGGCCCGCCGACGGCCGGCAGCGGCCATGTCTTCAACCTCGGCCATGGCATCAGCCAGTTCACGCCGCCGGAGCATGTGAGCGTGCTGGTCGGCGCCGTGCACGAGTTTTCGCGCCGCCAGCGGACCGCAAGCTGAGTCGCCCCACGACAAGGGGGTTTACCCTTGTTCGACCCCCACGAAGCCCGACTTATCCCCATCGGGTGGGCAGCGGGCGCACCGATACGAGGCTGCTGCGACGCAGCAGCATGCGCCGTGCCGGAGGCGCTAAGTGATTGATTCTTATAAGGCTCAGCGGCTGCACGGAAATGCCTCAATCCAAGGCATCTGCAAGTCCGTCAAGCAGTTAGGCGCCGTGTGCGCAGGTTCCCCACAAAGTTTTCCACAGGCCGCGTGGATAGGTCCGAAAACCCCGTCGGATCAAGGACTTGGGGGGATTCCTTGACCCGGGATCGAGATTTCGCAGCCAAGTTGTCGGCACAAGACGGTGCATCGATCCACCGGGTGGCGGTGGCCGTCGACGCACCGGCGCACAGCGGCCTCGCCGGGCCGCTGGACTACGCGGCCGACCGCCCACTCGCCCCCGGCACCCTGGTGCGCGTGCCGCTCGGCCGGCGCGAGGTGGCCGGCGTGGTCTGGGACGCGCCGCCCACCGGCGAGGTGGACGGCCTGCGCGCGGTGCTGGAGGCCTTCGACGCGCTGCCGCCGCTGCCGGTCGCGTGGCGCGAGCTGGTCGGCTTCGCGGCCGGCTACTACCAGCGCAGTGTCGGCGAACTGGCGCTCGCGGTGCTGCCGCCCGAGCTGCGCACGCTCGACGGCGCCGGCCTCGCCCGCCGCCTGACGCGGCTGCGCAAGCGCCTGCTGCCCGCCGAGCCCGTGCCGGCCATCGAGGGCCCGGCGCCCACGCCCGAGCAGGCCGCCGCGCTGGCCGCGCTGGCCGAAGCCGCCGAGCCTGGCGTGACGCTGCTCTACGGCGCCACCGGCAGCGGCAAGACCGAGGTCTACCTGCGCGAGGCCGCGCGCGCGCTGGACAGCGGCCGCCAGGCGCTGGTGCTGGTGCCCGAGATCAACCTGACGCCGCAGCTCGAAGCGCGCTTCGTCGAGCGCTTCCCGGGCCGCCGCGTCGTGGCACTGCACAGCGGCCTGACGCCGGCACGGCGGCTGCGTCACTGGCTGATGGCGCTGCTCGGCGAGGCCGACCTGGTGCTGGGCACGCGCATGGCGGTGTTCGCGCCGCTGCCGCGGTTGGGGCTGATCGTCGTCGACGAGGAGCACGACCCCTCCTACAAGCAGCAGGAAGGTGCGCGCTACTCGGCGCGCGACCTCGCGGTGCTGCGCGGCCGGCTCGAACGCGCGCCGGTGCTGCTGGGCTCGGCCACGCCCTCGCTCGAGACCTGGCACAACGCGCTGCCGGTCGAGCAGGGCGGCGCCGGGCGCTACCGGCGCCTCGCGCTGCCGGCGCGGATCGGCGGCGGCGCGCTGCCTTCGGTGCGGCTGGTCGACCTGAGCGCGCTGCCGCGCGAGCAGGTCTACCGCAACGGCGGCCTCGCGCCGGCGCTGCTGGCGGCGCTGCGCGAACGCCTGGCGCGCGGCGAGCAGAGCCTGATCTTCCTGAACCGCCGCGGCTATGCGCCGGTGCTGCATTGCACCGAATGCGGCTGGAAGAGCGACTGCGCGCATTGCAGCGCCTGGCGCGTGTTCCACAAGAGCGACCGTACGCTGCGCTGCCACCATTGCGGCCTGGCCGAGCGCGTGCCGCGCGCCTGCCCGGCCTGTGGCAACGCCGACATCCAGCCGGTCGGCCGCGGCACCGAGCGGCTGGAGGAGCAGCTCGCCGAGCTGCTGCCCGGCGCGCGCCTCGGTCGCATCGACGCCGACACGACGCGCCGTGCCGGCGCGCTGGAGGCCGAGCTGGCGCGCGTGCATGCCGGCGAGGTCGACGTGCTGGTCGGCACGCAGATGATCGCCAAGGGCCACGACTTCCGCCGCATCACGCTGGTGGCCGCGGTCAACCCCGACGGCGCGCTGTTCAGCAGCGACTTCCGCGCCGGCGAGCGCCTGTTCGCGCTGCTGCTGCAGGCCGCGGGCCGCGCCGGCCGCGATGCCGGCCAGGCCGCGCAGGCCGAGATGTGGGTGCAGACCTGGCACCCGCAACACCCGCTCTACGCGGCGCTGCGCGCCCACGACTACGAGGCTTTCGCGGCACGCCAGCTCGCCGAGCGCCGCATGGCCGGGCTGCCGCCGCACAGCCACCTCGCGCTGCTGCGCGCCGACGCGCGCAGCCAGACGGTGGCGCAGGGCTGGCTGGCCGCGGTGGCCGCTGCGGCGGCGGGTGTCGACGGCGCCGAGCAGGTGCTGATCTATCCGCCGGTGCCGCTGGCAGTGCAGCGCGTGGCCGACGTCGAGCGCGCGCAGATGCTCGTCGAGTCGGCCTCGCGGCCGGCGCTGCAGCGCTTCCTGGCGGCGTGGGCGGCCGAGTTGCACGCGAAGCGGCCCGAGGGCCGCGGCGTGCTGCGCTGGGCGGTGGACGTGGATCCGCTGGCGATCTAGCAGCGCCGGGCCGGAGCGGCGGCATGGCCGGCCACCGCTCCAACGCCGCGGATCACTGCTGCTTCGCGCCTTCCGTCAGCCGGCGACCGAGGCCGACAGCGTACGGCGCGGCGCGCGCCGCGATCATCGGGTCGGCCGACGGCTCCACGCCCTCCGGGAACACCATGGGGTTGTAGGTGATCGTCAGGCAGGGGCCGCCGCCGTCTTCCGCCACGGAAGTGACCTTCAGCAGGCCCAGGTTGACCTTCTTGCGGCCTTCCGGCAGCGGCACGGTGGCGCTGTCGATCCTGTCGCCGGGCTCGGCCAGCTCGAGGTTGAAGTTGAACGCGACCTTGCCGTCCTTCACGCGCTGGCGCAGGTCGTCGAACAGGAAGCTCGGTCCCTTGGCCTTGGCCTCGTCGTCGCTCAGGCCCTGCAGGCCGCCGACGGGCTCGAAGATCCATTTGCCGAACTGCTTGCTGCCGCTGGCGTTGACGAAGCCGAAGGCGTGCACGCCCCAGTAGTTGACGGAGCCGAAGCTGGCCGGCACCGGCTGCGAAGCGAAGTGCTTGCCCTGCAGCAGCACCTCGGGGTTGGCCTCGGCGAAGGCCTTGACCTTGGCCGGGTCGGGCATCTTGGTGGCCGGGTCGGGCTGCAGCGAGGCGAGGCGGCCGAAGAACTGCTGCGGCGAGGAGGCGCCGAACACCGGCGCCGAGATGTTGCCCATCTGCCATTGCTCGCCGCCCGGCAGGTCGAACTGCAGCGCCAGGTTGCGCTGGGACTTGGTGTTGTCCGGCGCCTTCGGGTTGGCGCCCCCCACCGAGAAGCGCACCACCACCGGCACCGGCTTGCCGCTGAACACCGAGGCGGTGGACAGCGCACGCGCCTCGGCCGTGCCGACGAATTCGCCCGTGGCGCAGATGCCCTTGGCGCCCGAGCGGCGGTAGCCCTCGAACTTGCCGAAGGTGGACTCGAACTGGTTCAGGAACGTGTTCGGGTCGACCGGCGCGGTCGCGGCCGATTGCGCGTGGGCATTGGCGCCGCAGAGGAGGGAACTCGCCGCGACGGCGGACAGAACCAGCTTGGACATGGACGGACTCCTGTTAGGGTGGGGGCGCATGAACGGCATGCTGGCGGTCCACGCGGGGCCTCCAGCAGGGATCGATGCCCTAGTCGGTCTCGGTGCCGCGACCTTACAGAGCGCGTCGGAAATGGGCCGACGCTGCAGCGCTTTCGGGCGGCCTGGGCCGTGGCGCGGCAGTCGAGGCGCGCCGCAGGCCAGGGCGGGCCTGCGCTCGGCGGTGGGCTCGGATCCGTGGGTGATCGGGGCGGGCAGCGCTCAGGCCGCCAGCTCGGCGCGCTGGGCGACGAGCGCTTCGAACTCGCCGACCGGCATCGGTCGGCCGAACAGATAGCCCTGGTAGGCGTGGCAGCCCATCTGCGCGAGCGCCTCGCGCTGGGCCTCGCTCTCCACGCCTTCGGCGATCGCCTCGATGCCCAGGCTGCCGGCCAGCGCCGAGACCATGCGCGCGATGGCCGCGTCGTTCGGGTCGACCAGCAGGTCCTTGACGAAACCGCGATCGATCTTCAGCTCGTCGAGCGGCATGCGCTTGAGGTAGGCGAGCGAGGAGTAGCCGGTGCCGAAGTCGTCGAGCGAGAAGCGCACCCCGCGATCGCGCAGCCGGTTCATCTTGTCGATGATCGACTCGACCTCGGTGGCCAGCGAGCTTTCGGTGAGTTCCAGCATCAGCCGTCGCGGGTTCGCGCCGGTCCGATCGATGAGCGCGAGCACCAGCTCGGCGAAGGTGCGCTCGTGGAGCTGCTTCGCACTCACGTTGACCGACAGCGTGATGCCGGCGAGCAGGGGGTCGCGCGACCACGCGGCGAGCTGACGGCAGGCGCGCTCCAGCACCCAGGCGCCGATCGGCACGATCTGGCCGCTTTCCTCGGCCTGCGCGATGAAGTCGCCCGGCGGCACGAGACCGCGCACTGGATGCTGCCAGCGCAGCAGCACCTCCGCGCCGCGGATCAGGCCGTCGGCGCGGACCTGCGGCTGCACATGCAGCAGGAACTGGTCGAGCCGCAGCGCCTCGCGCAACTCACGATCGACGAAGGCGTTGTGGTCGACCGCGGTCTGCATCTGCGGGTCGAAGAAGCGCATCGTGTTGCGCCCCGCCGCCTTGGACTGGTACATCGCCACGTCGGCCTGCTTCAGCAGATCGTCGGCCAGCGTGTCGGGGCCCGCCGGGATCGCGATGCCGATGCTGGGCGTGCAGAAATGCGCCGCGCCGGCGAGGTCGTAGGGCTGGGCCAGGCGCTCGAGGATCTTGCGGCCCACGACCTCGGCATGGCCTGCCGTCTCGAGGTCGGAGCGGCTCGCGTCCTCCAGCAGCACGACGAACTCGTCGCCGCCGAAGCGCGCCACAGTGTCCTCGGCCCGCACGCAGCCGCGCAGGCGCTGCGCGACCTCCTTGAGCAGCAGGTCGCCGACGTCGTGGCCGCGCGTGTCGTTAAGCGTCTTGAAGTTGTCGAGGTCGATGAACAGCACCGCGCAGAACTGCGGCCGGCGGCGTGCCGCCGCCAAGGCCTGCGCGAGCCGGTCGTGCAGCAGCCGGCGGTTGGGCAGGCCGGTCAGCGGGTCGTAGAACGCCAGCCGGTGGATTTGCGCCTCGGCCTCCTTGGCGGCGGTGACGTCGCGCGCGATCTTCGAGGCGCCGACGATGCGGCCGGTCTTGTCGCGGATCGGCGAGATCGTCACCGACACGTCGATCAGCTGCCCGTCCTTGCGGCGGCGCACGGTCTCGAAGTGGTCGACGCGCTCGCCGCGCGAGATGCGCGCGAGGATCTCCGGCTCCTCGCCGGCGCGGTCGGGCGGGATCACCATCATCATCGGCTGGCCGACCGCCTCCTCGGCCGTGTAGCCGAACAGCCGCTCGGCGCCGGTGTTCCAGCTGGTGATGATGCCTTCGGTGGTCTTGCTGATGATCGCGTCATCCGACGAGCTGACGATCGCGCGGAACTGCATCAGTTCCATCTTGGCGAGGCTCGCCTGCGTCTCGCCGATCCAGGCGAGCACGCTGTCCTTGCGGTCCGGCGCCACTTTGACGGCCGACGAAAAGTCCCCCGCGCCGAGCCGGGCGATCGTCTGCTGCAGTTCGGCGACCGAGCAGCCCAGCGTGAGGTTGAGCTCGCGGTAGAGGCGCCACAGCAGGTAGATCAGCAGGGTGCCGAGCAGGATCTGCCCGAGGCGCACGCGCTGCGTCAGTGTGCGCGCCGCGTCCACCGCCTGCAGCGTGCGGGCATTGACCATGCGGTCGAATTCGACGATCGGCCGCATGATGTCCACCTTGGCGCGGTGGAACGCATTGCCGAACAGCATCCCGATGGCACGCTCGCGCGCCTGCAGGTCCGCCGGTCCGGCCGTCTCGACCAGCGCGATGGCCTCGTACTCGATGCGTGTCAGCGCGTCGGAATTGCGCTTGGCGGCCGCCAGCTTCTCCAGTTCGGCCTCCGTGAAGCCGGCGCGGCGCATCACCTCGAGCAGCGGCAGCGCAGGACCGTCCGCGCCGCCGCGGCCGTCGACGGCGAAGAAGTCCCAGTAGGACGGGCCATAGTCGAGCGGTCGCGGGCGCTGTCCGTCGCGGATCTCGTGCACCGCCTCGAACTGGCGCTTGAAGGCCGCGTCGCCCGTGATGACGTAGCTGCGCACGAGCCGCGTCAGATCGTTCGACGACTGGCGCAGTTCATCGGCCAGCAGCACCGACTTGACTCGTGTCTCGTTCGCGTCCTCCAGCCGTGCCGCCGCCTGGATGACCATGACGAAGCTGGCCATGAAGGCCAGGATCGTGGCCACCATGGCCAGCAAGTAGGCGTTGAACGTGGTCAGTCGCGGTCGCTGCTCCGAGGCCGGTGCCCGCAGGACGGCGGCATCCGGCTGGGCGGAGGAACGGTCTGGCGACGCCATGTCGATGTCGGTGATGTGGACTGCAATGTAAGCGGCCGCAACAAGCGCTGCAGCGCCAGTGCACCACCTTCGTCCATATCGGCCGACCGGCAGCGGGATTGAGCCCACGTGCCGGGCGCGGCCTGCAGTGCCTCAACCGGCCCGGGCCACCGCCGGCTGCGCCTCGGCCATGTTCGCCACTTCCCGCAGTTCGTCGAGCAGCGGCAGCGCCTCGAGCACCGCATCGGCCTTGACGCCGAAGTCGATCAGGCAGGCCACCTCGTCGACCTCGATCGCCTTGAGGCGGTCGGTCATCTGCAGGCAGTGGTCGAAGGGGCCGAGCAGCGAGCTGCTCGTGTAGTACCGCTCGAAGGAAAACTCCAGTGCGTCGGCCAGGTCGTCCGGCGTCAGTTCACCGGCGGCCACCGGGCAGCGCTGCTGAAAGAAGGGCACCGCCGCGGTGTGGCCGCCGACCAGGTTGGCCGAGCTGGCGAGGTAGCGCAGCATCGGCCCCTTGACGGCGGCGCGCACCGCCGCATCGTCCTCCCCGACGAAGGTGTGCAGCATCAGGCTCACCGTGCCGCGCCCCGGATGGCCGGCCTCGGCCCAGGCGGCGCGGTAGGCGGCGATCTTGTCGGCCAGCGCCTCGAGCGACTGGCCCAGCAGGTGGGTCAGCACGTTCAGCCCCAGCGCACCGGCGCGGCGGAAGGTCTGCGGGTTGCCGGCGGCGGTGATCCAGACCGGCAATTCGCGCTGCACCGGGCGCGGCATCGTGTTCACGCTGATGCGTTCGCCCAGCGGGTTGCGGCCCTCGTAGGGCTCGCCGGACCACAGGCGGCGCAGCTCGGCGGCGCGCTCGAAGACGAGTTCGCCGCGCTGTTCGTAGGCGCCGGGCGGCGCGAGCACGAAGTCGTTCGGGAACCAGCCCGACGCGAGGCCCAGGTCGACGCGGCCGCCGGACAGGAAGTCGACCACCGACCATTCCTCGACCACGCGCACCGGGTGGTGCAGCGGCACCGCCACGCTGCCCGAGCGGATGCGCACGTTGCGGGTCAGCGCCGCCAGCGCCGCGGCCAGCACCGACGGGTTCGGCGACAGGCCGCCGAAGGCATGGAAATGCCGCTCGGGCATCCACACGGCCGAGAAGCCGTGGCGGTCCGCGAACTGCGCGCTCTCGAACAGCAGGCGGCGCTGCGCGTCGGCGCGCGGCCCGCCTTCGTCGCTGGCGAAGTAATAGAGGCTGAAGGCCAGCGGGCGCTCGGCGTGGGCGGTCGGGTCGATGGGCATGGCCCATTGCAGCGCCGCCGCGTCGCGCGCCTCTTGACGCAGGTTAAACGGACGGCGTTTGCGCCACCCGAATGTGGGGCCTCAGCCTGGCCGCGCGCCGAAGGCCCAGGCCAGCGCCGTGAAGCTCACGAAGGCGATCACGGTCGAACTCATGATGATCCGCGCGACGCGCCCGTTGTCGGCGCCGTAGCGCTCCGCCAGCAGCGAGACATTGCTCGCCGACGGCAGCGCGGCGGCCAGCGTCAGCACCATCAGCGCGAAGTCGGAGATCGGCGCGCCGCCGCGCTGCAGACCCCAGCCGAGCACGAACACCAGCGCCGGGTGCACGAACAGCTTGATCAGCGCCACCGGCAGGAAGCGGCCGACCGGCGTTGCGGTGTGCGCGTGCTGGCCGGCGCGCCACAGCACCGCGCCGATCGTGAACAGCGCCACCGGCGACGCGGCGTTGCCGAGCATGCGCACCACTTCGTCGATCGGTCCGGGCAAGGCCAGCCCGGTGGCCGATGCGAGCGCGCCGGCGGCGATGGCCCAGGGCAGCGGGTTGGACAGCGCGCCGCGCAAGGCACTGAGCGCCGCGCGCCGCGCGCCGTGGCCGGCGGCCTCGTGGCCCTGCGCGATCGCGATGCACAGCGAGCTGGTGACGAAGAGATCGGCCAGGATGGTCGCGATCACCGGGCCGGCGGCCGCCGGGCCGAGCAGCGCGGTCAGCAGCGGCACGCCCATGAAGCCGGTGTTCGGGAAGGCGGCGACCAGCGCGCCGAAGGCGGCGTCCTTGTGGCGCACCGCGGCCGACAGCGTCAGCGCGATCGTCGCGCCGACGACCACCAGCGCGACGACGACGTAGACGCCGAGCACCCAGGGGTCGAGCAGCTCCCGCACCGGCAGCCCCGCACCGAAGCGGAACAGCATGCAGGGCAGCGCGAAGTACAGCACGAAGGCGTTGAGCCCCGGGATCGCCGCGGTCGGCAGCACCTGCGCCCGCGCTGCGAGCCAGCCGCAGAGCACCAGAGCGAAGAAGGGGATGGTGACGGCCAGGATGGGCTGCATCGCGCCGGCAGTATCTCAGTGGGGCGACGCGGCCGCTTGGCTATGATCCGCGCCTTTCGCCGCACCTCGCCGGCTGCCTTCCGTGTCCGAACCCGCGTCGCTCAACACCGCCCAGATGCAGGCGGTCCACCACCTCCGCGGGCCCTGCCTGGTGCTCGCCGGTGCCGGCTCGGGCAAGACGCGCGTCATCACGCACAAGATCGCTCGGCTGCTGCAGTCGGGGCTGGCGCCGTCGCAGATCGCCGCGATCACCTTCACCAACAAGGCCGCCGCCGAGATGCGCGAGCGCGCCAAGGCGCTGGTCGGTGGCAAGGCGGCCAAGCACCTCCTGATCTGCACCTTCCACGCGCTCGGCGTGCGGCTGCTGCGCGAGGACGGCGCGGCG
>CAYLKR010000058.1:0-15327 GCA_964384225.1 uncultured Methylibium sp.
CATCATCGGCGTCGACGCGTCGATCGAGCCCTCGTTCAGCAACCTGTCGGTCAAGAACAACCTGTCGGGCGACTTCACCGTCATCAACGAGTACCTGGTGCGCGACCTCAAGAAGCTGGGCCTCTGGGACGACGTGATGGTGATGGACCTGAAGCACTTCGACGGCTCGCTGCAGCGCATCGACCGCGTGCCGCAGGAGCTGAAGCAGCTCTACGCGACCGCGTTCGAGGTCGAGCCGGTGTGGCTGGTCGAGGCCGCGTCGCGCCGCCAGAAGTGGATCGACCAGGCGCAGAGCCTGAACATCTACATGGCCGGTGCCTCCGGCAAGAAGCTCGACGAGACCTACAAGCTCGCGTGGCTGCGCGGCCTGAAGACCACCTACTATCTGCGCACCATCGGCGCGACGCACGCCGAGAAGAGCACCGTGCAGGCCGGTTCGTTGAACGCGGTGAGCGGTGGTGGCATCGATGCGGCGGCAACTGCAGCGCGCGCGCAGATCGCGGCGGCGGCGAGTGCCGCGCCGGCGACCGACATCAAGTTCTGCGCGATCGACGACCCGACGTGCGAGGCCTGTCAGTGATGTCGTGAGATGCGTCGAACGCGGTCGTGCATCACGCATCGAGCGATGCACGACCGCAACAACTTCGACGCGCCGATGTCAACAAGTGCTTGGTGTTTGAACACAACACTCCGATAATTCGCAACACAGGACACACCAACATGCTGGTCTGGGAAGACGACGTTCGTTCCACTGCTGCCGCGACGCACACGCTTCCGCCCTCATCGCCGCGCGATGCCCGGGCCCTGGATACGTCACCTCTGAAAACGGCCGCCGCGGCACCCGCGGTGTTCGATGCGCCGTTGCCGAACGCGAGCACGCCGGCAGCGAACACGCGCCGCGTCAACGTCGCCGACAAGCGCATCATCAACGGCCAGACCGACGTCAATCAGCTGGTGCCGTTCAAGTACAAGTGGGCCTGGGAGAAGTACCTCGCCACCTGCGCCAACCACTGGATGCCGCAGGAAGTGAGCATGTCGCGCGACATCGCCACGTGGAAGGACCCCAACGGCCTGAGCGAGGACGAGCGCCGCATCATCAAGCGCAACCTCGGCTTCTTCGTCACCGCCGACTCGCTGGCCGCGAACAACATCGTGCTGGGCACCTACCGGCACATCACCGCCCCCGAGTGCCGCCAGTTCCTGCTGCGCCAGGCCTTCGAGGAGGCGATCCACACCCACGCCTACCAGTACATCGTCGAGTCGCTCGGCATCGACGAGAGCGAGATCTTCAACGCCTACCACGAGGTGCAGTCGATCCGCGACAAGGACGAGTTCCTGATCCCCTTCATCGAGGCGATCATGGACCCGAACTTCAAGACCGGCACGCCCGAGGCCGACCAGACGCTGCTCAAGAGCCTGATCGTCTTCGCCTGCCTGATGGAAGGCCTGTTCTTCTACGTCGGCTTCACGCAGATCCTCGCGCTCGGCCGCCAGAACAAGATGACGGGCGCCTCGACGCAGTACCAGTACATCCTGCGCGACGAGTCGATGCACTGCAATTTCGGCATCGACCTGATCAACCAGCTGAAGCTCGAGAACCCGCACCTGTGGACGCCCGAGTTCAAGGCCGAGATCAAGGCGCTGTTCCTGAAGGCCGTCGAGCTGGAGTACCGCTACGCCGAAGACACCATGCCGCGCGGCGTGCTGGGTCTGAACGCGAGCATGTTCAAGGGCTATCTGCGCTACATCGCGAACCGGCGCGCCACGCAGATCGGCCTGGAGGCGCTCTTCCCGAACGAGGAGAACCCGTTCCCGTGGATGAGCGAGATGATCGACCTGAAGAAGGAGACGAATTTCTTCGAAGGGCGCGTCACCGAGTACCAGTCGGGCGGCGCGCTCTCGTGGGATTGAGTGTCCTCGGCGCTTCGGCGTCCGGGTCCGTGTAGAGAAGAAGGAAAGCAGACGAATCAAGATTTGTGGGTGAGACGACGGCGCCGCCAAGAAGCGCCCCGCATTGCCCACGACCCCATTCACCGCATCGGAGCGTCTCTCCAAGACAGCCCTGGGCGGTGAATCGCCGGCCTGCTCGAGCAAGCCGGTGCTCTTTGCAACTTGATCAAGGAGAATCGTGATGGCAACTGCGAAGAAGGCCCCGGCCAAGAAGGCTGCGGCGAAGAAGGCTCCGGCCAAGAAGGCGGCGGCGAAGAAGGCCCCGGCCAAGAAGGCTCCGGCCAAGAAGGCGGCGGCCAAGAAGGCGGCGGTCAAGAAGGCCCCGGCCAAGAAGGCCCCGGCGAAGAAGGCCCCGGCCAAGAAGGCCGCTGCGAAGAAGCCCGCGGCGAAGAAGGCCGCGAAGAAGGCGCCTGCGAAGAAGGCTGCTGCGAAGAAGCCTGCGGCGAAGAAGCCTGCGGCGAAGAAGGCGGCGAAGAAGCCTGCGGCGAAGAAGGCCGCTGCCGCGCCTGCTGCGCCGGCTGCGAAGCCGGCGGCCCCTGCGGCGAAGACCACGCTCAGCCCTCAAGCCGCGTGGCCCTTCCCGACGGGCACCAAGCCCTGAGGCATCGGCACCTGCTTGAAAACCCGGCTTCGGCCGGGTTTTTTCATGGGTGAGCGCCGAGGAAGTGCCGGCGCGTGAACGGGTAGCGCGACTGCGCGCCGCGTATCGCACCTGCGCTCGCGTCGCCGCTCGGGCGCGTGGCCAGCAGCTGGTGGATCGCCATCCAGCCGCGCTCGAAGCCGATCGCGCTGCACGACAGGTAGAGGCGGAAGGCACGCACCGTCGCCGGGTCCGTGAATCGAGCGGCCTCATCGAGCCGGGCCTCGAGCGCATCGGACCAGGCCCAGAGCGTGCGCGCATAGTGCGGTCGCAGGTTCTCGGCGTCGACCAGCTCCAGCCCGCCCTGGGCCAGCCTTGCGGCGACGCGGCTGACATGCTCCAGTTCGCCGCCGGGGAAGATGTAGCGCTCGACGAAGTCGCCGATGCCGCCGCCGAGCTCGGTGTTGTGCAGCCCGCCGGCGGTGATGCCGTGGTTGAGCACCAGGCCACCGGGCACGAGCAGGCGCTTCAGCTTGCCGAAATAGCCGGCCAGCCGCGCCCGGCCGACATGCTCGAACATGCCCACCGACGCGATCGCGTCGTAGGGCCGGTCTTCCGGCAGGTCGCGGTAATCGAGCAGTTGCACGCGCACCCGCCCGGCCAGGCCCTCGGCCTCGATCCGCTGCGTGATGTGCCGGTGCTGGTTGCGCGAGAGCGTGATGCCGGTCGCATCGACGCCGTAATGCCGCGCGGCCCAGAGCAGCAGCGCGCCCCAGCCGGCGCCGACGTCGAGGAAGCGCTGACCCGGCGCCAGCTGCAGCTTGCGGCACACGAGGTCGAGCTTGGACTGCTGCGCCTCGGCCAGCGTCGCCTCGGGGTGCTCGTAGTAGGCGCAGGAATAGACGCGCAGCGGGTCGAGCCAGAGGGCATAGAAGTCGTCGGACACGTCGTAGTGAGACTGCACGTCGCGCCGGTCGGCGAGCCGACGGTGGCGCAGCAGCGAGGCCAGGTCGCGCAGCCGGCGCGTCAGCGCCCCCGGTGCGCGCGCGGCGAGCGGGTCACCGACCAGCGTCGCCGCCGTCGCGACCAGTTCGCGCAGCGAGCCGCACAGCTCGAGCCGTCCGCGCACGTAGGCCTCCGCCAGCCGGCCCACCTGGCCGGTGGCCAGCGCGGCCAGCAGGCGCCGGTCGTGCAGCGCCAGGCTCACGCGGGCATCGCGCGGCTGGTACGCGCCACCGGGCCACGCCACGGCGACCGGCCAGGGCACGGCGGCAAGGCGCCGCGAAACCAACCTCTCCAGCATGGTCGATCCTCACCGGGAAGCTGCTGCAAGCGTAGGCGAGCGCGTCCGCCGCGGCCACCGAGACCCTGACGGCCACCCCCCTAGACCCGTGGTCGCCGGGAGGGACGCTTCTCATCCATCACTTCCAATGCTCTGTGCAAGTCCTTATTTTTGAACATTTTTTTGCAGATACTCACCTTCCAAACCCTTGCTAAGTGCTTGATTTGATTGATTTTTCTTACAGATTTTGTTGACCGCCCCGAAGCGCTCCGCTAAAGTGGGACAAAGTGCACTTTCGTGGGTTTTTGTGTCTCAATTCGTCTTCCAAGGGGCCTCGGCGCTGGCGCTCGACGCGAAAGGGCGTCTGGCCGTGCCGGCGCGGCACCGCGAGACGCTCGCCGCCCAGTGCCAGGGCCAGCTGACGCTGACGAAACACCCCGACGGCTGCCTGCTCATCTTTCCGCGCCCGGTCTGGGAAGGCTATCGCGAGAAGATCGCGGCCTGGCCCGAGCAGGCCAAGGGCTGGAAACGCATCTTCCTGGGCAATGCGATGGACGTGGAGATCGACGCCGCCTCGCGCGTGCTGGTCTCGCCCGAGCTGCGCACCGCCGCCGGGATGTCGCGCGATGTGATGCTGCTCGGCATGGGCAGCCACTTCGAGTTGTGGGACGCGCCGCGCTACGCCGCCCACGAAGCGGCGGTGATGCAGCAGGGCCTGCCCGATGCGCTGCGTGACTTCTCCTTCTGAGCTGCGATGGTCGATGACCGCTCCGCGCAGGCTCCGTCCCTGCCGCACACCACCGTGCTGCTGGACGAGGCGGTGGACGCGCTCGTGACCCGCGCCGATGGCCTGTACGTGGACGGGACCTACGGCCGTGGCGGGCATGCCCGCCTCGCGCTGCAGCGGCTCGGCCCGGCCGGCCGGCTGATCGCGATCGACCGCGATCCGCAGGCGGTCGCGCATGCGCGCGCCGACGCGGCGCTGGCGGCCGACGCCCGCTTCGAGATCGAGCATGCCGCTTTCGCCGAGCTGCCGGCGCTGCTGCGTGCGCGCGGCATCGATGCGATCGACGGCCTGCTGCTCGACCTGGGCGTGAGCTCGCCGCAGATCGACGATCCGGCGCGCGGCTTCAGCTTCCGCCACGCCGGGCCGCTGGACATGCGCATGGACACGACGCGCGGCGAGAGCGCGGCGGCTTTCCTGGCGCGTGCCGACGAGCGCGAGATCGCCGAGGTGATCCGCGACTACGGCGAGGAGCGCTTCGCGCGCGCGATCGCGAAGGCCATCGTCGCGCGCCGGGCCGAGGGCCATCCCCTGGCGAGCACCGACGAGCTGCAGGCGCTGTGCGCGCGCGCCGTGCGCACCCGCGAGGCCGGCCAGGATCCGGCGACGCGCACCTTCCAGGCGCTGCGCATCTTCGTCAATGCCGAGCTCGCGCAACTCGAGCAGGCGCTCGACGCGGCGCTCGCGCTGCTGCGGCCCGGCGGGCGGCTGGCGGTGATCAGCTTCCACTCGCTGGAAGACCGCCTCGTCAAGACCTTCATCGCCCGCCACGCGCGCGAGGTGGTGGACCGGCGCGCGCCGTTCGCGCCCACGGCGGCGCTGCGGCTGCGCGCGCTCGGCCGCGTCAAACCCTCGGCCGACGAGGTGGCGGCCAACCCGCGCTCGCGCTCGGCGATCCTGCGCGTGGCCGAGCGGACGGAGGCGCAGGCATGACCCGGGTGAATGCCGTGCTGCTGCTCGCGCTGATCGCGAGCTGCCTCTATCTCGTGAAGGTCAGCTACGAATCGCGGCGCCTGTTCAGCGCGCTCGACCGCGCGCGCGCCGAGTCGCTGCGGCTCGCCTCCGACCACGAGCGCCTGCAGAGCGAGCGCCAGGCCCAGGCGACGCCGCTGCGCGTCGAGCGCGTCGCGCGCGAGAAGCTCGCGATGCGCAGCGCCACGCCGGCGGTGACCGAGTACGTCGAGGCGCCGCGCGCGGCCTCGGCGCCTGCCGCGGAGCCGGTGCGATGAGCCGCTGGTTCCAGTCCCCCAAGGGCCGGGCGCCGTCCGGCGCCGTGAGCTCGCGCAGCCTGCGCTACGCGACCAGCCCGCTGCTCGCGTCGAAGACGCCGCCATGGCGCTCCAAGTTCCTGGTGCTGCTGATCGGCGCCGGCTTCATGCTGCTGATCGGCCGGGCGGTCTACGTGCAGGTGCTGGGCACCGAGTTCTATCAGCAGAAGGGCGAGGACCGCTACGCCCGCACGCTGGACCTGCCGGCCAGCCGCGGCCGCATCGTCGACCGCGGCGGCGAGCTGCTCGCCACCAGCGTCGAGGCGCCGACGGTCTGGGCGATCCCGCGCGACTTCAAGGCCAGCCCCGACGAGAAGCGCCGCCTCGCGCGGCTGCTCGGCATGAGCGCGGCCGAGCTCGACAAGCGCCTGGCCGACAACCCCAACTTCGTCTACCTCAAGCGCCAGATCGACGAGTCGGTCGCGCTGCAGGTGCGCGCGCTCGGCCTCAAGGGCGTGCACCAGCTCACCGAGTACAAGCGCCGCTACCCGGCCGGCGAGGCGGCGGCGCACGTGGTCGGCTTCACGAACGTGGAGGACCGCGGCCAGGAGGGCATCGAGCTCGCCTTCCAGGACGCGCTGGCCGGCCGTGACGGCAAGCGCCGCGTCATCAAGGACCGGCTCGGCCGGGTGGTGGAGGACATCGGCGAGAGCGTGCCGCCGGTCGATGGCCGTGACATCGAGCTGGCGATCGACTCCAAGGTCCAGTTCTTCGCCTACCAGCGCGTGCGCGACGCGGTCGCCGAGCACAAGGCCAAGGCCGGCAGCGTGGTCGTGCTCGACGTGCAGACCGGCGAGGTGCTGGCGCTCGCCAACTACCCGAGCTACACGCCCGGCGACCGCCGTAACCTGAGCGGCGCACAGCTGCGCAACCGCGCGCTGACCGACACCTTCGAGCCCGGCTCGACGATGAAGCCCTTTATCGCCGGGCTGGCGCTGGACAGCGGCATGGTCAAGCCGCGCACCGTGATCGACACCGGCGACGGCCGCATCCAGATCACCGGCAGCACCATCAGCGACCACAAGCCCTATGGCGCGCTGACGGTCGAGGAGGTGATCCAGAAGTCCAGCAACGTCGGCACCGTCAAGATGGCGATGCGCATGCCGGCGCGCGAGATGTGGGACCTGTACTCGGCGATCGGCCTGGGCCAGAAGCCGCAGCTCGACTTCCCCGGCGCCGTCAGCGGCCGGCTGCGGCCCTACAAGAGCTGGCGGCCGATCGAGCAGGCGACGATGAGCTACGGCTACGGCCTGTCGGCCAGCCTGTTCCAGCTCGCGCGCGCCTACAGCGTGTTCGCGCGCGACGGCGAGCTGATCCCGGTCAGCCTGACCAAGGCCGAGCAGGCCACCGGCGGCGTGCGCGTGTTCACGCCCGAGACCGCGCGGGCGGTGCGCCACATGCTGCAGATGGCCGCCGGCGAGGGCGGCACCGCGCCGAAGGCCCAGCCGGTCGGCTACTCGGTCGGCGGCAAGACCGGCACCGCGCGCAAGCAGGAAGGCAAGGGCTATGCGGACAAGAAGTACCGCGCGTGGTTCGTCGGCCTCGCCCCGGTGGACAAGCCGCGCATCGTCGTGGCGGTGATGGTCGACGAGCCGAACAACGGCAAGTTCTACGGCGGCGACGTGGCCGCGCCCGTGTTCGCCGAGGTCGTGCAGCAGACCCTGCGCACGCTCGGCGTGGCGCCCGACCTCGAGGTGGTGCCGCAGATCGTCGCGCGGCATTCCGAATCGGTCGAGGAGAGCTTCTGATGCTGATGCGTCTGCGCTCCCCCGCCGCCGCGGCCCGCTGGCTGCGCTCCTGGGTCACCGGCACGCTGCGCACCGACAGCCGCCGCGTGCAGCCGGGCGACGGCTTCATCGCCTGGCCGGGCTACGCGACCGACGGGCGGCGCTACGTGCAGGCGGCGCTCGACGCCGGCGCGGCAACGGTGCTCGTCGAGGCCGAGGGCGTCGAGGCCTACGGCTTCACCGACGCGCGCATCGGCGCGCTGCCACGGCTGAAGGCCGCGACCGGTGCGATCGCCGACGCCTATTTCGACCACCCGAGCGAGAAGCTGCGCGTCGTCGCGACGACCGGCACCAACGGCAAGACCTCGACCGCCTGGTGGACCGCGCAGGCGCTGACGCTGCTGGGCCAGCGCTGCGGCGTCGTCGGCACGCTGGGCATCGGTGTGCCGCCGGTCGGCGATGTGCCGTCGAGCATCGAATTCACCGGGCTGACGACCCCCGACCCGGTCACGCTGCAGGCGGGCTTCCGCCGCATGGCCGACGCCGGCCTCACCGCCTGCGCGATCGAGGCGTCGTCGATCGGCCTCGTCGAGGAGCGTCTCGCCGCCACGCGCATCGAGGTGGCGCTGTTCACCAACTTCACCCGCGACCACCTCGACTTCCACGGCAGCATGGAGACCTACTGGGCCGCCAAGCGCCTGCTGTTCGACTGGCCGGGCCTGGAGGCGGCGGCGATCAACGTCGACGACCCCAGGGGCGCGGCGCTGTGCCGCGAGCTGGGCGACAGCGCGCTCGAGCTGTGGCCGGTGTCGCTGCGCGACCCCGCCGCGCGGCTGTACGCCAGCGGCCTGAGCTATGTCGACGGCGGCCTCGCCTTCACGCTGCACGAGGGCGAGGCGCTGCGGCTGGTGCGAAGCCGGCTGATCGGCGACTACAACGCGTCCAACCTGCTGGTGGTGATCGGCGGGCTGCGCGCCCTCGGCGTGGCGCTGGACGACGCGGTCGGCATCGTGCCGCAGCTCACGCCGGTGCCCGGTCGCATGCAGCGCGTCGGCACGGGCGAGCGCCAGCCCGAGGTCGTCGTCGACTACGCCCACACCCCGGATGCGCTGGAGAAGGCGCTCGCGTCGCTGCGCCCGCTGGCGTCGGCGCGCGGCGGACGGCTGGTCTGCGTGTTCGGCTGCGGCGGCAACCGCGACGCGAGCAAGCGGCCGCTGATGGGCGCGATCGCCCAGCAGCGGGCCGACCAGGTCATCGTCACCAGCGACAACCCGCGCCACGAGCCGCCGGCCGAGATCCTGGCGCAGATTGTCGCCGGGCAGGACCGGCGCGGCCGCGCCGACGTGATCGAGGACCGCCGCGCCGCGATTGCCAAGGCCATCGGCCAGGCCGCCGTGCAGGACGTGATCCTGCTCGCCGGCAAGGGCCACGAGGACTACCAGGAGATCGCCGGCGTCAAGCACCCGTTCTCCGACGTCGACGAGGCGCGTGCCGCGCTGGCGGCGCGAGGGGGTGAGTCATGAGCATGATGGACCTCGTCCTCGCGTTGCGCCTGCTGCCGGATGCGACGCTGGTCGGCGACGCCGCCACCGTGGTCGAGCGCGTGCACAGCGACACCCGCACGCTGCGCCCGGGCGACTTCTTCGTCGCGCTGAAGGGCGAGCGCTTCGACGCGCACGACTTCCTGCCCCAGGCCCGCGCCGCCGGCGCGGTGGCCGCACTCGCCAGCCGCGGCCTCGCCGAGGCCGGCCTGCCCGGCCTGCTGGTGGGCGACACCCGCGTCGCGCTCGGCGAGATGGCGGCCGCCTGGCGCGCGCGCATCGACCTGCCGCTGATCGCGGTGACCGGCAGCAACGGCAAGACCACGGTCACGCAGATGATCGCGAGCATCCTGCGCGCCTGGCTGGGCGAGGCGGCGCTGGCGACCGAGGGCAACTTCAACAACGACATCGGCGTGCCGCTGACCTTGCTGCGGTTGCGGCCGGCGCAGCACCGCGCCGCCGTGGTCGAGCTCGGCATGAACCACCCCGGCGAGATCGCGCTGCTCGCGCGCCTCGCCGCGCCGACCGTCGCGCTGGTCAACAACGCGCAGCGCGAGCACCAGGAGTTCATGGCCTCGGTCGAGGCGGTCGCGCGCGAGAACGGCGCGGCGATCGAGGCGCTCGGGCCGACCGGCACCGCGGTGTTCCCGGCCGACGACGCGCAGGCGCCGGTGTGGCGCGCACTCGCCGGCACGCGGCCCACGCTGACCTTCGCGCTCGACGGTGCGGTGCGCGCCGACCTGCACGTCGAGGCGGTCTGGGCCGGCGACCACTGGGCCGCGGTGCTGCACACGCCCGCCGGGGCGACCGCGATCGCGCTGCGCGCGGCCGGCTGGCACAACGTCAAGAACGCGCTCGCGGCGACCGCCTGCGCGCTCGCCGCCGGCTGCCCTCTGGCCGCGGTGACGCGCGGGCTCGAGGCCTTCGAGCCGGTCAAGGGCCGCTCGCAGGTCAAGCCGCTGGTGCTGGGCGGCCGCGCGGTCACGCTGATCGACGACAGCTACAACGCCAACCCCGACTCGGTGCGCGCGGCGATCGACGTGCTCGCCTCGCTGCCCGGCCCGCGCTGGCTGGTGCTGGGCGACATGGGCGAGGTCGGCGACCAGGGGCCGGCCTTCCACGCCGAGGTCGGCGCCTATGCGCGCGAGCGCGGCGTCGAGTCGCTGTGGACCGCGGGCACCGCCTGCGAGGCCGCGGCCGACGCCTACGGCGCCGGCGCCCGCCGCTTCACCGATGCCGCGGCGCTCGCCGCGGCCGTGGGCGAGGCGCCGGCCGCCGCGGCCATCGTCGTCAAGGGATCGCGCTTCATGAAGATGGAACAGGCGGTCGCGGCGCTGCAGGCGCGCGCCGCCGCGGAGGGCCGGCCATGCTGATCACGCTCGCCGTCACCGAGGAGGCGCCATGCTGATCACCCTGGCGCAGTGGCTGCAGCAGCTCGACCCGCAGCAGTTCGGCTTCCTGCGCGTCTTCCAGTACCTGACCTTCCGCGCGGTGATGGCGGCGATGACGGCGCTGCTGCTCGGCCTGGCCCTCGGTCCCTGGGTGATCCGGCGCCTCACCGAGCTGAAGATCGGCCAGCCGATCCGCGAGTACGCGATCGCCGGCCACATGGTCAAGCAGGGCACGCCGACGATGGGCGGCGCGCTGGTGCTGCTGGCGATCGCGCTGTCGACGCTGCTGTGGTTCGACTGGAGCAACCGCTTCGTCTGGATCGTGATGATCGTGACCTTCGGCTTCGGCGCGATCGGCTGGGTCGACGACTGGCGCAAGGTGGTCGACAAGAACCCGGAAGGCATGCGCTCGCGCGAGAAGTACTTCTGGCAGTCGATCATCGGCCTGATCGCGGCCTTCTACCTCGCCTTCAGCGTCGCCGAGACCTCGAACGCGCGCGTCGCCGAGCTGTTCATCAACTGGGTCACCAGCGGCTTCCAGACGCCGCTGCCGAACCGGGCCGACCTGATCGTGCCCTTCTTCAAGACGGTGAGCTACCCGCTGGGCGTGGCCGGCTTCATCATCCTCACCTACATCGTCATCGTCGGCACCAGCAACGCGGTCAACCTGACCGACGGCCTGGACGGGCTGGCGATCATGCCGGTGGTGATGGTCGGCTCGGCGCTCGGCATCTTCGCCTACGTGACCGGCAACTCGGTGTTCGCGAACTACCTGCTGCTGCCGCACATCCCGGGCGCCGGCGAGCTGCTGATCTTCTGCGCCGCGATGGCCGGCGCCGGGCTGGCCTTCCTGTGGTTCAACGCGCACCCGGCGCAGGTCTTCATGGGCGACGTCGGCGCGCTGGCGCTCGGCGGCGCGCTCGGCACGATCGCCGTCATCGTGCGCCAGGAGATCGTGCTGGCGGTGATGGGCGGCATCTTCGTCGTCGAGGCGCTGTCGGTGATGGCCCAGGTGGCCTGGTTCAAGTGGACCAAGTGGCGCACCGGCACCGGCCAGCGCATCCTGCTGATGGCGCCGCTGCACCACCACTACGAGAAGGTCGGCTGGAAGGAGACCCAGGTCGTGATCCGCTTCTGGATCATCACGATGCTGCTGTGCCTGGTCGGCCTGTCGACGCTGAAACTCCGATGAAGCGCCTTGCCGGTCAGACCGTGCTCGTGCTGGGTCTCGGCGATTCGGGGCTCGCGATGGCGCGATGGTGCGCGCGCTGCGGTGCGGCCGTGCGCGTCGCCGACTCGCGCGAGAACCCGCCGCAGGCCACCGCGCTGCCGGGCGTGCCGCGCGCGGTGGGCTTCGATCCGGCGCTGATCGACGGCGTGCAGCGCGTGTTGAAGAGCCCGGGCCTGTCGCCCCACGACCCGGCGCTGGCGCCGCTGCTGGCCCGTGCGGCCGAGCTCGGCGTCCCGGTGCAGGGCGAGCTCGGGCTCTTCGCCGAGGCGCTGGCCGACCTGAAGGCCGACCGCGGCTATGCGCCGAGGCTGATCGCGATCACCGGCACCAACGGCAAGACGACGACGACGGTGATGTGCGGCCAACTCGTCGAGCGCAGCGGCGCACGTGTCGCGGTGGCCGGCAACGTCGGTCCGACGATGCTCGCGACGCTGGCGGCCGCGCTCGACCTCGAAGGCGAGGCGGCGGTCGCTCCGCCGCTGGCCGAGGCGTTGCTGGCGGTCGAATCGGCGGCTGCCGACGACGAGCCGGCCGTGCCGCCGCCGGCCGACGATGCCCCGCTCGCCCTGGCCCCGCCGCCGCCCGCCGCACCGGTGTTCGAGCACCTGCCCGACGTCTGGGTGCTCGAGCTGTCCAGCTTCCAGCTCGACGGCGTGCAGGGCTTCGTGCCCGACGCCGCGGTGGTGCTCAACGTCACCCAGGACCACCTCGACTGGCATGGCTCGATGGACGCCTATGCGGCCGCCAAGGCACGCATCTACGGCCCCGCCGACGCCTGGGGCTGCACGATGGTCGTGAACCGCGACGACCCGCAGGTCGAGGCCATGGTGCCGCCGCCGGTGACGCTCAAGCCGGCCGGCCGCGGCACGCGGGCGCAGGTCCGTGCCCGCAAGGTCGTGCGCTTCGGCCTCGACGCGCCGCGCGGCCCGGGCGACTACGGTCTGGTGGTCGAGAACGGCATGGCCTGGCTGGTGCGGGCCGCCGAGGCCGACGAGGCGCTCGCGAAGCGCGGCGTCAAGCCGGCCGCCGACGACGAGCCGCTGCACCTGACGCGGCTGATGCCGGCCGATGCGCTGCGCATCCGCGGCCGCCACAACGCGGCCAACGCGCTGGCCGCGCTGGCGCTCGCCACCGCGGTGGGTCGCCCTCTCGCGTCGATGCTGCACGGCCTGCGCGAGTACCGCGGCGAGCCGCACCGCGTCGAGTGGATCGCCACCGTCGCCGGCATCGAGGCCTACGACGACAGCAAGGGCACCAACGTCGGCGCCACCGTCGCCGCGCTCGACGGGCTGGGTGCCGACAAGGCGCCGGCGAAGCTCGTCGTGATCCTGGGCGGCGACGGCAAGGGCCAGGACTTCGCGCCGCTGGCCGCGCCGGTGGCGCGCCATGCACGTGCGGTGGCGCTGATCGGCCGGGACGCTGCGGCCATCGAGTCGGCGCTGGCGGGCGCCGGCGTGCCGATGCTGCGGCACGACAACCTCGAGGCCGCCACCCGCTGGGCCTTCGAGCAGGCCCAGCCCGGCGACGCGCTGCTGCTCAGCCCGGCCTGCGCCAGCCTGGACATGTTCCGCAACTACGCCCACCGCGCCGAGGTGTTCGCCGCGGCGGTGCGCGCGCTCGCCGAAGCGGCGGGGGAGGTCGCATGACGACGGCCCTCGTGGCCCGTCTCGGCGGCCTGTTCGAGCGCCTGCGCCGCAAGCCGGACGCGGCCCTGCCGATCCGCGACTGGGTCAGCGTGTCCTCGGGCCAGCCGGCGCGGCTGCTCGGCTTCGACCAGGCGCTGGTCTGGGTGGTCGTCGGGTTGCTCGCGCTCGGGCTGGTGATGGTCTATTCGGCCTCGGTGGCGCTGCCCGACAGCCCGCGCTTCGCGCGCTACGAGCCGACGCATTTCCTGAGCCGCCACCTGTTCGCGATCGCGGTCGCCGCGGTCGGTGCGGCCGTCACGCTGCGCGTGCCGATGAGCGTGTGGGAGAAGCACGGTCCGCTGCTGTTCGTCGGCGCGATCGTGCTGCTGGTCGTCGTGCTGATCCCCGGCATCGGCAAGGGCGTGAACGGTGCGCGGCGCTGGATCCCGCTGGGCGTCATGAACTTCCAGCCCAGCGAGCTGGCCAAGCTCGCGATCGCGCTGTACGCGGCCGGCTACATGGTCCGCAAGATGGACATCAAGGAGAACTTCTGGCGCGCGGTGCTGCCGATGGGCGCCGCGGTCGTGGTGCTCGGCGTGCTGCTGCTGGCCGAGCCCGACATGGGGGCCTTCCTGGTCATCGCGACGATCGCGATGGGCATCCTGTTCCTGGGCGGCGTCAACGGGCGGATGTTCCTGCTGATCAGCGTGCTGCTGATCGGCGCCTTCGTGCTGATGATCAGTCTGAGCGAATGGCGGCGCGAGCGCATCTTCGCCTACCTCGACCCCTGGGATGAGAAGTACACGCTGGGCAAGGCCTACCAGCTCTCGCACTCGCTGATCGCCTTCGGCCGCGGCGAGATCTTCGGCCAGGGCCTGGGCTCGAGCGTCGAGAAGCTGCACTACCTGCCCGAGGCGCACACCGACTTCCTGCTCGCGGTGATCGGCGAGGAGCTCGGCTTCGTCGGCGTGTTCGCGGTGATCGCGGCCTTCTTCTGGCTGACGCGGCGCATCTTCCACATCGGCCGCCAGGCGATCGCGCTGGACCGCGTGTTCTCGGGGCTGGTGGCGCAGGGTGTGGGCATCTGGATCGGCGCACAGGCCTTCATCAACATGGGGGTGAACCTGGGGGTGCTGCCGACGAAGGGGCTGACCTTGCCCTTGATGAGCTATGGGGGGTCGGCGATCCTGATGAATTGCATTGCGTTGGCGATCGTGCTGCGGGTCGATATCGAGAACCGGTCTTTGATGCGGGGAGGTCGTGCATGACGTTGGTCTTGCTGACCTTGTTTGGCCGCGCCGGTCCCGCCCGGCGGGCGGGTCACTTTCATTTGCTGGCCCAAATGAAAGTAACCAAAGCAAAGGGCCTGAACCGCATTCGGCTCGATCACCTGCATAAAGGGCGCGGTCGTTGTGAGTCGGTGGTCGTGATCGACCGAGCCCTCTATGCAGACAAGATGGACAGATCGTGTTGGGCTCTTTTCTCTGGTGACTTTCTTTTGAGCCAGCAAAAGAAAGTTACCCGCCCGCCGGGGCGGACTCCCGGCGCGTCCTTCCGAGCGTCCAGAGGGGTTGCAGCATGACGCGCCACCTCGTCGTGATGGCGGCCGGCACCGGCGGCCACATCATCCCCGGCCTGGCGGTCGCGCAGGAGATGCAGCACCGCGGCTGGACGGTCAGCTGGCTCGGCACCACGCAGGGCATGGAGAACCGGCTGGTGCCGCCCAGCGGCATCCCGCTCGACACCATCGCCTTCAGCGGCCTGCGCGGCAAGGGTCCGCTGCACACGCTGACCGGCGGCTTCCGGCTGCTCGGGGCCTTCGCCGAATGCCTGCGCATCCTGCGCCGCCGCGCGACGACTGCGGTGCTCGGCATGGGCGGCTATGTCTGTTTCCCCGGCGGGCTGATGGCCTCGCTGCTCGGCAAGCCGCTGGTGCTGGTCAACGCCG
>CAYLKR010000059.1:0-15175 GCA_964384225.1 uncultured Methylibium sp.
CGCGCGGCGAGGAGGTCTCGCGGCCCTTCGACGACGTGCTGACCGAGGTCGCCGGGCTGGCCGACCAGGGCGTGAAGGAAGTGACGCTGCTGGGGCAGAACGTCAACGGCTACCGCGGGACGATGGGCGAGACCGCCGAGATCGCCGACTTCGCGCTGCTGCTCGAGTACGTCGCCGCGATCCCTGGCATCGAGCGCATCCGCTACACGACCAGCCACCCGCTGGAGTTCAGCGCGCGGCTGATCGAGGTCTATGCGCGCGTGCCGCAGCTGGTGAACCACCTGCACCTGCCGGTGCAGCATGGCAGCGACCGCATCCTGATGGCGATGAAGCGCGGCTACACCGCCCTCGAGTACAAGGCCAAGGTGCGTGCGCTGCGCGAGGTGCGCCCGGACATCTGCCTCTCCACCGACTTCATCGTCGGCTTCCCCGGCGAGACCGCCGAGGACCACGCGAAGTCGATGAAGCTGATCGCCGACATCGGCTTCGACCACAGCTTCAGCTTCGTCTACAGCCCGCGCCCCGGCACGCCGGCGGCGGCACTGCACGACGAGACGCCGCAGGCCGAGAAGCTGGCGCGTCTGCAGCAGCTGCAGGCGGCGATCGAGGCGAACGGCCGCGCGATCAGCGAGCGGCGCGTCGGCACCGTGCAGCGCATCCTGGTCGAAGGGCCGTCGCGGCGCGACGCCTCGGAGCTGATGGGCCGCACCGAGTGCAACCGCATCGTCAACTTCGCCGGGCCGGCACGGCTGGTGGGGCAGCTGATCGACGTGAGGATCACCGAGGCCTATCCGCACTCGCTGCGCGGCGCCGTGCTGACGGCCGAGACCGTCTCGGCCTGAATCGCTAAGCGGGCAGCTTCACCGCGAGCGTCGCCGGGTCGGCCTGCGGGTCCCAGGCGAAGTCGGCCAGCAGCGGCGCGCCGAGTTGCGTGCGCAGGTAGTCGAGGTTCGCATCCTGCTCGGGCATCGCCGGGTCGAGCCGGCTGGCGATCCAGCCGGCCAGCGGCAGGCCGCGCGCGGCAATCGCGTCGCGCGTCAGCAGCGCATGGTTCAGGCAGCCGAGCCGCAGGCCGACGACCAGGATCACCGGCAGGCCCAGCGCCACCGCGAGGTCGGCGCCGGTCAGGCGCGGCGACAGCGGCACCAGGAAGCCGCCCGCGCCCTCGACCACCACCGCGTCGGCGCGTTCGGCGAGCGCGCGGTAGGCGGCGACGATGGGCTCGAGTTCGATCGTGCGCCCGGCGCGTGCCGCGGCGATGTGCGGGCTCATCGGGTCGGCCAGCAGCACCGGGTTGTCGAGCTCGGGCGGCACCGCGACGTTGCTCGCCGCGCGCAGCGCCAGCGCGTCCTCGTTCTGCAGCCGGCCCTGCGCATCGCGTTCGGCACCGGCCGCGACCGGCTTCATGCCGACGCAGCGCGGGTAGCGCGCGCGCAGCGCGTGCAGCAGCGCGCCACTGGCGCGCGACTTGCCGACGCCGGTGTCGGTGCCGGTGACGAACCAGCCGCGAGCGGTCACCGTCGACTCCAGAAGCCCAGCATGTCAGTCCACGCGAGCGACATGCTTCCGATTGGAGCCGCTGCGCTCAAGCTTGCCGTCTCGCATCAACAAGCCAAGAAGGCTGTAGGACAAGTAGTCCTTCGAACCACCGCCGTAGTCGCTTCGGAGACCTAACAAGCTTGCCGTCTCTGCGTTAGACACGCCGCCCGGATTCGCCTTCGCAAACTCGAGCACCGCGTCTTTAAGCAGCGACAGTCCAAGCTGCGCCTTCTCCTTGGCGCCGTGAGGCACAACGACCGCCTTTCGTGACTTGGTCGAAAGGCCCGACGGCATGACAGAGTTCGTCAATATCCCGCCAGTATCGACCGTGCCGAATGCAGCTATCAACTCGGCTTCGAGCTTGATCGCCTGAGCTTCGGTCACTGATTCAACGAGCCTCGTGACCAACACCTTGCCACCTGCCGCGACGATCTCCTGAATTCGCAAACCCTTGCGCGTCGCATCCGGCTTAACGAGGTGGTCATACGCTCGCGTGCCGGTGCCTTTGCCTATGTAGAACGGCAATGCGGGTGAGGTTCGTGGGTCTTTCAGCGCATACACGTAGTAAGAGGCATCTGCTGTCACCACGAACTCCTACTAGCCATTCAGTGCGATGTCGAGCGACTTGGCTGCACCAATCGCTAACCGCGCCAGCGCCGCGTCGTCGAGCACATAGGGCGGCATGAAGTACAGCGTCTCGCCGATCGGCCTCAGCAGCAGGCCCTGCTCGCGCGCGGCCAGGTGGTAGGCGCCCGAGAAGCCCGGGGGCGCGTCGGCGATGTCATAGGCCCAGACCATGCCGATCTGGCGGCAGGCCTTGACGCGCGGGTGGCGGCGCAGCGGCTCGCACAGCGCGTCGAGCGTCGCGGCGGTGGCGCGGTTGCGCTCCAGCACCGGCTCGCGCTCGAACAGGTCGAGCACCGCCAGCGCCGCGCTGCAGGCCAGCGGGTTGCCGGTGTAGGAGTGCGAGTGCAGGAAGCCGCGCGAGGCGCTGTCGTCCCAGAAGGCGGCGTAGACCGCGTCGGTCGTCAGCACCGTCGACAGCGGCAGCGTGCCGCCGGTCAGGCCCTTGCTGAGGCAGATGAAGTCGGGGCGGATGCCCGCCTGCTGGTGCGCGAACAGCGTGCCGGTGCGTCCGAAGCCGACCGCGATCTCGTCGCAGATCAGGTGCACCTCGTAGCGGTCGCACAGCGCGCGGGCGCGCCGCAGGTAGTGGGCGTCGTGCAGGCCGAAGCCCGCGGCGCACTGCAGCAGCGGCTCGAGGATCAGTGCCGCGGTGCGATCGTGGTGCGCCTCCAGGTAGCGCTCCAGCGCCGCGGCCGCGCGCTCGGCGCAGGCGACGGCGTCCTCGCCGGGCTCGGCGTGGCGCGTGTCGGGCGTCGGCAGCGCGGCGCTGAGCCGCAGCAGCGGCGCATAGGCCTCACGGAAGAGCGCGATGTCGGTGACCGACAGCGCGCCGACCGTCTCGCCGTGGTAGCCGCCGACGAGGCCGATGAACTCGCACTTCCCGGCGCGGCCGGCGTTGCGCCAGGCATGCGCGCTCATCTTCAGCGCGATCTCGGTGGCCGAGGCGCCGTCGCTCGCGTAGAAGGCATGGCCCAGGCCGGTCAACGCGCCGAGCCTCTCGGACAGGCGCACGACCGGCTCGTGGGTCAGGCCGGCGAGCATCACATGGTCGAGCGTGTCGAGCTGCGCGGCGATCGCCGCCTTCAGCGCCGGGTGGCCGTGGCCGAACAGGTTGACCCACCAGGAGCTGATCGCGTCGAGGTAGCGCCGGCCGTCGGTGCCCACCAGCCACGGCCCCTCGGCGCGCGCGATCGCGAGCAGCGGCTCGCGCTCGTGGCGCTTCATCTGCGTGCAGGGGTGCCAGACGGCGCGCAGGCTGCGCGCGGCGAGGTCGTCGATCACGGGCAATACACGCAGCGGTCGCCGCTGCTCTTGCGCTCGACGCAGACCTCGGCGACCTGCGGCACCGCGGCGACCATGTGGCGGTGGATAAAGACGCACAGGTTCTCGAGCGTCGGCGTGCCCAGGCCCGGCACCTCGTCGAGGAAATGGTGGTCGAGCTGGTCGCGCACCGCGGCGATCGCCGCGCGCAGCACCGCGAGGTCAACGACCATGCCGGTCGCGGGATCGGCCGCCCCGCGCACCGTGACGTGCGCGGTGTAGGTGTGGCCGTGCACGCGGCGGCTGCCGTCGGCCTCGTTGCGCTCGACCTGGCGCTTGAGCGTGTGCGCCGACTCGAAGTAGAAGGACTGGCTGAGTTCGAACATGGCTAGCGGATGCCGAGGAGCTTGTGGGTCTGCAGGCTGAGCTGCCAGCGCGGGTGGGCCAGGCACCATTGCACGGCCCATGCCGTGTTGGCGGCGAGGTCGGGGCCGTCCATCGGTTGCACGCGCTTGTGCGCGAAGTCCAGGCCATCGAGCGCCGCGAGATCGATCCCGATCTGCGGCACGACGACCTTCAGCTCGTCGCCGCTCGTCTGCACGAGCGGCGCGCCGGCCTTCGGGCTGACGCACAGCCAGTCGATACCGGCCGGCGCCGCGACCGTGCCGTTGCTCTCGACCGCGACCTCGAAGCCCTGCGCATGCAGCGCGGCCAGCAGCGCCTCGTCGACCTGCAGCAGCGGTTCGCCGCCGGTCAGCACGACGAAGCGGCGCTCGTTCGCGGCGTCGGGCCAGTGCGCCGCCACCGCCGAGGCCAGCGCCTCGGCGATCGTGAACCTGCCGCCACTGGCGCCGTCGGTGCCGACGAAGTCGGTGTCGCAGAAGCGGCAGACCGCGCTGGCGCGGTCCTCCTCGCGGCCGCTCCACAGGTTGCAGCCGGCGAAGCGGCAGAACACCGCCGGCCGCCCGGCCTGGCTGCCCTCGCCTTGCAGCGTGTAGAAGATCTCCTTGACCGAGTAGGTCATCGCTTGCCCCAGCCCGCCCAGCCCAGCGACACCGCGCAGGCCAGCACCATCGCGCCGTAGGTCACCATCGCGCCGTCGCGGCCGGTGACGACCAGCCCGCCGACCAGCGCCAGCAGCGCACCGCCGCTCGCCCAGCCGGCCAGCCGCCACCACGGCACCGGCTTCAGCGCGCGGAACCACGCCAGCTTCGCGAGGCCCGCGGCGATGCCGCCAAGCAGCAGCGCAGGCAGCACGAAGTTGGCGAAGTGGAGCAGGGCGTCGAACGCGGACATGGACGGGGGCAGCCCGGTGGGCGGCCCATCAGCCGCGGGGGGCTATGTGCCGGAGCGTGACGAATTTTATAATGTGCACATGTCGGTGTTCACGCTGGGCCTGAACCACACGACCGCGCCGCTGGACCTGCGCGGTCGCTTCGCGTTCAACCTCGAGCAGCTCGCACCGACGCTGCAGACCTTCCGCCAGGGGTTCACGGCCGCCGCGCCGGCGCGCAGCGGCCCCGAGGCGGCGATCCTCTCGACCTGCAACCGCACCGAGCTCTACTGCGCCGCCGAGCCCCAGCTCGTGCGCCCGGCGCTGGAGTGGATGGCGCGCATCGGCGGCGTGACGCCCGAGACGCTGACCCACCACGCCTATGTGCTCGAAGGCGGCGAGGCGGCGCGCCACGCCTTCCGCGTCGCCAGCGGGCTCGACTCCATGGTGCTCGGCGAGGCGCAGATCCTCGGCCAGATGAAGCAGGCGGTGCGCGAGGCCGACACCGCCGGCACGCTCGGCCGCACGCTGCACCAGCTGTTCCAGCGCAGCTTCTCGGTCGCCAAGGAGGTGCGCACCTCGACCGAAATCGGCGCCCACTCGATCAGCATGGCCGCGGCCGCGGTGCGCCTGGCCGGCCAGCTGTTCGAGGACCTGCGTGCGATCCGCGTGCTCTTCGTCGGCGCCGGCGAGATGATCGAGCTGGCCGCGACCCATTTCGCCGCCAAGCAGCCGGCCAGGATGGCGGTCGCCAACCGCACGCTGGAGCGCGGCGAGGCACTCGGCCGGCGCTTCGGCGCCGAGGCGATG
Organism: uncultured Methylibium sp.; assembly: GCA_964384225.1. Taxonomy (GTDB): domain Bacteria; phylum Pseudomonadota; class Gammaproteobacteria; order Burkholderiales; family Burkholderiaceae_C; genus Methylibium. The sequence goes on from CAYLKR010000059.1 coordinate 5,510, forward strand.
CGCCTGGCGGACCTGCCGGGCCGGCTGCACGAGTTCGACGCGGTGGTCTCCTGCACGGCCAGCACGCTGCCGCTGATCGGCCTGGGCGCGGTCGAGCGTGCGCTGAAGGCCCGCCGGCACCGGCCGATGTTCATGGTCGACCTCGCGGTGCCGCGCGACATCGAGCCCGAGGTCGCGCAGCTCGACGACATCTACCTCTACACCGTCGACGACCTGTCGGCGATCGTCCAGACCGCCGGCGAGAAGCGCCAGGCCGCCGTCGCGCAGGCCGAGGCCATCATCGACAGCGGCGTGCAGAGCTTCGTGCACTGGCTGGGGCAGCGTGCCTCGGTGCCGCTGATCCAGGCGCTCAACGCCCAGGCCGACGACTGGCGCGCGGTGGAGATCGCCCGCGCCCAGAAGCTGCTGGCGCGCGGCGAGAGCGTCGAGACCGTGCTCGACGCCCTGTCGCGCGGCCTGACGCAGAAGATGCTGCACGGCACGCTGGCCGAGCTGCAGAGCGCCGCGCCCGAGCAGCGCGAACAGCTCGCCGCCACGGTGTCTCGCCTGTTCCTGCGCGGCAGCGCGCCGGCCGAGCCGGACCGCTCCTAGCGGCGCGGCCCGCCTGCAGCGCGCGACGCGCTGCGCCCGACCGCCCGCCGCTTCCCCGCCCGCCGATGAAACCCGCCCTGCGCCAGCAACTCGACCGCTATGCCCGCCGCCTCGCCGAGCTCGACGCGCTGCTCGCCGACCCGGCGGTGATGAAGGACGGCAACGCCTTCCGCGGCCTGAGCCGCGAGCACACCGAGGTACTCGGCATCGTCGAGCGCCAGCGCCGGCATGCCGAGCGCGAGCGCGACCTCGCCGCCGCGCGCGAGATGAGCGCCGACCCCGAAATGGCCGAGATGGCCGCCGAGGAGGTCGTCGCGGCCAGCGCCGACCTCGAACGCCTCGAGGCCGAGCTGCAGCGCCTGCTGCTGCCGCGCGACCCGGACGACGCCCGCGCCGCCTACCTGGAGATCCGCGCCGGGACCGGCGGCGAGGAGTCGGCGCTGTTCGCCGCGGACCTGCTGCGCATGTACACCCGCTACGCCGACCGGCGCGGCTGGAAGGCCGAGCTGATCAGCGAAAGCGCCAGCGACCTCGGCGGCTACAAGGAGGTGGTGCTGCACCTCGCGTCGCCGGCCGGTGAGCCGGTCTACGGGGCGCTGCGCTACGAGTCCGGCGGCCACCGCGTGCAGCGCGTGCCGGCCACCGAGGCGCAGGGCCGCATCCACACCAGCGCCTGCACGGTGGCGGTGCTGCCCGAGGCCGACGAGGCCGCCGAGGTCGCGCTGAACCCGGCCGATCTGCGCATCGACACCTTCCGCGCCAGCGGCGCCGGCGGCCAGCACATCAACAAGACCGACTCCGCCGTGCGCGTGACCCACCTGCCGACCGGGCTGGTCGCCGAATGCCAGGACGACCGCTCGCAGCACCGCAACAAGGCCAAGGCGCTGGCGGTGCTGGCGGCGCGCCTGCGCGACCGCGAGCGCATCGAACGCGAGGCCCGGGAAGCCGCGACGCGACGCGGCCTGATCGGCAGCGGCGACCGCAGCGACCGCATCCGCACCTACAACTTCCCCCAGGGCCGGCTGACCGACCACCGGATCAACCTGACGCTCTACCAGCTCGGCGCGATCATGGACGGCGATCTGGAGCCGGTGGTCCAGGCGCTGCAGGCGGCGCGCGAGGCCGAGCTGCTGGCGGAGATGGAGATCGGAGACTCGTGAGCGAGTCGGTGAATGCCTTGTTGGCGGCCGCGCGCGATGCCGGCGTGGAGCGGCTCGACGCGCAGCTGCTCGTCGGGGCGATGGTCGACCGGCCGCGCGCCTGGCTGCTGGCCCATGGCGACGCGCCGGTCGCCGACGCCGCGCGCTGCCGCGCGCTGATCGCCCGGCGCGCCGCCGGCGAGCCGCTCGCCTACCTGCTCGGCGAGAAGGAATTCCACGGTCTCGCGCTGCAGGTCACGCCCGATGTGCTGGTGCCGCGGCCCGACACCGAAACCCTGGTCGACTGGGCTCTCGACCTGCTGCCGGCGGACTCGACCGCCGCGGTGCTCGACCTCGGTACCGGCAGCGGCGCGGTCGCGCTGGCGCTGGCGCGGCGGCGCCCGGGACTGAGGATCACCGCGGTCGATGCCAGCGAGGCGGCCCTCGCCGTCGCCCGCCGCAACGGCGAGCGCCTCGGTCTGCCGGTGCGCTGGCTGGCCAGCGACTGGTTCGGCGCGCTCGCCGGCGAGCGCTACGGGCTGATCGTCGGCAACCCGCCCTATATCGCCGATGGTGACCCGCATCTCGCTGCGCTGAGCCATGAGCCATTGCGGGCGCTCACTTCCGGAGCGGATGGACTGAGCGACATCCGGCGCATCGCCGCCGGTGCCCAGGCCCACCTCGACCCCGGCGGCTGGCTGCTGCTCGAACATGGGCACGAGCAGGCCGAGGCGGTGCGGGGCCTGCTCGGCGCAGCCGGCCTCGCCGACGCCTGCACCCGCGCCGACCTCGCCGGCCGCCCGCGCTGCAGCGGCGCACGCCGCCCGCCGGCGTGAACTGGTGCACACCCCCGGCCTGAAGGGCCCCGCGGCGTTGCGGTCGCGCGACCGCCGCCTGCACCGCCGCCGCGAGGCGCGTACGATGGCTTTCCGAGCGGCGCTTTCGCCGCCCCCGCCCGCCCTGGGCGGCCCCGGCGACGGACGCGAAGCCGCTCTCCTCAACCCCGAGGAGCCCGCCATGTCCATGCCCTTCGCGAGACGAACGCATCTTCCGACGCTGCCCCGCCGGATCGGCGGCCTCCTGCTCCTGGCCGCCGCCGCGGCAGCGGCGCCGCTGCAGGCCCAGACCATCGAAGGCGCCGGGCTGCGCCCGGATGGCGCCTGGTCGCGCTGGCAGGGGCGCGTCGGGCTGGCGACGGCCGATCCGGTGCTGCCGGGCCGCGACGACGGCGCGTTTCGCGCCCGCCCGGGGCTCGCGCTGCTCGGCGACTACTACCTGACGCAACAGGGCCGCGCGCTGACCGGCAGCTACAGCGGCGGCCTGCGCGCCACCGGCGGCCTGCTGGTCGGTGCCCGCGGTCGCCCCTGGGGCTGGGCGCCGGGCAGCGTCGCGGCCTTGTCGGCCGGCTACAGCGTCGGGCGTGGCTTCGACCTGATGCCGGGGCGGCGCGGCGCGGACAGCGACGACCTGCCCGAGTCGCTGCCCTACCTGGGCGTGGGCTACACCGGGCTGCGCTCGCTGCACGACGGCGGTTGGGGCTTCAGCGCCGACCTCGGCGTGGTCGCACTGCGGCCGCGCTCGATGGTGCGGCTGGGCCAGCAGAGCGTGGGCGACGTGCTGCGCGATCTGCAGCTCAGCCCGATGCTGCAGCTCGGCGTGTCGTATTCGTTCTGAGCCGTCCCGGGGCCTTGGGCCGCCGCACCGGCGGTGAGGCAGCCCTTTGCCGTATAACCTCGGGTGTTTCCGTCCCGCCCGAGCGCACCATGACCGACACCGCCACCGACGTCCAGCAACGCATCGACCAGCTCGTGAAGAGCCACAAGGTCGTGCTGTTCATGAAGGGCACCGCCCAGTTCCCGATGTGCGGTTTCTCGGGCCGCGCGGTGCATATCCTCAAGGCCAACGGCGTGACCGACATGGTGACCGTGAACGTGCTCGAGGACGAGGCGGTGCGCCAGGGCATCAAGGAGTACGCCAACTGGCCGACCATCCCGCAGCTGTACGTGAACGGCGAGTTCGTCGGCGGCTCGGACATCATGATGGAGATGCACCAGGCCGGCGAGCTGCAGGCGCTGCTCAAGGACTGAGCGGGCAATGACGCGGCGCCTGGTCGTCGGCATCACCGGGGCGACCGGCGCGGTCTACGGCACGCGGCTGCTGCAGCGCGCCCGCGTGTTGGGGGTGGAGACCCACCTCGTCGCGACACCGGCCGGCGTGCTGAACGTCCATCACGAGCTCGGCCTCGACCGCGCCGCGCTGGAGGCGCTGGCCGACCACGCGCATGCGCCGGGCGACATCGGCGCCTGTCTGGCCAGCGGCAGCTTCCAGGCCGCGGCCATGGTGGTCGCACCCTGCTCGATGAAGTCGCTGGCGGCGATCGCGCACGGCCTGTCGGACAACCTGCTGACGCGCGCCGCCGACGTGACGCTCAAGGAGCGCCGCCGCCTCGTGCTGATGGTGCGAGAAACGCCGTTCAACCTCGCCCACCTGCGCAACATGACCGCCGTCACCGAGATGGGCGGCATCGTCTTCCCGCCGCTGCCGGCCTTCTATCACCGGCCGGCGTCGATCAACGAACTGGTCGACGACACCGTCGAGCGCGTGCTCGCCCTGCTCGGCGTGGACGCGGCGATGCCGAAGGCCTGGCGCGGGCTCTGAGGCCTCAGGCGGTGGGTGGCTGGTACTCCCACTGCCGACGCGCGGCGAACACGGCATTCGGGTACTCGGCGCGGCCACGGCTGCCGTTGTAGCGGCCGAGCGCGAGGAACAGGTCGCCGCGCTCGGTGTCGAGGTAGTGGCGCAGGATCACGCAGCCGAAGCGCAGATTGGTCTGCATGTGGAAGAGCTTGGCGGCGTCGCCGTCGCCGATCAGCCTCGCCCAGAAGGGCATGATCTGCATGTAGCCGCGCGCGCCGGCGACGCTGATCGCGAACTTGCGGAAGCCGCTCTCGACCTGGATCAGGCCGAGCACCAGCGAGGGCTCCAGCCCGGCGCGGCGGCTCTCGTACCACAGCGTCTCGAGGAACTCGACGCGCGTGCGGTGGTCGGCCTTGCGGCGCTTCAGGCGCTGGCTCATCGCGTTGAGCCAGGCCAGATAGGCCAGCCGCGGCTCGATGCTCGCGAAGCTGGGCCGCGGCGGCGCGCCGCTGGCGATCGCGGCCGACAGCGCCGAGCGCACCGAGTCGGCCAGCGGCTCCTCGACCTGCGCGCCGGCCTGCGCACGCGGCAGCACGAGCGCGCCGGCGGCGCCGAGCAGGACGCGGCGCCCGATCCCGCTCACGCGGCGAGCCGCCCCTTCACGAAGGCGGCGATCTCGGACGGCGCGACCTTGGTCGCCTCGGCATCGCGGCGCCCCTGGTACTCGAGCTGGCCGTCCTTCAACCCGCGGTCGGAGATCACGACGCGGTGCGGTACGCCGATCAGCTCCCAGTCGGCGAACATCGCGCCGGGGCGCTCGCCGCGGTCGTCGAGCAGCGCATCGACGCCGCTGGCCAGCAGTTCGGCGTGCAGCGCGTCGGCCGCCGCCTTGACCTCGGCGCTGCGCTCGTAGCCGATCGGGCAGATGACGGCGGTGAACGGCGCGATCGCATCGGGCCAGACGATGCCGCGCGCGTCGTGGCCCTGCTCGATCGCCGCGCCGAGGATGCGCGTGACGCCGATGCCGTAGCAGCCCATCTCCATCGGGCGCGGCTTGCCGGTCTCGTCGAGATAGGTGGCATTCATCGCGGCGCTGTACTTGGTGCCGAGGTAGAACACATGGCCGACCTCGATGCCGCGCTGGATCGCAAGCACGCCCTTGCCGTCCGGCGAGGGATCGCCGGCCACCGCGTTGCGGATGTCGGCCACCAGATCCGGCTCGGGCAGGTCGCGGCCCCAGTTGACGCCGGTGTAGTGGAAGTCCGCCTCGTTGGCGCCGCAGACGAAATCGCTCATCGCCGCGACGGTGCGCTCGGCGATCACCTTCACCGGCTTCTTCACGCCGATCGGCCCGAGGTAGCCCGGCTTGGTGCCGAAGTGTTCCTCGATCTCGGCCACGGTCGCGAAGCGGAAGCCCGACTTCAGCCCCGGCAGCTTGCCCGCCTTGACTTCGTTGAGCTCATGGTCGCCGCGCACCAGCAGCAGCCAGACGGTGGACTTGACGATGTCGCCGGCCTCGCTCTTCTCGTCGGTCGCGAGCACCAGCGACTTCACGGTGCGCTCGAGCGGCAGGCCGAGCAGCGCGGCGACGTCGGCACAGGTGCTCCTGCCGGGCGTCGGCGTCTTGACCAGCGCCTGCGACGGCGCGGCGCGCTCTGCGATCAACGGCAGGCATTCGGCCAGCTCGATGTTGGCGGCGTAGTCGCTGGTCGGGCAGTAGACGAGCGCATCCTCGCCGGTCTCGGCGATCACCTGGAACTCGTGCGACAGGTCGCCGCCGATCGCGCCGGTGTCCGCCGCGACCGCGCGGTACTGCAGGCCGAAGCGGTCGAAGATGCGCTTGTAGGCCGCGAACATGGTCTCGTAGCTCCTGGCGGCGGCGTCCTTGTCGCGGTCGAAGGAGTAGGCGTCCTTCATCGTGAACTCGCGCCCGCGCATGATCCCGAAGCGCGGCCGGCGCTCGTCGCGGAACTTGGTCTGGATCTGGTACAGGCACTTCGGCAGCTGCTTGTAGCTGCGCAGCTCCTGGCGAGCGATGTCGGTGACGACCTCCTCGCTGGTCGGCTGCATCACGAAGTCGCGCTCGTGGCGGTCCTTCAGGCGCAGCAGCTCGGGGCCCATCTTGTCGAAGCGGCCGGTCTCCTGCCACAGCTCGGCCGGCTGCACCACCGGCATCAGCAGCTCCACGGCGCCGGCGCGGTTCATCTCCTCGCGGATGATGGCCTCGACCTTGCGGATCACCCGCAGGCCCATCGGCATGTAGTTGTAGATGCCGGCGCCGAGGCGCTTGATCAGGCCGGCGCGCATCATCAGCTTGTGGCTGGCGACCTCGGCATCGGCCGGGGCTTCCTTCAGGGTGGAGACGAAGAACTGCGAGGCTTTCATTTCGGGCCGGCGGGCGCAGCGCGGAACGCGGCGGGAGCAGTGGGTGGGGCCGCGCGCCTAGGGCAGGCGCGGGGTTGCTTCGGGAGACCCCGGTGCAATAATGAATTCAAGACTGAATTCGAGGTTTCATTATGCTCGACCGTGAAGGCTTCAGGCCCAACGTCGGCATCGTCCTGCTCAACCACAAGAACCAGGTGTTCTGGGGCAAGCGGATCCGGACGCACTCCTGGCAGTTCCCCCAGGGCGGCATCAAGTACGGCGAAACGCCCGAGCAGGCGATGTTCCGCGAGCTGCACGAGGAAGTGGGCTTGCATCCCGAGCATGTGCGCGTGCTCGCGCGCACGCGCGACTGGCTGCGCTACGAGGTGCCCGACCACTACATCCGCCGCGAGGCGCGCGGGCATTACCGCGGCCAGAAGCAGATCTGGTTCCTGCTGCAGCTCACCGGCCGCGACAACGACATGAACCTGCGCGCCAGCGACCACCCGGAGTTCGACGCCTGGCGCTGGAACGAGTACTGGGTGCCGCTCGACGTGGTGATCGAGTTCAAGCGCGAGGTCTACCAGATGGCGCTGACCGAGCTGTCGCGCTTCCTGCCGCGCACGATGCACCATAACCGCTACCTGCGCTCGGGCATGCGCCTGCAGCCGCGGCGCGACGAGGACGACCGCAGCGTCGACACCGCGCCGGCGAACGGCGAGGCACCGGACCGGTCGGTTTGAGCCGCGCGGCCCGGGCCGCGCGGCGCCCGGTCAGGCCACGGCCGCGATCTTGACCGCAGTCACCTTGAAGCCCGGGATCTTGCCCACCGGATCGAGCGCGTCGCCGGTCAGCTTGTTGGCGGCCGCCTCCCAGTAGGCGAAGGGCAGGAAGATCTGCCTCGGCTGGACCTGCGGCGTCACGCTCGCGCGCACCCGCACCGCACCGTGGCGGGTGGCCAGTTCCACGACCTGGCCGTCCCGCACGCCGAGCGACAGCGCGTCGGCCGGGTGCATCGAGGCCAAGGCCTCGGGCGCGATCGCGTCGAGCATGCTGGCATGGCGCGTCATCGCGCCGGTGTGCCAGTGCTCGAGCACGCGGCCGGTGGTCAGCACGAAGGGGTAGTCGGCGTCGGCCTGCTCGGCGCCGGGCTTGAAGCTGGTCGGCACCACCGTTGCCCGGCCGTCGGCGGTCGGGAAGCGTTCGGTGAAGACCACCGCCTGGCCCGGGTCGTCTTCGGTCGCGGCCGGGGTCATCACCGCGTTCTCCTTCACGAGACGGGTCCAGGGCACGCCGGCGAGCGGCGGCAGCGTGACGCGCATCTCCTCGTAGACGCGCGCGACGGCCGACTGCGACGCGCGCTGTCCGCCGCCGCTCTCGTCGCGCCAGTAGTTCCACGGCAGGCCCATGCGGCGGCCGATCTGTTCGATCGCCCACAGGTCCTGCATCGCGAAGCCCGGCGGGTCCAGCGCCGGGCGGCCGACCTGGATCAGGCGGTCGGTGTTGGTGTAGCTGCCCCACTTCTCGGCATGGGCCGAGGCCGGCAGCACGACGTCGGCGAGCATCGCCGTCTCGGTGAGGAAGATGTCCTGGACCACGAGGTGCTCGAGCCCGGCCAGCGCGGCGCGCGCATGGACCAGGTCCGGGTCCGACATCGCCGGGTTCTCGCCCTCGACGTAGATGCCGCGGATGCGGCCCTCGCTGGCGGCATGCATGATCTCGACGACGGTCAGGCCCGGCGTCGCGTCCAGGGGCTCGGGCGTCGCCCACAGCTTCTCGAAGGCCTCGCGCACCTGTGCGCTGCCGACGCGCTGGTAGTTCGGCAGCATCATCGGGATCAGGCCGGCGTCGCTCGCGCCCTGCACGTTGTTCTGGCCGCGCAGCGGATGCAGGCCGGTGCCGGGCCGGCCGATCTGGCCGGTCAGCATCGCCAGCGCGATCAGGCCGCGGGCGTTGTCGGTGCCGTGGACATGCTGGCTGACGCCCATGCCCCACAGGATCATCGACGCGCGGCTGGTCGCGAAGGCGCGCGCGACCGCGCGCAGCGTCTCGGGCGCGATGCCGCAGATCTCGCTCATGCGCTCGGGCGTCGCCTCGGCCACCGAGGCCTTCAGCGCCTCGTAGCCGTTCACGCGCGCCGCGACGAAGGTTTCGTCGACCAGCCCCTCGGCGACGATCACGTGCAGCAGCCCGTTGAGCAGCGCCACATCGGTGTCGGGGCGGAACTGCAGGTGCCAGGTGGCGCGGCGGGTCAGCGCGGTCTGGCGCGGATCGCAGATCACCAGTCGGGCGCCGCGGTCGACCGCGTTCTTGATCCAGCTCGCGGCGACCGGGTGGTTGACGCTCGGGTTGGCGCCGATCAGGAAGATCAGTTCGGCCTGCGCGACGTCCTCGACCGGGTTGCTGACCGCGCCCGAGCCGATGCCCTCCAGCAGCGCGGCGACCGAGCTCGCATGGCACAGCCGCGTGCAGTGGTCGACGTTGTTGGTCCGAAAGCCCTGCCGCACCAGCTTCTGGAACAGGTAGGCCTCCTCGTTGCTGCCCTTGGCCGAGCCGAAGCCGGCCAGCGGGATCTCGGTGCCGCGCAGGCCCGCGGCGAGCGCCTCGTCGCGGATGCGGGTCAGGCCACCGGCGGCGAAGTCCAGTGCCTCGGCCCAGCTCGCCGGGCGGAAGAGATCGGACAGCTTCTTCTCGCCACTCTTGACGCGCTCGATGTCGGCCGGATCCTTCGCGACGCCTTCGCGGCGGATCAGCGGCGTCGTCAGGCGCCGCGGGTTGCGCACGTAGTCGAAGCCGTAGCGGCCCTTGACGCACAGCCGGCCGTGGTTGGCCGGACCGTCGCGGCCGGTGACGAACTGGATGCGCTCCTCGCCCTGCTCGTCGGGGCCGACGTTCCAGGTCAGCTGGCAGCCGACGCCGCAGTAGGGGCAGACCG
>CAYLKR010000060.1:0-15139 GCA_964384225.1 uncultured Methylibium sp.
GCATGCGCCGCTCGATCAGGTCGAGCACCTCGGTCGTGAAGGTGCGCACCGTGCCTTCGAGCACGCAGTGGTCGGGGACGACGTTGGTCGCCTCGCCGGTGTGGATCATCGTCACCGAGATCACGCCGGTGTCGATCGGCCGCTTGTTGCGCGTGATGATGGTCTGGAAGGCCTGCACCATCTGGCAGGCCACCGGCACCGGGTCGATGCCCAGGTGCGGCATCGCGCCGTGCGCGCCCTTGCCGCGGATCGTGATGCGGAACTCGTTGCTGCTCGCGAACACCGGGCCGCTCTTCACCGCGAACTGCCCGACCGCGAGGCCCGGCCAGTTGTGGGCGCCGAACATCGCCTCCATCGGGAAGCGCTCGAACAGGCCGTCCTTGATCATCTCGCGCGCACCGCCGCCGCCTTCCTCGGCCGGCTGGAACACCAGGTAGACGGTGCCGTCGAAATGCCGGTGCTTCGCCAGGTGCTTGGCCGCGGCCAGCAGCATCGCGGTGTGGCCGTCGTGGCCGCAGGCGTGCATCTTGCCGGGGTGGCGGCTGGCGTGGGCGAAGCGGTTGTGCTCGGTCATCGGCAGCGCGTCGATGTCGGCGCGCAGGCCCACCGCGCGCGGCGAGTCGCCGCTCTTCACGATGCCGACCACGCCGGTGGTGCCGAGGCCGCGGTGCACCGGAATGCCCCAGCTCGCCAGTGCCGCGGCGATCACGTCCGAGGTGCGGCGTTCCTCGAAGCACAGCTCCGGGTGAGCATGCAGGTCGCGGCGGATCGCGGAGACGGTCGCGCTGTCGGCGAGGATGGATTCGATCAACTGCATCGCGGCCCTCGACTTCTCGGCTGGGGCCGCCGATCTTACCCGCGGGTCGACGCGGGTCGGCGGTGTGTCAGTGGATGAACTGGCCGTCGCGCGAAACCAGCGACAGGTCGACGAAGTGCGAGCCCTCGTGGTTGCCCGGGCTGTAGCTGACCTTGACGCCGCCGAGCTCGAAGACCGGCGTGCTCTGCAGCGTGCGGACGAAGCCGGCGCGCGTCAGGTCCTTGCCGGTCGCACGCAGCGCGAGCACCAGCGCCTTGGCGGTCATGAAGCCCTCCAGGCCGCCGTAGCTCAGCTCGTGCTTGCCGCCGGCCTCGCGCACGGCCGCCTGGTACTCGCGCGCGATCTCGTGCTTGCGCTGCCAGGGGCTGGGCACGACCTGCGCGAACACCATGCCCTGGGCCAGCGGCCCCAGGCTCTTGGCGATCTGGAAGGAGCCCGAGTTGACGCCCATGAAGGTGGTCTTCAGCCCGGCCGCCTTGGCCTTGGCGAGCAGCTTCATGTACAGGCCGGCCGAGCCGTGGTTGAAGTAGAGGTCCGGCTTGGCGGCGGCGATGCCCGACACCAGCTGGTCGATCGCCGCGTCGGGCATGTCGTTCTTGAAGGGCTGCGTCAGCACCACCTGCATGCCGAGCTCCTTGGCGATGATCTCGACGTTCTTCACATGCTCGCGTCCGCCATCGCTGTCGGCGTGCAGGAAGCCGACGGTCTTCAGCCCGATCGCGCGGCCCCATTCCATCAGCGCGCGGAACTCGTCGCGGTGCTCGGCGCGTACCGGGAAGACCATTGGCTGGTGGGGCCGGCGCAGCGCCGGCGGACCGGCCATCGGGCCGAAGAAAGGCACCTTGGCCTCCGCCGCGACCTTGAGCACCGCCGTCGACGGCCCGCCCTCGACGCTGCCGAACAGCATGAAGACGCCCTCGTCGATCAGCTTGCGCGCGTTGGCCTCGGCGGTCTTGGAGCTGTTGTCGTCGTCGAGCGTGCGCACCACGAGCCGGCGTCCGTGCACGCCGCCGGCGGCGTTGACGGCGTCGATGTAGAGGTTCATCCCGGCCCGCGCCGCGACGCCGTAGTCGTTCTTGCCGCCCTGCAGCGTGACGCTCTGGCCGATCAGGATCTCCCGCTCCGTCACGCCGGGATCGGCGGCCATCACGGCACCCGCAGTCCAGCCGGCCAGCACCAGCGCCAAGGCCTGCCGCCATCGATTCGCCATTCGCATCTCCTGGGTCTGTCCCGACGTTCCGGCCCACCTTGTCTCCCGGCCGCGACGTTTTGCAACGCGCCGAGCAGGCACGAGCTCGAATTTTCAAGAACTTACTATGCAACTGCAATGTAATTTGTGAACAATTGCCTACAAGTGAGCCTGGAGGGAAGGGCTCGGGTTTTCACTGAATCCGGAAAGTCGTTGGGGGAGCTCATGACTGTTGCGAACGGCCGCGCGCGGGCGGACTTGCCCACCTTGGTTCTGCACTGGGCGCTGGTGCTCAGCCTGCTGGTCAGCGTGTCCACCGGCTGGCGCATCGCCAGCATGACCGACAGCAGTGCGCTGATGCGCTGGGTCGACGTGCTGATGCTCCAGGGCAATGTGATGCGCTGGCATGCCTTCAGTGCCGTCGTGCTCGTGGCGCTGGTGGCCGCGTACATCGCCTTCCTGTGGCGTGCAGGCCTGCTGGGCCGTCTGTCGCTGCGGCTCGCCAGCCTGCGCAGCGCCGACCGGCAGACCCGCTGGCAGGCCGTGAACAAGCTGGTGTACTGGGTGTCATTCGTGCTGCTGGCGGGCGCGACGGTCACCGGCGTGCAGCTGTACTTCATGCCCGGGCTGCTGCCGAGCGAGCCGACGGCGGTCGTGCACAAGTGGCTGTCGTGGGGCTTCGTGCTGTATGTGATGCTGCATGTGGTCGCGCAGGTCGTGCTGGGCGGCGTGGGGCAGTTGCTGAAGATCGTCACACCGCGACTGGCCTACGGCGTCGGGGCCGGTGTCGCGCTGAGCGTCGGCCTGGCCGGCGCCGCGGTGGCCTACCTGGCGGACTCGCGCAGCGTGCAGACCTTGACGCTGTTGCGTACCGAGGCCGCACCGACGCTGGACGGCGCGGCGGATGAAGCGGTGTGGCAGAACGCCAAGGAGGCCGTCGTGCGCACGCACCGCGGCTTCGGCCTCGAGGGCGGCGAGGTCGACGTCGGCGTGCGCGGGGCGCACGACGGCGAGTACGCCTACTTCGTGTTCCGCTGGGCGGACGCGACGCGCAGCCAGAAGCACATCCCGCTGATGAAGACCGAAGAGGGCTGGAAGCTGCTGCACACGAACTACTACAACAACGACGAGAACGAGTTCTACGAGGACAAGTTCGCCGTGATGCTGGCACGCTCGCCGGTGGCCGCCGGCAACACGATCCGCCTCGGCCCGAAGCCGCTGGCCGACAAGCCCGGGCCGAGCAACGGCCTGGGCCTGCATGTCGCCACCGACGGCAGCTTGGCCGACGTCTGGCACTGGAAGAGCGTGCGCAGCGGGGCGATCGACCAGTTCGACGACAACTATTTCGGCGCGCCGATGGAAGCGAAGCCGGGGCGCTACACCGGCGGCTACACCCAGGACCCGAAGACCGGCGGCGGCTTCGAGCAGAACTTCGAGAAGATCAAGGGCAGCGACTTCGTCAAGCTGAAATGGCTGCCGAAGAACCTCGCCGCCCAGCAGGCGCGCATGGGCCCGTTCAACCCCGACCCCAAGGTCAGCGAGGAGGGGCAGTACGCGATGCACACCAGCGAGGTGCTGCCGTACAGCGCGGCGCTCGACGCCAAGATCCCCGTCGGCACCGTGCTGCCGTCGATCGTCTACAGCCGTCCCTTCACCGGCGACCGCGGCGACGTGCAGGTCAAGGCCGTCTGGCGCGACGGGTTCTGGACGCTGGAGGCGCGCCGCAAGCTCGACACCGGCTCCCAGTACGATCAGCCGATCGAAGATGGCATGTTCCTTTGGGTGGCGGTGTTCGACCACAACCAGGTGCGCCACACCCGCCACATGCAGCCGCTGAAGCTCGCGCTGCAGCGCTGAATGCCCGGCCCACCGAACGAGCAGACACCATGTCCCTGATCCACATCGCCCAGTGGCCGCAACCGGTGCAGGCGGGCCGGCTGCGGATCCTCGAGGCCGCGCTCGACGCCGGCGTGCCCTTCCCGCACGGCTGCGGCTCGGGCGAATGCGGCAGCTGCAAGTGCGAGCTGCTCGGCGGCGAAGTGCGCTGCGACCGCTACAGCCCCGATGCGCTGACCGAAGAGGAACGCGAGCGCGGCCTGATCCTCGCCTGCCGCTCGCGGCCCCAGGGCGATGTGCGCATCCGCTGGCTGTCGGACGCGGCACCGCTGCCGATGGTCAAGCTCGACGCCGTCGTCTCGAGCATCAAGCCGGCCGGCCAGGACGTGGTCGTGCTGACGCTGCAGCTGCCCGAGCGCGCGGCCTTCCACTTCCACCCCGGCCAGTACGCCAAGCTGCGCTTCGGCAAGCTGCCCTCGCGCAGCTACTCGATGGCCAACCAGCCGGGCGAAGGCAAGCTGGTGTTCCACATCCGCGTGCTGCCCGGCGGCGTGGTCAGTCAGCATGTCGCCGCGGGGTTGCTGCCGGGCGACCGCGTCGAGGTGCGCGGACCCTTCGGCGACGCCCACTGGCAGCACGGCACGCGGCCGGCCTCGCTGCTGCTGCTGGCCGGCGGCACCGGCCTGGCGCCGATCCTGTCGGTGCTGGACGCAGCGCTGGCCGAGGGCACGCCGGCCGAGCAGGTCCACCTCTACCATGGCGTGCGCACGCCGGCGGACCTCTATGCCGGCGACCTGCTCAGCTGGCGTTCGCGGCAGGAGGGCTTCCGCTTCGTGCCGGTCTACAGCGACGCCGGCGGCCCGCAGGACCGCACCGGCTACGTCCACGAGGCGGTCGGCGAGGACTTCGCGATGCTGACCGGCGCGATGGTCCACGTCGCCGGCCCACTGCCGATGGTCGACGCGGTGCGCGCGCTCGTGACGCGCCGCGGCGTCGGCGCCGCGTGGATCAAGGCCGACCCCTTCGTGCCGGCCGAACCCGAGAAGAAGAGCCTCTGGGAGCGCGTCACCGGCTGGGGCACCACCGGCTTCGGCAACACCGGTTTCGGCAACACGCTCTGACGCACCGCCGCGGGCACGGTGCGCAGGCGCGCCGTGCCATCATGACCGCATGAGCCTGCCCTCGACGGCCACTGTGCGCGGCACCTGCCCGCACGACTGCCCCGACACCTGCGCGCTGCGCGTGCGCGTGGAGGATGGCCGTGTCGTCAAGGTCCAGGGCGATCCGGACCACCCGACGACGCATGGCGCGCTGTGCACCAAGGTCTCGCGCTACCCGGAGCGCATCTACCACCCCGAGCGCGTGCTGCATCCGCTGAAGCGCGTCGGGCCGAAGGGGCAGGGCGCTTTCGTGCGCGTGAGCTGGGACGAAGCGCTGGGCGCGATCGCTGCGCGGCTGCGCGCGATCGCCGCGCGCGACCCCGAGGCCATCGTGCCCTACAGCTATGCCGGCACGATGGGCCTCCTGCAGGGCGAGAGCATGGACCGGCGCTTCTTCCACCGCCTCGGCGCCTCGCTGCTCGACCGCACGATCTGCGCCAGCGCCGGCGCCGAGGCGCTGGCGCAGAGCTATGGCGCCAAGGTCGGCATGCATGTCGAGCATTTCGCCGAAGCCGGGCTGATTCTGATCTGGGGCAGCAACAGCATCGGCTCGAACCTGCACTTCTGGACCTATGCCCAGGCCGCCAAGCGCAACGGCGCCAGGCTGGTGTGCATCGACCCGCGCCGCACCGAGACGGCCGACAAGTGCCACCGGCACCTCGCGCTGCGCCCGGGCACCGACGGCGCGCTGGCGCTCGGCCTGATGCACGAGCTGATCCGCCACGACTGGCTCGACCACGACTACCTCGAGCGCCACACCGAGGGCTGGCCCGCGCTGCGCGAGCGCGCGCTGCACTGGCCGCCCGAGCGCGCTGCGGCGGTCTGCGGGCTGACGGCCGACGCGGTGCGCGACCTGGCGCGCGACTACGGCACGACGCAGCCGGCCGCGATTCGCCTGAACTACGGCATGCAGCGCGCCCGCGGCGGCGGCAACGCGGTGCGGCTGATCGCGACGCTGCCCTGCCTGGTCGGTGCCTGGCGCCACCGGGCCGGCGGGCTGCTGCTGTCGGCCAGCGGCTGGTTCCCGGTGGACCGCGCGGCGCTGCAGCGCCCCGACCTGCTCGGCACGCGCCGGCCGCGCACGATCAACATGAGCACGATCGGCGACGACCTGCTGCGCGAGGCCACGCCGGGCTTCGGGCCGCGGGTCGAGGCACTCGTCGTCTACAACAGCAACCCGGTCGCGGTGGCGCCCGAGTCGCCGAAGGTCGTGCGCGGCTTCGCGCGCGAGGACCTGTTCACCGTCGTGCTCGAACACTTCCTGACCGACACCGCGGACCATGCCGACTACGTGCTGCCGGCGACCACCCAGCCGGAGCACCTGGACGTGCACACCAGCTACGGCCACACCTCGGTGCTGATCAACGAGCCGGCGATCGCGCCGCTCGGCGAGGCGCTGCCGAACACCGAGATCTTCCGCCGGCTCGCCGCGCGCCTGGGCTTCGACGAGCCGTGCTTCCGCGACAGCGACGAGCAGCTCGCGCGCCAGGCCTGCGGCACGGCGATCGACTTCGACGTGCTGCGCGCGCGCGGCTGGGTGCAGCTGCCGATCGCCGACGCCCCCTTCGCCCACGGCGGCTTCCCGACACCGAGCGGGCGCTGCCGCATCGAGGCGCCGGGCATCCCCTGCCCGGACCACCTGCCCAACCACGAAAGCGCCGAGAGCGCGCCGCAGCTCGCCGCGCGCTACCCGCTGGCGATGATCTCGCCGCCGGCGCGCCACTTCCTCAACTCGAGCTTCGTCAACGTCAAGAGCCTGCGCGACATCGAGGGCGAGCCGCTGCTCGAGATCCACCCCGAGGACGCGGCCGCGCGCGGCATCGCCGACGGCGCGCTGGTGCGCGTCTTCAACGACCGCGGCCAGTATTGGTGCAAGGCGGCGGTCAGCACGCGCGCGCGCCCCGGCGTGGTGAACGGCCTGGGCATCTGGTGGCGCAAGCTCGGCGTGCGCGGCAGCAACGTCAACGAGCTGACCCACCAGCAGCTCACCGACCTGGGCCGCGCGCCGAGCTTCTACGACTGCCTGGTCGAGGTCGCCGCCGGCTGAACGCGCAGTCCGTCACGCGCGCGCCGGGCCGTGGCGGCGGCGCCTGGGCCGTGGCATGTGTCTTGCCCTCGGCAGCGGGTCCCAACCCGACGGGAGACCGCTTGAGTCCGATCCTCACCAAGGCAGTGCACGCCTGTGCCGGCGCGGCCCTCGCCGCCGCGGCCTGCGCCGCGCAGGCCGCCGATCCGACGCCGCTGGACACGCTGAAGGCCGGAACCGACATGGTCTGGCTGATCGCCGCCGGCGCGCTGGTGTTCTTCATGCAGGCCGGCTTCGCGCTGCTCGAGAGTGGCATGAGCCGCGCGAAGAACGCGGTCAACGTCATCATGAAGAACTACTGCGACATGTGCTTCGGCGCGATCGCGTTCTGGGCCCTCGGCTACGGGCTGATGTTCGGCGCCAACCCGAGCGGCTGGCTCGGCACCGACCAGTTCCTGCTGCACGCCGTGGGCGAGGCCGATTACGGCATGCTCTTCTTCCAGATGATGTTCGCCGCCACCGCGGCCACCATCGTCAGCGGTGCGATCGCCGAACGCGCGCGCTTCGCCACCTACATCGTCGGCTCGGTGCTCATCATCGGCCTGATCTACCCGGTGTTCGGCGCCTGGGCCTGGGGCTCGCTGTACGGCGGCAGCGGCTGGCTCAAGCAGATGGGCTTCATCGACTTCGCCGGCTCCACCGTCGTGCATTCGGTCGGCGGCTGGGCGGCGCTGGCGGCGATCCTGGTCGTCGGCCCGCGGCTGGGGCGCTTCGGGCCGTCCGGCGAGGTGCGGCCGGTGCTCGGCCACAACCTCACCTCGGTGGCGCTGGGCGGCTTCATCCTGTGGCTGGGCTGGTTCGGCTTCAACGGCGGCAGCACGGCGGCGGCCACGGTGGGCATCGGCAAGATCGTGCTGAACACCCACCTGGCCGGGGCGGCCGGCGCGCTCGGCGCGCTCGCGCTGCTCAAGGTCGCGCGCCAGCCGGTGCTGCTGACCACCGCGGTGAACGGCAGCATCGCCGGGCTGGTCGGCATCACCGCCGGCTGCCATGTGATGGAGCCGGTGTACGCGCTGGCCACCGGCTTCGTCGCCGGCGCCCTGAGCGTGCTGGCCGGCTGGTGGTTCGAGGCGCGCCGCATCGACGACGTGGTCGGCGCGGTCTCGGTGCACGCGGTCGGCGGCGTCTGGGGCACGCTGGCGGCAGGGCTGTTCAAGGCCGACGCGATGTTCGACCTGCACCAGCTCGGTATCCAGGCGCTCGGCTGCGCGGTGGCCTTCGTCTGGGCCTTCGGCGGCTCGCTGCTGCTGTACACCCTGCTCGCGCGCACCCTCGGGCTGCGCGCGAGCACGCTCGACGAGCAGCGCGGGCTCGACTACACCGAGCACTACGAGGTCGGTTACCCCGAGTTCCAGCAGGAAGCGGTGCACCGCGGCAAGTCGTGAGCGCCCGACCGTCGCTGAAGCCCCCGATCGAGCGCGACCCGGTCGCGGCGCGGCGCGCGCTCGCCTTCGCGCTCGGCGCCTACCTCGACCGCGCGCGCGTGCGCGATGCCGTGGCGCTGTGGAGCACGCACTTCGAGGGGCAGGGCAGCCTGTTCGTCGCGCTGCAGCGCTATTGCCGGCAGATCGCCGAGAGCTACGGCCTCGCCGGCCGCGAGGCCGAGCTGCACCTGCGCATCTTCCGCGCGCTGCAGGGTGATCCGCGCCACCTGCCGCAGGACCCGCTGTCGGTGCCGCCGGCCGACGACGAGCGCACCCTGCCCGCGGCGCTGACCGACCCGCCCCGCGGCGACCCGCCGGCGCAGACGACCCGCAGCGCCGCGCTGCTGCAGGCCTTCCATGCCGCGATCGAGGAGCAGCTGGCGCGCGACCTGCCTGCCGGCCTGACGCCGGCGCGCATCCGCCGCACGCTGATCCGCCATGCCACCGGCCTGCCGCGGCCGCAGCAGCATGCGGCCTCGCTGTGGTGGAGCAACCAGGTGTCGGTGCTCGGCGGCGAGTGGCCGCCCGGCGGCCACGGCACGGCGCTCGTCAACGTGATCTACGTGGCGCTGGCCGAGCTGCTCGGGCCACGCCGGGCCGACCAGTGCTTCACGCAGGCGGTCGAGCGGCTGGAACGCAGCGGCGAGCCGGGCCTGACCGACATCCGCCGTTGGCTGTAGCGACATGGCGGGGCCCGGCGGCCCCTTAGACTGCCCGCCATGCCGAGACTTCCCGTGCGCCGCGCGCTGCTCCTGTCGGCCGTGGCGCTGCCGTTCGCGGCCCTGGCACTGCTGGCCGGCTGCGGCTCGGCCGGCTACCTGTCGCAGTCGGTGCGCGGCCACCTCGGCGTGATGCGCGCGGCGCGGCCGGTCGATGCCTGGCTGGCCGATGCCGCGACGCCGGCCGACCTGCGCGAGCGCCTGCAGCTCAGCCAGCGCATCCGCGACTTCGCCGTCGCCGAGCTGGCGCTGCCCGACAACGCCAGCTACCGCCGCTACGCCGACCTCGGCCGGCCGGCGGTGGTCTGGAACGTGGTCGCGGCGCCCGAGCTGTCGCTGCAGCTTCGCACCTGGTGCTTCCCGGTGGTCGGCTGCGTCGGCTACCGCGGCTACTTCGCCCGCGAGGATGCGGAGGCGCTGGCCGCCGAGCTGCGTGCTGGCGGCGAGGAGGTGTCGGTGTACGGCGTGCCGGCCTATTCGACGCTGGGCAAACTGCCGGGCGACTTCTTCGCCGACCCGCTGCTCAACACCTTCATCCGCTGGCCCGAGGGCGAACTGGCGCGGCTGATCTTCCACGAGCTCGCCCATCAGGTCGCCTACGCGCCCGACGACACCGAGTTCAACGAGAGCTTCGCGACCGCCGTCGAGCGCCTCGGCGGCGCGCGCTGGCTGGCCAGCGGCGCCAGTGCGGCCGCCCGCGAGGAGTACGAGCGTTTCGACGGCCGCCGGCGCGACTTCAAGGCGCTGACGCTCGCCACCCGCGCGCGGCTCGACGCGATCTACCGCGGCCCCGGCAGCGAGGCCGACAAGCGCGTCGCCAAGGCCGTCGAGCTGGCCGCGATGCGGGCCGAGCATGCGCGCCTGAAGGCCGGGCCCTGGGCCGGCTTCACGGGCTACGACGCCTGGTTCGCGAACGCCAACAACGCCAGCCTCGGCGTGCAGGCCGCCTACAACGCACTGGTGCCGGCCTTCGAGGCGCTGTTCGAGCGCGAGGGCCGCGACTTCCCGCGCTTCTATGCCGCCGTGCGGGACCTCGCTGCCTTGCCGAAGGCCGAGCGCCAAGCCACACTCGCCGCACTCACCCCCGGCCGCTGAACCCCGCCATGCCTGCCATCCACATTCACCGCGACCATGCCCTCGGACTCGAACGCGCCCGCGAGGTCGCATGGAAATGGGCCGAGGATGCCGAAGCCCGGTTCGACATGGAGTGCACGGTGCTCGAGGGCGAGACCAGCGACACGGTGGAGTTCACCCGCAGCGGCTGCAGCGGCACGCTGATCGTCGCGGCCGACCACTTCACGCTGGACGCGAAGCTCGGCCTGCTGCTCGGCGCCTTCACGAAGACCATCGAGGCGCAGATCGAGGGCAACCTCGACGCGCTGCTGGCCAAGGAGGCCCAGCGCGGCGCCGCGAAGAAGACGCCACCGAGGAAGAAGGCCTGAGCCGGCCTACTTCAGGCTCTCGATCAGGTCGACGTACTCCTGCATCGCCGCGCCGGCCTCGGTGCCCTTGAGCGCGGCCCAGGCGTCGTACTTGGCACGGCCCACCATGTCGGCGAAGCCCGGGCGCTTGCCTTCCACGTCGCCGGCCGTGGCCTGCTTGTACAGCGCGTAGATCTTCAGCAGGGTCTGGTTGTCCGGCTTCTCCGGCAGGGTCTTGGAATCGGCGACGGCCTTCTCGAAGGCGGCTTTCAGGTCGGCCATGGGCGGGCTCCGGGCTGAGGGTTGACGCGGATCATGTTACCGAGCATCGTGCGCCGCAACCACAACGACAACCCGAGGAGACCGACGATGGGTACACCCGTCGCCGCGGCCACGAGCCCCGTGCCGGCCGCCCCGCGCGCCGGCTCGCAGCGCATGTCGCGCGTCGACACCGCCTGGCTGCGCATGGACACGCCGTCCAACCTGATGATGATCATCGGCGTGTGGCTGCTCGAGCCGGCCGTCTCCCACGAGACGCTGTGCGCGCGCGTCGAGGAGCGCCTGCTCAAGTACCGCCGCTTCCGCCAGAAGGTGGTCGAGGACCCGATGGGCGCGCTGTGGGTCAACGACCGGCGCTTCGACATCCACCACCACGTCGTGCGCGAGACGCTCGCCCCCGCAGCCGGGCAAAGCGCCCGCGAGGCGCTCGAGGCGCGCGTCGCCGAGCTCGCCGCCACGCCGCTCGACCCCAGGCGCCCGCTGTGGCAGATGCACCTGATCGAGGACTACCCCGACGTCGAGGGCCGCCGGGGCAGCGCGCTGATCGCGCGCATCCACCACTGCATCGCCGACGGCATCGCGCTGATCTCGGTGATGCTGGCGATCACCGATGGCGGCCAGCCGCCGCCGCCACGCAAGCGCCAGGACGAAGACCCGGCCGAAGAGGAGCGCGACTGGCTCTCCAAGGCCGTGCTGGAGCCGCTGACCGACGTCGCGATCAAGGCCATCGGCCTGTACGGCGAGGGCATCGGCAAGTCGGTCGAGATGCTGGCCAACCCGGCGCAGCCGCTGCTCGGCTCGATGGACATGGCGCGCACCGGCGTGCAGGTGGTCAGCGACGTCGCCGCGCTGGCGCTGATGGCCGACGACTCGCCGACGCGGCTGAAGGGCAAGCCCGGGACCACCAAGCGCGTCGCCTGGTGCGAGCCGATCCCGCTGGAGGACGTGCGCGCGGTCGGCAAGGCGCTCGGCTGCTCGATCAACGACGTGCTGCTGGGCTGCGCGGCCGGCGCGATCGGTGGCTATCTGGCGGCCAAGGGCGACGACCCGACCGGCCAGGAGATCCGCGCGATGGTGCCGGTGAACCTGCGTCCGCTCGACCAGGCCTGGAAGCTCGGCAACCGCTTCGGCCTGGTGCCGCTGGTGCTGCCGATCGGCATCGCCAATCCGCTCGCGCGCACTTACGCGGTGCGCCGCCGCATGAACGAGCTCAAGGGCAGCTACCAGCCGCTGCTCGCCTTCGGCGTGCTGGCGGTCGCTGGGCTGCTGATCAAGCCGGTGCAGCATGCGCTGCTCGGCCTGTTCGCGAAGAAGGCCACCGCGGTGATGACCAACGTGCCGGGCCCGAAGGAGCCGCTGAAGTTCTGCGGCTCGACGCTGCGCCAGACCATGTTCTGGGTGCCGCAGTCGGGCGACATCGGCATGGGCGTGTCGATCCTGTCCTATGGCGGCGGCGTGCAGTTCGGCCTGATCACGGACGCCAAGCTGTGCCCGGACCCGCAGGCGATCATCGAGCGCTTCGCGCCCGAGTTCGAGAAGCTGCTGACGCTGACCCTGATGCTGCCCTGGGGCCAGGACGGCGGCTGAGCCGCTTCCCGGCGAGAAAAGCGCCGCCGACGTCCCCCTTTTCCCGCGCGAGCCGGGCGGGCCGCCCGGAAGAATCCTCGTCGAAGGATTCTTCCGGACGACATGGCCGACCAAGGCGCCCAGGACCGCAACCTCCCCGCATCGGAACGCAAGCTCCGCAAGGCGAGGGAGGAAGGCAATGTCGCGCGCTCGCGCGACCTCGGGCATTTCGGCGCGGTCGCCACCGCCCTGGTGCTGCTGGCGCTGGCGGCCCCGGTGATCGGCGGCTCGCTGCGCGTGCTGCTGGCCGAGGGCCTGCGCTTCGACGCGCGCACGATCGCCAGCCCGGCCAGCATGGGCGAGCGCTTCGCGGCGCTCGGCGCGCAGTTCGTCTGGACCGTGTTGCCGCTCGGGCTGGTGACGATGGCGGTCGCGCTGGCGGCCGGCTTCGCGCTGGGCGGCTGGAACTTCACCTTCAAGGCGCTCGAGCCCAAGTTCGAGAAGCTCAACCCGCTGGCCGGCCTGCCCAAGATGCTGTCGGCCGACCGCCTGGTGGACACGCTGCGCACCTGCCTTCTGGCCCTGGTGCTCGGTGTCGTCGGCGGCTTCTACCTGGTGCTGCAGTTCGATGCCTTCGCCGCGTCGCTGACGCTGCCGCTGCCGGCGGCGCTGTCGCAGGCCGGCAGTGACGTGGTGCAGGGCGTGGGCTTCCTGCTGCTGGTGCTGGCGGCCTTCGCGGCGGTCGACGTGCCGCTGCAGAAGTTCCAGCATGCCAAGCGGCTGAAGATGAGCTGGCAGGAGTTCAAGCAGGAACACAAGGAGCTCGAGGGCAACCAGGAGGTCAAGTCCAAGATGAAGGTGCGCATGCGCGAGATGGCCAACCGCCGCATGCTTGCCGAGGTGCCCAAGGCCGACCTGGTGGTGATGAACCCGACCCACTACGCGGTCGCGCTGAAGTACGACGAGGGCTCGACCGGCGCGCCCAGGGTGGTCGCCAAGGGCGCCGACCTGATCGCGATGCGCATCCGCGACACCGCGAAGGACGCCAAGGTGCCGGTGCTGCAGGCGCCGGTGCTGGCGCGTGCGCTCTACGCGCATGCCGAGCTCGACCGCGAGATCCCGGTGGCCCTGTACGGCGCCGTCGCGCAGGTGCTGGCCTACGTCTACCAGCTGCGCGCCGCGCTGCTGGGCCAGGCGCCGATGCCCGGCGATCTGCCCGAGCTGCCGGTGCCGCCGGAGCTCGACCCGCACCACCAGCCGGCCTGAGCCGTCCGGCGCCGATAAGCGCCGGCTTCACCCCCCTTATCCCGCTCAAGTTTCCGGGCTCGCTCGCAAGAATCCTCGCAAGACGGCCCATGCCGTCGCCGACGGACCTTCCTACAGCGCATGCCTGCCTTCATCGCCCCGCTCCAAGCCTGGCTCGGCCCCAACGGCCGCATGATCCGCAGCCTCGCTGTGCCCCTGCTGGTGCTGATGGTGCTGGCGATGATGGTGCTGCCGCTGCCGCCGCTGCTGCTGGACGTGCTGTTCACCTTCAACATCGCGCTGGCGCTGATGGTGATGATGGTCAGCGCCTACATGGTCAAGCCGCTGGACTTCGCGGCCTTCCCGGCGGTGATCCTGCTGACCACGCTGCTGCGGCTGTCGCTGAACGTCGCCTCCTCGCGCGTGGTGCTGATGGAAGGCCACACCGGCCCCGGCGCGGCCGGTCAGGTGATCGAGAGCTTCGGCCACTTCCTGATCGGCGGCAACTTCGCGGTCGGCATCATCGTCTTCGCGATCCTGGTCGTCATCAACTTCATCGTCGTGACCAAGGGCGCCGAGCGCATCGCCGAGGTCGGCGCGCGCTTCACGCTGGACGCGATGCCCGGCAAGCAGATGGCGATCGACGCCGACCTGAACGCCGGCCTGATCGACGAGAAGGAAGCCAAGCGCCGCCGCGCCGAGGTGGCCAACGAGGCCGAGTTCTTCGGCTCGATGGACGGCGCCAGCAAGTTCGTGCGCGGCGACGCGATGGCCGGCATGCTGATCCTGTTCATCAACGTCGTCGGCGGCTTCATCATCGGCGTCGTGCAGCACAACCTGTCGGCCGGCCAGGCCGCCGACAGCTACATCCTGCTGGCGATCGGTGATGCGCTGGTCGCGCAGATCCCGGCGCTGCTGATCTCCGTGGCCGCGGCGATGGTGGTGTCGCGCGTCGGCAAGGAAGAGGATGTCGGGGAGCAGATCCTCGGCCAGATGTTCAAGACGCCGAAGTCGGTGGGCATCGTCGCCGGCGTGATCGGCCTGCTGGGCGTGATCCCCGGCATGCCGCACCTCGTGTTCCTGATGATCGCGGCGCTGCTGGGCTGGCTGGCCTGGTGGATGCATCAACGCGAGGTGCGCGCCAAGGCCGCCCCGGCGCCCGCCGCGCCCACCGGCCCGGCGCCCGACGCCGAGGCGAGCTGGGACGACCTGCAGCCGGTGGACACGCTCGGCCTGGAGGTCGGCTACCGCCTGATCGCGCTGGTCGACAAGGAACGCCAAGGCGACCTGCTCGCCCGCATCAAGGGCGTGCGGCGCAAGTTCGCCCAGGACGTCGGCTTCCTGCCGCCGGCCGTGCACATCCGCGACAACCTCGAGCTGCGCCCCAGCATGTACCG
>CAYLKR010000061.1:0-14843 GCA_964384225.1 uncultured Methylibium sp.
GGCCGGTGTGGCAGCTCTGCGCCTGGATGCAGCCGAGCGCGAACATGAAGCCGCGGGCCGCGTTGCACCAGTCGGCGCCGAGCGCCATCAGCCGCGCGATGTCGAAGGCGCTGACGACCTTGCCGGCGCAACCGAGCTTGATCCGGTCGCGCAGCCCCAGGCCGACCAGCGTGTTGTGGACCAGCAGCAGGCCCTCCTGCAGCGGCGCGCCGACATGGTCGGTGAACTCCAGCGGCGCCGCACCGGTGCCGCCCTCCGCGCCGTCGACGACGATGAAGTCGGGCAGCAGGCCGGTCTCGCGCATCGCCTTGGCGATCGCGAACCATTCCCAGGGGTGGCCGATGCACAGCTTGAAGCCGACCGGCTTGCCGCCCGAGAGCACGCGCAGCCGCTCGATGAAGTGCAGCATCTCGATCGGCGTCGAGAAGGCACTGTGGCGCGCTGGGCTGATGCAGTCCACGCCCACCGGCACGCCGCGCGCCGCGGCGATCTCCGGCGTGACCTTGGCGCCCGGCAGCACGCCGCCATGGCCGGGCTTGGCGCCCTGGCTGAGCTTGAGCTCGATCAGCTTGACCTGCGGGTCGGCGGCGTTCTCTGCGAAGCGCTCGGCGCTGAACGAGCCGTCGTCGTCGCGGCAGCCGAAGTAGCCGGAACCGATCTCCCAGATCAGGTCGCCGCCGTGCTCGCGGTGGTAACGGCTGATCGATCCCTCGCCGGTGTCGTGCGCGAAGCCGCCGGCCTTGGCGCCGGCGTTCAGCGCGAGGATGGCGTTGGCGCTCAGCGCGCCGAAGCTCATCGCCGAGATGTTGAACACGCTGGCGCTGTAGGGCAGCGTGCAGCTCGGCGCCGAGCCGATCGCGATGCGGAAGTCGTGGCCGGCCAGCTCGGTCGGCGCGAGCGAGTGGTTGATCCACTCGTAGCCGTGGGCGCCGACGTCGAGCTGGGTGCCGAAGGGGCGCTTGTCGGGCTCGCCCTTGGCGCGCTGGTAGACCAGGCTGCGCTGCTGCCGCGAGTAGGGCGCGGCGTCGCGGTCGCCTTCGATGAAGTACTGGCGGATCTCGGGCCGGATGAATTCGAGCAGGAAGCGCAGGTGGCCGATCACCGGGTAGTTGCGCAGCACCGAATGGCGCGACTGCCGCACGTCGTGGAAGCCCGTACCGACGAGGAAGGCGAAGGCCAGCACCGGCAGCACGCCGGTCGCGCCCATGGTCCAGGTCAGTGCCGTCAGCAGCAGGCCGATCGCGCAGGCCAGCCAGGCGGCGTAGCGCAGCGGGAAGTGGTGGTCGAGGCGCAGCAGCCAGGTCGGCATGGGCGATCCCCTGCGGCCGGGAAGAGGCCGCCGTCGCGCGATGCTAGTCGGGCGGCGTGGCGCCGATCGGGTTTCAGCCGGTGAAGAAGCGTGCCAGTTCGTCGGATGTGGCCTCGGGCTGCTCCTCGGCGAGGAAGTGCCCGGCCGCGAGCGCGCGGCCGCTCACCGTGCCGGCGCAGGCGGCGCGCCAGTCCGCCAGCGGGTCGAACAGGCGCGCGATCACGCCGCGTTCGCCCCACAGCACGTGCAGGTCGCAGGCGATGCGCTGGCCGGCCGCGCGCGAGGCGCGGTCGTGCTCGAGGTCGATGCCGGCCGCGGCGCGGTAGTCCTCGCAGGCGGCGTGGATGCCGGCGGGGTTGCAGAAGCCGGCCTCGTAGTCGGCCAGCGCCTCGGGCTCGATGTGGGCGAGGCCGCGCGCGCCCCAGCCGCCGAGCGTCTGGCGCAGGTACCAGCCGGGGTCGGCGCCGATCAGCGTCTCGGGCAGCGGCGCCGGCTGGATCAGGAAGAACCAGTGGTAGTAGGCGGTCGCGAAGGCCTGGTCGGTGCGCTCGTACATCGCGAGCGTCGGCACGATGTCGAGCACGCAGAGCTTGGCGACCGCCTGCGGATGGTCGAGTGCCAGGCGGTGCGCGACGCGCCCGCCACGGTCGTGGCCGGCGACGAGGAAGCGCTCGTGGCCGAGCGCGCGCATCAGCGCCACCAGGTCGGCGGCCATCGCGCGCTTGCCGTAGTTGCCGTGGTCGGCGTCGCCCGGCGGCTTGGCGGAGCGGCCGTAGCCGCGCAGGTCAGGCAGCACCAGCTCGAAGTGCGGCGCGAGCCGCTCGGCGACGCGCCGCCACAGCGCATGGGTCTGCGGATAGCCGTGCAGCAGCAGCAGCGGCGGCGCGCCGCGCGTGCCGCCGCAGCGGGCGAAGATCGTCGTGCCGCCGACGTCATGTAGCCGTGCGTCGTAGCCCTCGAAGCCGCCCATGCATCCTCCGGATCGCGCCGATATACTCCGCGCCACAGCGCCGATTTGATCCGGATTGCGGGCGCTCAACAAATGCAGCTAAAGAGGGGCCCCGCGACACGCACCGTCACCCGGCCTCGCTAGCTCGAGCGACGCCGGGTTTCGTTTTTTCTGCTTGCCGCGCCATGGGTTCCGTTGGAGTCGTTACACCTCAGAGCTTGAAGCTGGCTGCGCCGCTGCCGCTGCAGAGCGGCGCCGTGCTGCCCGAATGCACGCTGGTCTACGAGACCTACGGCACGCTCAATGCCGACCGGAGCAACGCGGTGCTGGTCTGCCATGCGCTGAATGCCTCGCACCATGTCGCCGGCACCTACGAGGGCCAGGCCAGGAGCGAGGGCTGGTGGGACAACCTGGTCGGGCCGGGCAAGCCGCTGGACACCGAGCGCTTCTTCGTCATCGGCGTCAACAACCCGGGCTCGTGCTTCGGCTCCACCGGACCGATGCACGACAACCCGGCGACGGGACGGCGCTGGGGCTCGGATTTCCCGGTGGTCACCGTCGAGGACTGGGTCGATGCGCAGGCCCGGCTGCTCGACGCGCTGGGCATCGCCGAGCTCGCCGCGGTGATCGGCGGCAGCCTCGGCGGCATGCAGGCGCTCAGCTGGGCGATCCGCCATCCCGAGCGCGTGCGCCACTCGATCGTCGTCGCATCGGCCCCCAACCTCAGCGCGCAGAACATCGCCTTCAACGAGGTCGCGCGCCGCGCGATCGTCACCGACCCCGACTACCACGGCGGCCACTACTACGCGCACGGCGTGGTGCCGCGCCGCGGCCTGCGCGTGGCGCGCATGATCGGCCACATCACCTACCTCTCCGACGACGTGATGGCGAGCAAGTTCGGCCGCCAGATCGTCAAGGACCAGCTCGCGTACAGCACCCAGGACATCGAGTTCCAGATCGAGAGCTACCTGCGCTACCAGGGTGACAAGTTCAGCGACTACTTCGACGCCAACACCTACCTGCTGATCACCCGCGCGCTCGACTACTTCGACCCGGCACGCGCGCATGGCGGCAACCTGACGCGCGCGCTGGCCGCGGCGACGGCCAGGTTCCTGGTGATCAGCTTCACGACCGACTGGCGCTTCTCGCCCGAGCGCTCGCGCGAGATCGTCAAGGCGCTGGTCGCCAACAAGCGCGACGTGAGCAGCGCCGAGATCGACGCGCCGCACGGCCACGACGCCTTCCTGATGGACGACGCGCGCTACCACGGCCTGCTGCGGGCCTACTTCGAGCGCATTCCGACATGAGCGAAAGAAGGGATCTGGAGCTGATCGCCGAGCTGGTGCCGCCCGGCTCGCGCGTGCTCGACCTCGGCTGCGGCGACGGCGCGCTGCTCGCGCTGCTGCGCGACACCCGCGGCTGCAGCGGCTACGGCATCGAGCTCGACGACGCCAAGCTGCTGGAGTGCGCGCAGCGCGGTGTCAACGTGATCCAGCGCAACCTCGACGAGGGGCTGGCGATCTTCGGCGACGCGAGCTTCGACGTCGTGCTGCAGCTCGACACGCTGACCAACCTGCACCGCACCGAGGAGCTGCTGCGCGAGACGGTGCGCGTCGGCCGCATCGGCATCGTCGCCTTCCCGAACTTCGCGCACTGGCCCAACCGGCTCGCGGTGCTGCGCGGCCGCATGCCGGTCAGCAAGGCGCTGCCCTACCAGTGGTACGACACGCCGAACGTGCGCTTCGGCACCCATGCCGACTTCGAGGTGCTGGCGCGGCGCTGCGGGCTGCGCGTGCTCGACAGCTTCGGCCTGCATGCGGGTGCCGTGGTGCGGCGCTGGCCCAACCTGCTCGCCAGCACGGCGGTGTTCCGCGTCGAACGCGGCTGAGCACCGGCCGCGGCGCGCGCGGCCGTCGCCCAAGCACAAATCCTGCGGGCCGCATAGCGGTTTCGGACCTGCAGCCGCTGTAGGCCCTGACAGATGTCACGCCGGGCTTCCCTGGTTACCGTGATGCGCAGGAGCCTGGCCGGTGCCGGGCCCGAGGAGCGCAGCCTGGCTGCGGTGACGAGGAGGACTTTCCAGTGAGCGACGTTTTCATCCGCGAGGGCGAGCTGACCGACATCGCCAGCTACCCGGCCTGGGCCCAGGACATGGTCGAGAGCTGCGCCGAGGCGCGGCACAAGGTGGCGCAGCATGAGCTCTTCCACCGCATGCGCGACGCCGCGCTCGACGAGAGCCAGACCAGCACCTTCCTGGTCGGCGTCTGGCCGGTGATCGAGCAGTTCCCGCAGTACATGGCGCAGAACCTGCTGAAGGTGCAGTACGGCCGCTCGCGCGGCCATGACGAGGCGCGCCGCTACCTGATCCGCAACATCCGCGTCGAGCAAAACCACGCCGACCACTGGCTGAACTGGGCGCTGGCCTCGGGCGTGAGCCGCGAGGACCTGCTGCACGGCGAGGTGCCGCCCGAAACCCATGCGCTGTCGCACTGGTGCTGGCACACCTGCGAGCGCGACTCGCTGGCCGCCGGCATGGCGGCGACCAACTACGCGATCGAGGGCGTGACCGGCGACTGGTCGGCCCTGGTCTGCTCGTCCGACGTCTACGAACAGACCTTCGACGAGGACGTGCGCGCCAAGGCCATGAAGTGGCTGAAGCTGCACGCCAAGTACGACGACACCCACCCGTGGGAGGCGCTGGAGATCATCTGCCATGTGATGGGCACCAACCCCACGCACCGCGGCTGGGCCCTGATCCGCTCGCGCGTCGTGACGAGCTACGAGTACATGCGCCTGACGCTGGACCACTGCCTGGCGGCCGAGGAGGTGGTGTCGCGACCGATGCCGCTGATCTCGCTGGCCTACACGGAAGAGCGCAAGCGGGCGTGACATGAAGACGAGGCTCCGGGCCGTATGGCTACTGCTTGGCGTGGCGAGCGCCGTCAACGCGTCGGGGGACGTTCAGCTGACCGGGCCGGATGTCGTGAGCTTCGAGCACCTGCGGGTCGACTTCGTGTCGAGCATTCGCTTCGTGCGGCAGGGTGTTCGCTCGGGTGACGGCTGTCGCTACGAACGAAAGCCCTTGTCGACGCGCGATGGCGAACTGCCGCCAGACCATGCGCTGGCCGAAGTTGTGCGAGCGCAGGACACGGTGAACTGCCGCGAGCTGGTCGAGCGCGGCGTCATCCGGCAGGCCGCCCGGGCGTTGCCGGACTCGTCTGCCGCGCCGCCACGGCGCTGAGCGTGGCTCAGCGCGCCGCGCTCGCCTGGGTCGTCGGCGCGGGCGCGGCCCAGCCGCCGCCCAGCGCGCGGTACACCGCCACCAGCGCCGTCGCCGTGCCGGTCTGCGCCTGCACCCAGGCATCGCGGTTGGACAGCGCCTCGCGCTCGGCGTCGAGCACCGCGAGGAAGTCGGTCACGCCGGCCTCGTAGCGCAGCCGCGCGAGCCGCGCGGCCTCCTCTGACGCGCGCACCGCGGCGTCGAGCCTGGTGGCGCGCTCGGCGTTGCGGTTGTAGCCGCTGAACGCGCCTTCGGTTTCCTCCAGCGCGAGGCGCACCGTCTGCTCGTAGCTCGCGAGGCTGGCCTGGGCGCGCGCCTCGCTGGCGGCGATTCGCGAGCGGATCGCGCCGAGGTCGAAGGGCGTCCAGCTCAGGCCGACGCCGAGCGAGTAGATCGCCGAGTCGCGGTCGCCGAGGTCGCCGAAGCTCGCGGCGTTCAGGCCGAGCAGCCCCGACAGCGAGATGCGCGGGAAGTACTCGGTCTTCGCGACGCCGATGCGCGCCGTGGCGGCCGCGAGCTGGCGCTCGGCGGCGATCACGTCGGGCCGGCGTTCCAGCCACTGCTGCGGCGTGCCGACCGGCAGCGCGGCGAGGTCGGTGACCGGCAGGCCCGGCAGCGGCGCCGGCGCGGCGAGCTGCGCCAGCAGCGCGCGCGGCGCCTCGGCGGTCAGTGTCGCGAGGCGGAACACCGCGAGCTCGGTCGCGGTCTGCAGCGACGGCAGCGCCGCCTCGGTGCTCGCGACCAGGGTCTGCGCGCGCGCCAGGTCGAGCTGGGTCGCGCGGCCGGCGTCGAGCCGGGCCTGCACGATGCGCAGCGCCTCGCGCTGGTTGACCAGCGCGGCCTCGGTGACGAGGCGGCGCTGCTGCAGGCCGCGGAGTTCGAGGTAGTTGCGCGCGATCTCGGCGGCCACCGCGGTGTGTGCGGCGCCAAGTCCGGCCTCGCTGGCCTGCACCACGGCGGCGGCGGCCTCGCTGCCGCGCCGGAAGCGGCCGAAGAAGTCGAGCTCCCAGTTGGCGACGAAGCTCGCGTCGTAGACGGTGCCGGTGCGCTCGCTGCGCGAGGCGCCGGGCTGCTGCGTGATCGGGCGCACCGAGCGGGTGACGCCGCTGTCGATGCCCAGCCCCGGCCGTGCGGCGGCGTCGGCCTCGCCGAGGGCGGCGCGCGCCTCCTGCAGGCGTGCCTGCGCGAGTGCCACGTCGCCGTTGGCTTCGATGCCGCGCTCGACCAGCGCGGTCAGCGTCGCGTCGCCGAAGCCGCGCCAGAAGCGGGCCACGTCGGCCGACACCGCCTGCGCGTTCACGGCCGGCGTGCCGGCGGCGACGAAGCCCGGGTCGAGCGCGCTCGCGGGCCGCTGGTAGTCGGGACCGACCGCGCAGGCCGACAGCGCGGCGGCGGCGATCACGGTGAGGGTCTTACGCATCGCCTTCTCCCCGGACGCGGTCGCGCACGACCGGGCTCGCGCCCGCGCCCGACGGCGGCACGGCCGCGGCGGCGAGCCGGCGCTTCTCGTGCCGCTGCCGCAGCAGCATGTAGAACACCGGTGTCAGGAAGATGCCGAACACCGTGACGCCGACCATGCCCGAGAACACCGCGATGCCCATCGCGCGGCGCATCTCGCTGCCGGCGCCGGTGCCCAGGATCAGCGGCACGACGCCTGCGCAGAAGGCGATCGAGGTCATCAGGATCGGGCGCAGCCGCATGCGGCAGGCGTGGATCACCGCGTCCTTCAGCTTCTCGCCGCGCTCCTGCAGGTCCTTGGCGAACTCGACGATCAGGATCGCGTTCTTGCACGCCAGACCCACCAGCACCACCAGCGCGATCTGCGTGAAGACGTTCAGGTCGCCCGGCTGCAGGAAGGGCGGGAAGCTCGACAGCCACACGCCGAACAGCGCCGCCAGCACGCACATCGGCACGATCATCACGATCGCCAGCGGCAGCGTCCAGCTCTCGTACTGCGCCGCCAGCACCAGCACGACGAGGATCACCGCGAACAGCATCACCGCGGCCAGGATCGGCAGCGAGAGGTTGGTGCCCGGCAGCGTGAAGTCGCGCGTCAGCCGATCCTGGTAGCTCAGCTCGGTCCATTCGTAGCCCATGCCGCGCGGCAGACCCTTGAGCAGCTGCTCGATCTCGGCCTCGGCCTCGCCGGAGGAGAAGCCGAAGGCGGGCGAGCCGTTGATGTCGGCCGAGGGGTAGCCGTTGTAGCGCGTCACCCGCGTCGGACCGAAGGCCGGGTCGACCTTCATCAGCGCGCCCAGCGGCACCATCTCGCCGGCGGCGTTGCGCGTCTTGAGCTGCGTGATCGAGGCCGCGTCGGCGCGGAAGGGCGCGTCGGCCTGCACGATGACCTGGTAGGTCTTGCCGAACTGGGTGAAGTCGTTGACGTAGAGCGAGCCGAGGTTGATCTGCATCGTGTCGTAGATGTCGCTCAGGTTCACGCCCATCTGCTTGGCACGCGTGCGGTCCACGTCGGCGTAGAGCTGCGGCACGTTGATGTCGTAGGTCGAGTAGGGCGTGCCGATCGAGGACTTCGGGTTGCCGTAGACCTGCCCGAGCGTGCCCCACACCGCGCCGTAGAGCGCCTGCTCGCCGAGACCGGCGCGGTCCTGGACCTGCAGCTTGAAGCCGCCGGCCGTGCCGACGCCGTCGACGCCGGGCGGCGGCACGACGAACATGCGCGCGCCCTGGATCTGCTGGATCGCGCCGTTGACGCGGCCGAGGATCGCGTCCTTGCTCAGGTCCGGCGTGGTGCGCTCGTCGAAGTCGTCGAGGCCGAAGAAGATGATGCCCTCGTTCGGCGCGGCGGTGAAGCCGGCGATCGACAGGCCGGGGAAGGCCACCGAATCCTTGATGCCGGGCACCGACAGCGCGATCTCGCTCATCTCGCGGATCACCTTCTCGGTGCGGTCCAGCGAGGCGCCGGCCGGCAGCTGGGCGATGCCGATCAGGTACTGCTTGTCCGGCGCCGGCACGAAGCCGGCCGGGATGCGCGTGAACAGCAGCGCCGTCAGGCCGAGCAGGACCAGGTAGACCGCCATCGCCGCCGACTTGCGCCTCAGGATGCCGGTGACGCCGCGGCCGTAGGCCTCGCTGCCCTTGTGGAAGACGCGGTTGAACCAGCGGAAGAAGCCGCCGAAGAGCTTGTCCATGCCGCGCGTCAGCGCGTCCGGCGGCGCGCCGTGCGGGCGCAGCAGGATCGCGCTGAGCGCCGGGCTCAGCGTCAGCGAGTTGAAGGCCGAGATGACGGTGGAGATCGCGATCGTGACGGCGAACTGCTTGTAGAACTGGCCGGTCAGGCCGGGCACGAAGGCCAGCGGCACGAACACCGCGCACAGCACCAGCGCGATCGCGATGATCGGCCCCGAGACCTCGCGCATCGCCCGGATCGTGGCCTCGCGCGGCGCCAGGCCGTTCTCGATGTTGCGCTCGACGTTCTCGACGACGACGATCGCGTCGTCGACCACGATGCCGATCGCCAGCACCAGGCCGAACAGCGTCAGCGTGTTGATCGAGTAGCCCAGCAGCAGCAGGAAGGCGAAGGTGCCGACGATGGACACCGGCACCGCCAGCAGCGGGATGATCGAGGCGCGCCAGGTCTGCAGGAAGACGATGACCACCAGCACCACCAGTGCCACCGCCTCGAGCAGCGTCGCGACGACCTTCTCGATCGAGGTCTGCACGAAGCGCGTCGGGTCGTAGACGATGTCGTACTTGACGCCCGGCGGGAAGTTCGCCGACAGCTGCGTCATCTTCTGCCGCACCGCGTTCGACAGCGCCAGCGCGTTGGAGCCGGGCGCCTGGAAGATCGCGATCGCCGCCGCCTCCTTGTTGTTCAGCAGGCTGCGCAGCGAGTAGGTGCCGGCGGACAGCTCGACGCGGCCGAGATCGCGCACCCGCACCAGCGCGCCGGTGGCGGGGTCGGCGCGCACGATGATGTCGGCGAACTCCTGCTCGGTGGTCAGCCGCCCCTGGGTGTTGATCGCGAGCTGGAACTCGGTGCCCGGCGGCGACGGTGGCGCGCCCACCGTGCCGGCGGCGACCTGGGCGTTCTGCTCGCGGATCGCGGCCACGACCTCGCTGCTCGTGATGCCGCGCGCGTTAAGCTTGTTCGGGTCGAGCCAGACGCGCATCGCGTAGTCGCCGGCGCCGAACATGAAGACGCTGCCCATGCCCGGGATGCGCAGCAGTTCGTCGCGCACGTTGAGCTGGCCGTAGTTGCGCAGGTAGAGCGCGTCGCGGCTGTCGTCCGGGCTGACGAGGTGGACCACCATCGTCAGGTTGGGGCTCGATTTCTCGGTCGTCACGCCGATCTGGCGCACGATGTCCGGCAGCCGCGGCAGTGCGCGGTTGATGCGGTTCTGCACCGCGGTCTCGGCAGTCTCCGGGTCGGTGCCGATCTTGAAGGTGACCGTCAGCGTCATCGAGCCGTCGGCCGCACCCTGCGAGTCGAAGTACAGCAGGTTCTCGACGCCGTTGATCTGCTCCTCGAGCGGCGCGGCCACCGTCTCGGAGATCACGCGCGGGTTGGCGCCGGGGAACTGCGCGCGCACCACGATCTGCGGCGGCGCGACCTCGGGGTACTCGGAGACCGGCAGGTTGAAGATCGCCAGCAGGCCGACCAGGAAGGTGAAGATCGACAGCACCGCGGCAAAGCGCGGCCGGTCGATGAAGAAGCGGGAGATGTCCATGGCGCGTCCCGCTCAGACCGCGGCGCGCAGCAGGGCGTCGGCGCAGAAGGCGGCGCCGAGCGCGGCCGACTTCTTCTCCTCCTTGGGCGCTTCGGGCGGCGCCGCGCCGGGCGCGGCCGGCGGCGGCACGATCGGCATGCCCTTCTCATCGACCTTCAGCACCGTCGGCGCCACCGGCATGCCGGGCATCACGCGCTGCAGGCCGTCGACGATCACGTTCTCGCCCGGCTTGACGCCGCCGCGCACGACGCGCATGCCGCCGTCGAGCAGGCCGAGCTTGACTTCGCGGAACTGCGGCTGGTTGTCGGCGCCGACGACGTAGACGAACTTCTTGCTCTGGTCGGTGCCGATCGCGCGGTCCGGCACCATCGTCGCGGCATAGGGCGCGCTGGTGGCCATCACGAGGCGCGCCGCGAGACCGGGCGTGAAGCGGCCCTTGGTGTTGTCGAAGCTTGCGCGCAGGCGGATCGCGCCGGTCTGCGGGTTGAGCTGGTTGTCGACGAAGTCGATGCGGCCCTCGTGCGGGTGGCCGGCCTCGTCGGCCAGGCCCATGCGCACCTTGGGCGCCTTGTCCTGGGTGGCGCGCACGCGCAGGTAGGTCTGCTCGCTGCCGTCGAAGTAGGCGTAGACCTTGTCGATGCCGGCGATCGTCGTCAGCACCACCTGCTCGTTGACCAGGTTGCCGGCGGTGACGTTGGCGCGCGAGACGCGCCCGCCGATCGGCGCGCGCACGTCCGTGTAGCCGAGGTTCAGCTCGGCCACGCGCAGCGCCGCCTCGGCGGCGGCGATGTCGGCCTGCGCGGTGCGCGAGCCCGAGGTGAGCTGGTCGAACTCCTGGCGCGACACCGCCTTGGCGTCCAGCAGCTGCTGCGCGCGGGCGAGCTCGCTCTTCGCCAGCTCGGCGCGCGCCAGCGCCGCGGCGCGCTGCGAGGCGGCGCGCGCGACCTCGGCCTGGAAGGGGCGGGGGTCGATCGTGAACAGCCGATCGCCCTTCTTGACCATCGCGCCGTCGACGAAGTGCACGCGCTCGATCGTGCCGGCCACGCGGGGCCGCAGCTCGACGAACTCGGCGGCCTCGATGCGGCCGCTGAACTCCTCCTGGTCGGCCACCTGGCGCTCGACCGCCGGCGCGACGCTCACCGGCGCGGCCTGCGGCGGTCCGCCCTGGGCGTCGGCCGGGTCGCTGCAGCCGGCCAGCACCCAGGCGGCCGCGAGGGCCGTGCCGGCCAGCGCCCGAGCACGCCAGGTCGAGCAGAACGCGGTGGGGAAAGAGGACGCGATGCGACGACGGCTCATGGGGATCCCTGGCGCTGAAGAATGGGGCGGGCGGTAGGCCCGCGGCCCGGCGGCAGACGCTGCGGTGGCGCTGGCCGGAGCTCGGATGCTGCTGTGCGGCATGTTACTGACCAAGCGGTCATCATTTGCGACGGCCGGTAAATCCCCACTGTGCGCAAGCCCATCGACGCCGCGTCGACGAACGATTGGCGAGCGAACGAATGCAGGGCGCAGCGGACCGGCCCGTCAGGCCGCTGCCTATACTGAAACCGACCCACTGCCGCGCCCGAGCGCCTGCCGCCATGAACGCTCCCGAACGCCTGCCCGGCCTCGACATCGCCGCCCTGGCCCGCCATGCCGACGAGGCCTGGGAGCGCCGCATCGTCCCGGAACTGATCGACTACATCGCCATCCCGGCCAAGAGCCCGATGTTCGACGCCGACTGGGCGGCGCATGGCCACCTCGATGCCGCGGTGACGCGCGCCGCGGCCTGGGTCGAGTCGCGCAAGCTCCCCGGCCTGAGGCTGGAGGTGATCCGCCTCGCCAACGCCGACGGCACGCCGCGCACGCCGGTGATCTTCTTCGAGCTGCCGGCCACCACGCCGGGCGGCAATGCGCCGGGCGCGCCGACGGTGCTGCTCTACGGCCACCTCGACAAGCAGCCGGAGTTCAGCGGCTGGCGCGCCGACCTCGGCCCTTGGACGCCGAAGTTCGAGGAGGGCCTGCTCTACGGCCGCGGCGGCGCCGACGACGGCTACGCGGTCTACGCGGCGGTGTCGGCGCTCGAGGCGCTCGATGCGCAGGGCGCGCCGCGGCCGCGCTGCGTCGGGCTGATCGAGAGCTGCGAGGAATCGGGCTCGGGCGACCTGCCGGCCTACCTCGACGCCCTCCGGCCGCGTCTCGGCGACGTGGCGCTGGTCGTCTGCCTCGACTCGGGCGCCGGCAACTACGACCAGCTCTGGCTCACCACCAGCCTGCGCGGCAACGTCACCGGCACGCTGAAGGTCGAGGTGCTGAGCGAGGGCGTGCACTCGGGCGACTCCAGCGGCGTCGTGCCGTCGAGCTTCCGCATCCTGCGCGCGCTGCTCGACCGGCTGGAAGACAGCGCCACCGGCCGCCTGCTGCCCGAGGCGCTGCACTGCGAGATTCCGGCCGAGCGCATCGAGCAGGCCCGCGCCACCGCGCGCGTGCTCGGCGACGAGGTGTGGAAGCGCTTCCCCTGGAGCTGCGGGGCCGACGGCGGCCCCACGCTGCCGACCACCACCGACCCGGTCGAGGCCCTGCTCAACCGCACCTGGAGGCCGACGCTCAGCGTCACCGGAGCGGCCGGCCTGCCGGCGGTCGCCGACGCCGGCAACGTGCTGCGGCCCTACACCGCCTTCAAGCTCAGCCTGCGCCTGCCGCCGCTGGTCGACGGGCACGAGGCGGCCGTGAAGCTCAAGGCCCTGCTGGAGGACAACGCGCCCTACAACGCCCGCGTGATCTTCCAGCCTGACGGCCGCACCGGGCAGTGGGGCGCGACCGGCTGGAACGCGCCGACCATCGAGCCGTGGCTGGAAGCCGCGCTGCAGGCCGCATCCACCGCACATTTCGGCGCGCCCTGCGGCACGATCGGCCAGGGCGGCACGATCCCGCTGATGAGCCTGCTGCAGCAGGGCTTCCCGCGGGCGCAGATGATGGTCTGCGGCGTGCTCGGACCGAAGAGCAACGCCCACGGGCCCAACGAGTTCCTGCACGTGCCCTACGGCAAGCGGCTGACCGCGGCAGTGGCGCAGGTGATCGCGGCGATGGCGGCCGCGCCCGGCGCGGCGTCCTGAGCGCGGCGGCTCAGAAGACGGTGAAGTCGGCCACCGTCAGCTGGGTGCCGGCCGCGAGCTGGGCGAACAGCACCTGGGCTCCGGCGCCCGAGCCGTCGGCGTCGAAGTAGAGATTGCCGGTCGCCGCGTGGTAGACGATGCGGTCGTCGGCGTCGGCGGCCGCCGCTCCGCGATGGAAGGCCGCGGCGCCGAGCGCACCGATCGCGCCGATACCGGCGAACACCGCGTCGTCGAGCGCGATGGTATCCGCCGCCGGTGCGTAGCCGGCGATCCGGTCGACGTTGGTTGCGGCGTCCAGCGGCGCCGTGAAGCGGAAGGTGTCGGCGCCGGCGCTGCCGCTGAGCCGGTCGTGGCCGGCGCCGCCGATCAGCACGTCGTTGCCCGCTCCGCCGTTCAGCGTGTCGTTGCCACCGCCGCCGCTGAGCCGGTTGCCGCCGCCGTTGCCGGTCAGCAGGTTGGCCGCGGCGTTGCCGGTGCCGTCGATCGGGGCGGCGCCCGCCAGCACCAGCCGTTCGAGATGGGCGGCGAGGGTGTAGCTCGGCGCGGTCGAGCGCACCGTGTCCAGCCCCTCGCCGGCCCCTTCGACGATGCGGTCGCTCGCGAGGTTGACCACGTAGAGGTCGTCGCCGCTGCCGCCGCGCAGCGTGTCGGCGCCGGCGCCCCCGTCGATCGAGTCGTTGCCGCTGCCGCCGTCGAGCAGGTCCGCGCCGCCGTTGCCGCGCAGCGTGTCGTTGCCGGCGTAGCCGTTGAAGACGTCGGCACGGTCGGACAGCGTGACGGTGTCGGCCCCGGACAGCGCCTGCTGGACCAGCGTGAGGTCGTCCGCGGTGCTGGCCGTGAACACCGCGTTCCATACCGCGACGGCACTGAGCGGCGAGATCTGCTCGACGCTGAACGCGATCTCCCAGGCGCTGCCGGTCCACACGTTGTCGGCCGCGGCGGTCACGGTGCCGCCGGTGATCGCGCCCGATCCGTTGATCGTCACGCCGTAGCCGCCGAAGCTGAAATTGCCGTAGCCGTTCGCGTACCCGACCTCGACCACGTCCTGGTAGGTGTAGCCCAGCGGGCTGACGTAGTTGACGTTGTCGTAGAAGAAGGCGTTGCCGCTCGCCAGCACGTTGAGGTTGAACTGGTTGATGTCGAACGCGTGGTTCGCGGTGAAGATGGCCATGGCGAGCGGTCTCCGGTCGGTCGGGCGGCTGCACGGTCGGCAGCGGTCGACGAGTATGCCGCTGCGCTCCCGGTATGCTCGCAGGCGCGTCCGATGACTCCCGACCGATGATCCAAGGCCTGGCCGTCCTGCTGCTGTTCCAGTCGCTCGGCGAGGTGCTGGCCCAGCTGAGCGGCGCTCCGGTGCCCGGTCCGGTGATCGGCCTGGTGCTGCTGCTGGCCTTCCTGGTCGGACGCCAGAAGCGCGGCCTCGGCGAGTGGGCGCCGCTCGCGCAGGCGGCCGACGGGCTGCTGGCCCATCTGTCGATCTTCTTCATCCCGGCCGCGGTCGGCGTGATGCTCTACTGGGAGCCGC
>CAYLKR010000062.1:0-14727 GCA_964384225.1 uncultured Methylibium sp.
GCAGGGGCTGGCCGCGGCCGTGCGGCTCGGCCACGTGCGCGCGATCCATGCCGAGCTCGACCGCCTCGACGCCGCCGCGCCGCAGTGCACGGCCTTCACCGCCCGCGCCCGCGCGCTGGCGCGCGACTTCCGCCTCGACGCGTTGGCCGCGCTGCTCGGGCCGACCGACGGGAACGCCGATGCCGACGCCCGCGCCGCTTGACCGCGCCGCCCCCGGCGTCGTGCTGATCGTCGACGACCAGCCCGACAACCTCGCGGTGCTGCACGACGCGCTCGACGAATCGGGCTACACCGTGCTCGTCGCCACCGGCGGCGCGAGCGCGCTCGAACGCTGCGCGCTGGCCCAGCCCGACGTCGTGCTGCTCGATGCGGTGATGCCCGGCCTCGACGGCTTCGAGGTCGCGCGCCGCCTGAAGGCCGACGCCGGCACCGCCCACATCCCCATCGTCTTCATGACCGGCCTCGCGGCGACCGAGCACGTGGTCGCCGCCTTCGAGGCCGGCGGCGTCGACTACGTCACCAAGCCGATCCGCCCGCGCGAGGTGATCGTGCGCATCGCGACCCATGTGCGCGGCGCGCGCCAGGCGCGCCAGGCGCGCAACGCGCTCGACGCCTTCGGCCACGCGGTGATGACGGTGCGTGCCGCCGATGCGCGCGTCGTCTGGCAGACGCCGCTGGCGCGCGAGCTGCTGCACGCGCTGCAGCTGCTCGCGGCCGATGGCCAGCGCCTCGCGGGGCCGGTGGCCGACTGGCTGCAGGCCCAGGCCGTGCTCGCCGCCACCGGCCGCCAGCCGCGGCCCGGCGGCGAGCCGCTGCAGCTGTCGCGCGGCGGCCGCCGCGTCAGCCTCGCGCTGCACGAGGCCGCCGGCGACGACGAATGGCTGGTCGTGCTCACCGAGAGCCACGACCGCGGCGCGATCGAATCCCTCGCGCTCGCCTGGCGCCTGACCGCGCGCGAGGCCGAGGTGCTGCACTGGGTCACCCAGGGCAAGACCAACCGCGACATCGGCCAGATCCTCGGCACCAGCCCGCGCACCGTCACCAAGCACCTCGAGCATGTGTTCCAGAAGCTCGGCGTCGAGACGCGCACCGCGGCCGCCAACATGGTGCTGGGCCGCGCGCGCGGCGGCGGCTGAGCCGGCCGGGCTCAGCCCTCGGCCTTGTGCATCAGGAACTTGGCGATGCCGTCCGGGTAGCCGTCGATGCGCGCCAGCACCGCATAGCCGTGCCGGCGGTAGAAGTCCGGGGCCTGGAAGCTCAGCGTCGTCAGGTAGAAGACGCGGCAGCCGCGCTCGCGTGCGCCGGCCTCGAAGTCCTGCAGCAGCCGCGAGCCGATGCCCTGCGCGCGCCGTTCGGGCGCCACCCACAGCTGCAGCAGCTCGCAGCACGCGCCCCAGGTCCGGCCGACCGCACCGCCGGCGGCCCGGCCCCCGGCATCGGTCGCGAACACCGCCAGCGGCCGCACGTCGCCGAGCGGCGCCGCGCCGAGGTTGTGCGCGTCCAGGCCGGCATCGACGGCATCGAGCAGGGCCTGCGGCGGCGCGCCGGTGGTGGAGTAGGTGAGGAGGGTGTGGGTCATCGGCGGTCGGGGTCGGCGGGCGCAGCGGGCCGGCGGCGCTCAGAAGCGCGAGCCCGGCTCGCGCAGGAAGGCCAGCTCCTCCGCGGTGGACGCGCGGCCGAGCGCCTCGTTGCGGTGCGGATAGCGGCCGAAGCGGTCGACGATGGCCTTGTGGCGCAGCTCGAAGTCGTGGTGGTTGCCGTGCGCCAGCGCGGCGAACAGCCGCTCGGCCTCCACGTGCACGAGGGCGGACTCGCTGTGCATGTAGGGCATGTAGAGGAAGGCACGCTGCTGCGGCGGCAGCGCCGCATCGTGCCCGCCGGCCACCGCCTCCTGCGCCAGCGCGAGCGCCATCGCGTCGCTGGCGAAGGCCTGCGCCGTGCCGCGGAAGAGGTTGCGCGGGAACTGGTCCAGCACGATCACCTCCGCCAGCCGGCCGCGCGCGTCGGCCCGCCAGGTCCAAAGCTCGCCGAGGTGGGCCGCGCGCTGCAGCGCGCCGAAGCGCGCCGCGATCGCGGCGTCGAAGGCCGGGTCCGCCGTCCACCACCGGGCGGGCTCGGTCTCGGTGAACCAGAAGTGCAGCACCTCGTCGATCACGGGTCCTCCCTTCGGCCCGGTGGCGGCAGGTCCGCCACCATCAGCCGGTAGCCGTTGCGGCGCTCCCGCTCGACGAAGCCGCAGCGCTCGTAGAGCCGCTGCGCCGGATTCTCCGGGTGCACCGTCAGCGAGGCGCGGCGGTAGCCGGCCCGCGCCGCGGCGGCCAGCGCTTCGAGCATCAGCGGCCGGCCGTGCCCCTGGTGCTGGAACGCGGGCTCGAGCGCGATGCCGAGCTGCGGCGTCTCGCCGTCCACCGAGCCCAGGCCCACGCCCGCCGGCAGCCGCCGCAGCCAGCAGGCGCCGGCATCGGCCCCGTCGACCTGCAGCACCACGCCCACGTCCGACGGCCGGCCCCAGCCCTCGGCGTAGATCCGCACCCCGGGCAGGTCCAGCACCTCCAGCGGCCGCGGGCCGGCGGGCGGCGGGTCCCAGAGCGCGACGTGCAGCCAATGCCAGAGGCGGTCCTGGTCGGCGGCGACGAGGGGCCGGAAGCGGCGCATCGCGTGGTGGGCGAGGGTGCCGCTCAGCCGCCCGCCGGCGCCAGCGGCTTGTACAGGTTGATGTTCGTCGGCCGGTAGCCGAGCGCCGCATACAGCGCCTGCGCGGCGGTGTTGTGGCCGAACACATGCAGCGCGACGCCGCCCAGGCCGAGCGCCCGCGCCTCCTCCTCCAGCGCCGCGAAGGCGCGCTGCGCATGGCCGCGGCGCCG
This sequence comes from uncultured Methylibium sp., assembly GCA_964384225.1. Classification (GTDB taxonomy): domain Bacteria; phylum Pseudomonadota; class Gammaproteobacteria; order Burkholderiales; family Burkholderiaceae_C; genus Methylibium. The sequence goes on from CAYLKR010000062.1 coordinate 2,865, forward strand.
GTGCCCGGCCCGGATGGCCACGTCGTACACGTAGGCGATGCGGACGCCGGCGCGCGCCTGTACGGCCATCCACAGCACGCCGACCGCGACGCCTTCGCCGTCGCGCACGGTGTAGAGATGGTGGTCCGGCGTGCGCAGCCCCTGCGGCAGCAGCTCGGCCAGCGAGCGGCGCGACAGCGCCAGCGCCTCGTCCGGCGCCCACTGCCCGGCGGCCACCTTCTCCGCCGCGTAGGCGGGCACGGCCTCGTCGGCATAGGCGCTGAACTCGGCCTCGGTCATCGGCACCAGGGTCGGCGTCATGCGTGGTGCTCGATGCCCGCCGGCAGGCCCACCCAGGGGTGCATCCGGACCTCGTGGACCGACACGCGCGGCGGCGCATGGCCCGGGTCCGCGAACGCGCCGACCGGGATGGCCACCACGCCGGGGCAGTCGTCCACCGTGTAGCAGACCGTCGCGCCGCAGGTCGGGCAGAAGCGGAAGCGCAGGCGCGCGCCCTCGTCGCCGACGCGCACGTACTCGCTCGCCGCGCCGGACACCGTGACCTGCGCCTCGGCATAGCGCGCCTGCACGCCGAACACACTGCCGGTGCGTCGCTGGCAGGCGAGGCAGTGGCAGACCGACACCCGCAGCGGCTCGCCGGACACCGTGGCGGCGAGCTGGCCGCAGGAGCAGGTGGCGAGGCGGGCCGGCATGGGGCGACTCTGTCAGGTCGCGCTCCGCGCGTCCAGCCGCGCCGGGCCTCAGCGCTGCAGGTCCGGGTTGCAGGCCACCTCCCACAGGTGGCCGTCCGGGTCCTGGAAATAGCCGGCGTAGCCGCCCCAGAAGGCCGGCTGCGCGGGCTTCACCAGCGCGGCGCCGGCCGCCAGGGCCTGCGCCATCACCGCATCGACCTCGGCCCGGGACGCCACGTTGTGCGCCAGCGAGAAGGCCGGCGGCCCCGCCGGCGCCAGCGCCAGCCCGGTGTCGGCGGCGAGGCTGGCGCGCGGCCACAGCGCCAGCGTCAGCCCGCCCTCGAGGGCGAAGAAGGCCACGGCGCCGATCTCGAACTCCGTGCCCATGATGCCGGCGGTCGGCAACCCGAGCCCGTCGCGGTAGAACGCGACCGCGCGCTCCAGGTCGGCGACGGCCAGCGTGACGAGGCTGATGTGCGGGTGCATGGCGCGGGGTGGCGTGTCCGGCGGATCGGGGTCGATCGCAGCCGCGCCCGGCTCACCGGCCGCGGCGGCGTTCGAGCAGGCCGAACACGATCAGCAGGCAGCCGGTGCCGAGCTGCAGGCCCACGTGCAGCCAGAAGCGCTGCGGCTCGAGCGCGCGCAGGGCGGTGCCGCCCTGGCCGAGGCTGCTCTGCCCGGTGACGAGCGCCACGACGCCGAACGCCAGCGCGACGCCGCCCAGGAGCCACATCACCGCCGCGCGGAACGGCCCGCGGCGCCGTGCAGCCGCGTGGCGCAGCGGCGAGAAGAACCACGCCGCCCAGACCGCGAGCCCCAGCGCGGCCGCGGCCAGGAACGCGAGGAGCGCGCCTTCGACGCTCACGCCGCCCGCGGCGAGCGCCGGCAACGGCGCCGCCAGCAGCGCTGCGGCGAGGAGGGGGGCCAAGGCGGAGCGGGCGGCGGGGGGCGGCATCGGGCGAAGGATGGCAGAGATCGGGCCGGAATTGCAGGCCCTTCTGGTGCGGCACCTTCCGCGCCGGGCGGAGGCCGCCGGGAACTCGGGCCCGGCCCCCGCCTCAGACACCGAGACCCGGCAGCCACCCGCCGCCGGCCCTTCGCCCGAATGGAGAGAGCGCAGATGAAGTGCCCCGTGTGCCCGGAATCGACACTGCTGATGATGGACAAGCAAGGTGTGGAGATCGACTACTGCCCCAGCTGCAGGGGCGTGTGGCTCGACCGGGGAGAGCTCGACAAGCTCGTCCAGCTCGGCGCGAGGCACGAGGGCGGCCCGGGCCTGCCCGCCCGGAGCGCCCCGGCCGCCCCGGTCACCCGCGGCAGACCGGACTTCGAGGACTCGGACTACGGCAAGCGGCACGGCAGCTATCGACGCAAGTCGTGGCTCAGCGACATCTTCGATTGAGTGCTCGACCGCTCGCGGGGCGTATCGGGTTGGGCGCGCCGACCGCGAAACCTCCGCAGCTCAATTCTCACCTGCGGTCATCGGGGCATCCTGTGGGCGGTGCTGGCCAAGGGGTAGCGCTTCGACGCCGATCACGTCTCGGTCAAGCCCGATGGTTGCGCGATGGCTGTCCCGGCCACGGCGGCCTGACCAACGACCCAGACATCTGACGAACATCGATCTTCCCGAGGACGTACGCACGTAGATGCATCCACAGGTCAGACCGGCGGCGGGCCAGCTCGACTAACCCTGTGTCGCGCCGCAAGGCGCCGACGATGAGCGAATGGAGCCCCGCCGAGCGGTTGGTATCTGGGCCCGCGCCGACATCGTGCGCAACAAGGCCGCCTGTAGATGCGCAGTCTGTTCTCTGTGGCCATGCAGCTTCAGCGCACGCCCGTCGAGAAGATCAGAGAGGCAATGCCATCAACCAAGATCGTTGACGCGGAGGGAAGGCCCTGTAGAGGGGGTTAGCATCAGCGCGCGAGGCGGTTCTACCTGCGCATGTACCCACTACATCCATATTGCTTGGTAAACAACATCGCGGATCACCTTGATCTTTGCCTCGCCGATGTAATCGACTCTGTCCAGTTCCGCATCGGAGGCGTTCGCAAGGCGCCCGACGGTGTTCATTCCGGCGGCGCTTAGCCGCTGAATGATGTTATCCGTCAGCCCGTACGGGTAAGCAGGGGAACGGCCGAGGACGGTAATGGGCTTCTCAAGGATCGCAAGCCCGTGCTCCTCAGGCAACTGCGGCAGCTTGATCGCTTGGAAGGTTGTGCCGGAAACATGCAACTCGGCAGGCTCCGACGCACCCGCAAGCCACTCTTCGACCATTTCGAGCGTAAGGCGTCTAGTTGGCGTAGATTCGAGCAGGCTGCACAGGTTGATCGCAAATATCGGTCCGCGCCCGCCTGACCTTAGGGCGCGAGATGCTTCGCGTCTTGCAACGAAGCCGAGGTATTCGAGGATCTCGAAGATCTTCAAGTATTGACTAACGATCTGGCGATGGATCAGGATTCGGTCCTGAGCGATTCCCCTTGTTACACTCTTGACGGGCTTAGTCGCCTGATCGACCAGCGCTTCGACTACTTCTCTTGCGGGCTCAATAAGGGCCTCGTAAATCCCTAGTTTTGGCGCCACCTCTTCCATAAGGGGCCAGAAGTAATCCGAGGCCATATCGAGCATACATTGCGAAACTTCGGGGATACCGATCCTGTCCTTGCTATCGAATCGATTGCAAGCCAAGATGAAGCCTCGAAGGTTGCCTACTACTGCACGGCCCAGAAGATTGGCGAACAGAGCAGGGGAAAGTCGATCGGAGAACATCGATCGCTCCGCCAGTCGGGGATACCGGGCCTTAATGACTTCTGGGAAAAAGTCTGGTGCAGCTGATATGTCGGAGCGAGTGATATCGATGACCGTTGAGTCATTGAAGACATCGAAACGAACGCCAAATTTTGTGACGCCAGGGTAAATGGACGCTTTGCAAGATGTCAAATTGCTGGACAGAGTGCGAAACAGATCGAAGAAGACCTCAAGAGGCTTCTCTCGACCGATGTGTGCAGCGTCGTCAAAGAGCAAAACTACGCGTTTCCCTAGTGTTTGAGCGAGCGCTGTGAGTGCGAACTGCAAAGAGACTTGGTCGACTGCCACAGGGAAATCACAGGAGAGATCGCGCTCCCGCAACTCAGCCTGAATCGCCTGAGACAGAAGCACACAAAAGTGCCCAATGTACTCATTGCCATCAGACTGCAGCAGAGGAAGGTATCGCAGGCTGACGTACACCGGGAAGGCTCCCGTGGACAGCTTCATCCGGCGAGCGGCTTCAATCAGCAATGCACTCTTACCGCTGCCGCGACCCCCACGAACTAACACTGGGCCATGAGCGCTGAGTTTGCGGATGATGACTTCATCGTGTGACGAGAAGCTATGAATCTTTCCGAACTGATCGGGCGGACATTCTTCCGCAGCCAGAATGAGACCCGGGTCCGAATCGTGATTATTTGAGTTGATCACAGTACGATCGCTCTCGTGGCCTTGTAGCAGTTGACCGCTTCGCTTGGGGTTAGTGAGGCGTATGCAGTATGTATGAAATGGGAGACCAAACCCAGGTTCGCCATGATTACGAAGGTCTCTCGTATCGCGCTCTTGACAGTCGTCTCGTCAAACAACAGCGCGCTCGTAAAGAACTCCCAATGCACTCCCTTGGATAAAGTTGAGTATAACTGGGCGCTTCTCCCCTTAGTCTCATCGATAAAGCGATCGGGATCAAGGTTCGCAACATCGGTAAGCAGCGGGTCTGGCGGAAGCGATGAGATGTAGTCCAGTGTTCGGTCGAGTGCGGGTCTCCAGAAGACGTGGTCAAAGTGCTTCGAAAACAGAGCGCGACTAATTCGAGGAAGGTCGTGATCGATGCTCCACAGAGCCTGATGGGACTTCTCATCGGGCATAACGTCACCGGCCCAAGCAAAAGCTGACTTCGCGCGCCTCCCTGGTTCGTACTCCGGCTGTGCTTGAAACTCACTGAGGTACAGCATGCGAAAGGAGTCAAGCCGTCCGATCAGTGCCGCACAGCCGTTCTCAAGGAGCACTCGCGCGCAGAATGGGCCAAAGCTAAGCGCATCTTCTGAGAAGTCGTTGCTCAGGAAGCTGACGGCCTTCGTCGAAAAGCCCCGAATCGAACTTGAGAGTTGATCAAGCGCCACTTTGGCTGTTCCGTCCGAGCGGTCGCCGCATAGAAGAAGAGCGATTTCGTTCATCTGAAGCGATGCTTTGTGTATCTTGCCTTTTGAGAAAGGACAAAGGACTGAGTTACGCAGCCAAGCCTGCAACCGCTGGACATGCGCGACCATAAGCGAGGAATTCATTCGCGGCCTAGTTTATGCGCAGTGGTCATGAGCGCCGTGGTTGCGGGCAGTGTGCAGCGTTGGGTCTCTGATGCCTAACGTCAAATAGACGGAACGCGACCGTTGAGAAGGTTCGGCCTAAACGGCTTCATGCTGTGATGATCGCCGGCCCGCTTCTCCCGTGCAAACCTCCCAAATCGGCGCGCCGGACGTGGTGCGTCAGGCCGCCTAAATGACTGCGGACGCTGGCCGGCCCGGGGGCGCATGCAGCGGGACGATGCGCCGCCCGTCGCCCTCGGCCCGCGCCCGCAACTGCCCGCAGCCCGCCTCCACCTCCTGCCCGGCCGAATAGCGCAGCTTGGTCAGCACGCCGCGCCGGTGCAGCGTGCGCGCTATCGCCTCGGCGCGCTCGCGCGCGGGGCGCTGGAAGTCGATGCCGTCCACGCGGTTGTAGGGGATGAGGTTGAGCACCGCGCGGCGGCCGCGCAGCAGGCGCACGAGGCCGTCGATCTCCTGCTCGTCGTCGTTGACGCCGGCGAGCAGCGTCCACTGCACCAGGAGCGGGTAGCCGCTGGCGCGGGCGTAGCGTTCGGCCTGTTCCACCAGTGCCTCCGGCGCGATGCGCGGCGCCCGCGGCAGCAGTTCGGCGCGGCGCGCGGCGTCGGTGCTGTGCAGGGAGAGGGCCAGCGCCGGCCGCACGCGGCGCGCCGGCTCGGGGGCGAGCAGGCGTTCGAAGAGCCGCTCGTCGCCCACGCTGGAGAGCACCAGCTCCTTGTGGCCGATGCCGCCGGCGGTGCCGAGCAGCTCGATGGCCTCCAGCACCGCGTCGAGGTTGTGCGCCGGCTCGCCCATGCCCATGAAGACGACCTTGCGCACCGCGCGCCGCCGGCGCGCGAGCGCCACCTGGGCCACGATCTCGGCGCTGCCGAGCTGGCGCAGCAGCCCGCCCTGGCCGGTCATGCAGAAGCGGCAGCCGACCGCGCAGCCCACTTGCGTGGACACGCACAGCCCCTCGGCGCGCGGCAGCAGCACCGATTCGACGGTCTGGCCGTCGGCCAGCGCCACCAGCAGCCGCGCCGAGCCGTCGGCCGCCGGGTGCTCCGCGCGCAGCGTGGCCAGCGCGTCGAGCTCGGCCTCCAGCGCGGGCAGCGCATCGCGCAAGGCTCGCGGCAGCACGTCCTGGCGCGCGCTGCGCTGCTGCTGCGGCAGCGCGCAGGCCCAGTGGCGCAGCACGCTCGCCTCGTGGCGGGGCTTGGCGCCGAGCGCGCGCAGGCGCTGGCGGAGGGTGTCGATCTGCAAGGGCGGTGCTCGGGGGCCGGGGCGGCCGCAGTGTAGGGTGCGCCGCCCGCGGCGGCGGAGTCAGCGGGCGGCGGTGGGCGCCAGGGGCTCCAGGCTCCAGTCGGCTGGCGGCTCGCTGAAGCCGCCGCCGCGCGTGAGCTCGACCTTGCGCGCCACGAGCTTGGCGCAGAGCTTGAGCGTGTCGAGGTCGTGGGCGCGAAGCTCGGGGCGCGGCTGGGCACTGAAGCAGCACAGGGTGCCGTAGGTCTCGCCGGTCTTCAGCACGATGGGCGTGCTCAGGTGGCCGCCGACCTGCACGGGCGTGGGCGGCACGTCGGTGCCGGCGGGCAGCTGCGCCACGTCGTGGATCAGGCCGGGCAGGCGGCCGTCGACGACGCGGATGCAGAAGCTCTCCTCGACGGGGTTGCCGTCGCCGGGGCGGATGACGGCCTCGGGGCCGCTGTGGTCGACGAAGCGGAACACGCGCCGCCCGTCGACGAACTCGGACACGAAGACCACGTCCATGCCGAGCTTGCGGCGCAGCATCGCGAGCACCTCGCCCACCGAGCCGTCGACCAGCGGGTCGGCGCTGTCGGCCGTGGCGACGAGCAGCTCGGAGACGACGACGCTGAGGTTGCGCTCGTCGAGGCGGTCCAGCCAGGTCATTCGGGGTCGCTCCTTTTTCGGTGCCGCCGGCGGCAGCGCTCGCGAGTTTCTACGCGAAGCGCGCGGCTTCGGATGCAGCGGGATGTAAACGGCGCCGCGTGGGGCGGCTACTGCACCAGCAGCACGCGCATGCCGAGCTGGGCGCCGCCGGGGCCGTCGAGCACGCGGATCGTCGTCTGCCGCGGCCGCAGGCCCTCGGGCAGCGGCGCGCTGCCGCGCAGCACCGCGTGGGCGCCGAGCTGCACCGGCACCGGCGGCAGCGTGATCTGGCCCTCGCTGCCGCGTGCGGTGTCGCCGCTCACGGTCATCTGCAGCACGGCCGGCAGCGGCGCCGCGCCGGGCCGGGCCGCGCGGCTGAGCACCAGCTCCCAGGCGAGCTTGCCGTCGGCCAGCCGCAGGTCGCCGCCGCGCAGCGCGACGCTGCCGCCCCGCGGGTCGGGCGGCAGCGCGGCGACGAGCGAGGCGATGTCGGCGCGCAGCGCGGCGATCGTGCTGCTGCTGGCCGCGTACTCGGCCGCGGCGGCGGCCTTCTGCGCGACGGTCTCGTCGAGCCGGCGCTTCGTGTCCGCCAGTTCGGTGGCCAGGCGCTGCTGCTCGGCCTCGGCCGTCTTCAGCGCGGTCTGCAGCCGCTCGCTGGCCTCGTAGCTCAGGCGCGGCGGCAGGTGGTTGGCCTGCACGTAGAGCACGCCGCCGGCACCGGCCGCGAGGCCGACGAGCAGCAGCACCAGCCAGCGCGGCAGGCCGGCGCGGGAGCGCCGGTAGCCGGCGGGTTCGAAGGGGACGGGCTTGAACATCGGCCGAAGCGTACAACGGGCCGCTTCACGATTCGATACAGCTCGGTGGCGCGTGCGGCGGACATCCTGCACGCCCGCCGCCGTGCGGCCCGATGCAGCGGCCGCCGCGGCCCTAAGATCGCGATCGGCCGACCGGGGCCGATACCCTGCCGCACACCATGATCAAGAAGCTGTTGGTTCTCGCGTTCGCCGCCGCCGCGCTGGCGGGCTGCGCCGTCTACACGCCGCACGGCGCCGTCGTCGTCGACCCTCAGGGCTCGGGGCACGGCGGCGGCGGCGGCTTCTGCCCGCCGGGGCAGGCGAAGAAGGGCAACTGCTGAGGCCGTTCGCCCGCCGTCGCGCAGGCGCGCGGCGCGAACCTCAGCCGCCCGCGGCGTCGCGGGCCCGCATCTTGGCGTGGATGTAGGCGCCGTGCGGCACGTGCAGCAGGTCGGCGAGGCGCCACATCACATGCTGCTCGTGGGCGGTGAGCGTGCCGTCGGCATAGGCGACGCGCCACAGGTGCTCGACCATGCGCAGCTTCTGCTCCATCGAGAAGCGCTCGTTGAGCCGCGAGGTGAAGCCGTGGTAGTCGGTGGCCTCGCGGGCGGTGGAGACGGCCAGCTCGGCGAGGCGCTCGCATTCGTCGGGCGCGAGCGAGAACTTGTCGCGCAGCGCACCGAGCACGGCCGTGCGTTCGGCCTCGCCGAGCTCGGCGTCGGCACGCATCACCTCGACGAGCAGCACCGCGGTGGCAAGCTGGAGCTGGTGGTCGGCCTGCTGCGGCGTGGCGTCGGGCAGCGGGGCGGCGAGGGTGTCGAACAGGTCGCGCAGCGTCTTCAGCATGCGCCGAGCATCGCACGGCCGCGCGCGTGGCGGCCGTGCGGGGTCATGCGAGTGCGTTCACGCGGGTGAAGTGGTCAGAGCCGCCGGCACTGGTCTTCCTTGCTGGCGGCGACGTTGCCGCCGCCGGTGGGCGCCGGGATGTTCTCCTTGCACTGCAGGTTGCCCTTCATGCGGTTGCCGGTCAGCGTGACGCCGCCCATGTTCTTGAAGGCCTGCAGGTTGCCGCCGAGCACGTTGCGGTCGGCGAGCAGCGGGCCGTTGTTCTCGTCGAACAGGATGTCGCCGTTGATGCGCGCGGCCTCGATCGACGCCGAGCCGCCCTGCACGATCTGCACCGAGCCGCCGAAGGTCGAGCGGCCATAGACGCGCACCGAATGCGCGCCCTCGGCCTGCAGGTTGCCGTTGATCTGCACGCTGCGCGCCACCAGCGCGGCACCGGTGCCGACGACGATGTTGCCCTTGGCGCGGGTGCCGTCCAGCGTGCAGCTGCGCCCGTCGGGCACGAAGATGTTGTCGAGGTAGACGGCGCCGATGCGGCCGGTGCAGATCCGTTCTTCCGCGGCGGCCGGCGCCGCGGCGATCAGCAGCGCGGCGCCGAGGCCGGCGAGGGGGAGGGCGTTCTTCATGCGGGGCTCCTGTGGGGTGGGCGGCGGCCCCGACCATCGGGGTGCCGACGTTCCACAGAGCGCGGACCCGGCGCGCCGATACACCGCAAGGCGCAACCGGGTGTTTCGCGCGGCGCGGTTCAGGGCCGCGCGATCTCCGCGCGGAAGGCGCGCAGCGCGGCCTTCAGGGCCTGCGCGTTCTCGGCGCCGACGCGCAGCAGGATCTTCTGCCCGGCCGGCCGGGCCTCCAGCGACGGGTCGGCGAACTCGTAGCGGGTCCAGGGCCGGGCCGCCGGGATCGGGCCGCGGACCTGGGTCAGCACGACGGCCGGCGGCGCCGGCGGTTCGGGCGTCGCGAGCAGCAGGTCGATCACCTCGACGAGGCGGTCGTTGAAGTAGCGGCCCGGGTAGCCGAGCTCTTCGTAGGCGGACTGGAAGCGCGGATAGAAGCGCCGGTACAGCGCCGCGGCGCGGACCGGGTCCACGCCGCTGGCGAAGCGCACGAAGGGTGCGTAGCGCCGGGCGTTGTCCGCGGCGATCCATTCGGCGCCGTCGCGCGGTGCGGTCGTGAAGCGGCCCGGCGTCGGCGTCACCGGCCACAGCCGCGGCGGCGCGATGTCGCGGCCGAGCGCATCGACGGTGGCGACGGCCTGGCGCACGAAGTGCTCGGGCAGCACGAAGCGCAGGAAGTCCTCGCGGCCGAGCAGCGCGGCCAGCGCATCGGCGACCTGGCGGTCGAGGTCCGCCGGCGCCTCCGACGCGCCCTCCGGCGCCGAAGCGGCGCCGTCGAGCGGATGGCGGATCTCGGGCGCCGCCGACGCGGCGGGCTGTGGCGCCGAAGGGGCGACCGGCAGGGGCGGCTCGGCCTGCACGAGCGGCGGCTGGGGCGGCGCGCGGTGGCGCCACCAGTAGTAGGCGCCACCGCCGGCCACACCCAGCAGCAGCGCGGCGGCGATCAGCTTGGCGGTCCAGTTCGTCGGCATCGGGCGCATCTCGCGGCGCATCGCAGGCACCACGGGCCCGATCCTAGTCAGCGCGGGCGCCGATCGGGCGCCACGGTTGCATTCCCGCGCGGGCCTTGCGTTCGGACACCCGTGGGTTCGGCCTGCGCGGAAGGCCGTGCCGACGGCGAGGGGATAGCCTCGTCGCGGTCGGTCGGCGTATCGAGGGCCGGACTCAGCGTGCCGCGGCCGCGGCACGCCGCTCGCGCATCTCGCGCGCCATGTCGCGCTGCGCCCGCTCGGGCAGCCGGTGGCGCACCTGCGGATAGATGTAGGCCTCCTCGAGCGCGATGTGGTCGTGCGACAGCGCGGTGAACACCTGCACCGCGTCGTGCAGTGCATCGAGGTCGAGCCCCGACTGGCCGCAGGCGATGGCGTCGAGCCGGGGGCCGATCTCGCGCCAGTCCTGCTCGAGCCAGCGGTGGTCCTGGCGCAGCCGCTGCACGGCGTGGACGGTGTCGGCGTCGCCGCGCTCCAGCAGCGCGGGGAAGACGTGGCGCTCCTCGTCCTCGTGGTGCAGGCGGGCGCTGCCCTCGAAATGCGCGTGGACCTCGCGGGCCAGCGCGCGGGCGTCGGCGTCGATCGCGCCGCGGCGCAGGGCCGACACCAGCGCCGCGAGCCGGCCCAGGGCCACCAGGGTGTGGCGGTGGCAGACGTCGAGCACGTCGAAGCCCTGGAGCGTCGGTGCGCCCGGCTCGACATCGCGCGCGGTGGGGACCGACATGGCGCTCTCCGGAATTGCCCGCGACGGGCCGCAGGCCTGCTTGCAGCCTAGGCGCCCGGCCGCGCCGGCGCCTTGACCTGGCGCAAGCGGACGCGGCCCGCGGCGGCGGCATCGGTGCGCCGCCTACGTCATCTGTCGTATTGGCCGGGTTCCGGGGCCTGCCGACACTGGCCGCCATCGCCGTCACTGCTGCGCCTCAGGAGGAAGAACCGATGTCTCACCACCCCGCCACCCGCCGCTTCGCGCTGCAGGCCGTCGCCGCCGCGGCCCTCGCCCTCGCCGCGCCGCTGGCCGCCCACGCCGCCGACACCATCAAGGTCGGCGTGCTGCACTCGCTGTCGGGCACGATGGCCATCTCCGAAACCGTGCTCAAGGACACGGTGCTGATGACCATCGACGAGATCAACGCCAAGGGCGGCGTGCTCGGCAGGAAGCTCGAGCCGGTGGTCGTGGACCCGGCATCCAACTGGCCGCTGTTCGCCGAGAAGGCGAAGCAGCTGATCACCAAGGACAAGGTCGCCGTGGTGTTCGGCTGCTGGACCAGCGTGAGCCGCAAGTCGGTGCTGCCGGTCTTCGAGGAGACCAACTCGCTGCTCTTCTACCCGGTGCAGTACGAGGGCGAGGAGCTCAGCAAGAACGTCTTCTACACCGGCGCCGCGCCCAACCAGCAGGCGATCCCCGCCGTCGAGTACCTGATGAGCAAGGACGGCGGCTCGGCCAAGCGCTGGGTGCTGCTGGGCACCGACTACGTCTACCCGCGCACCACCAACAAGATCCTGCGCGCCTTCCTGAAGAGCAAGGGCGTCGCCGAGGCCGACATCATGGAGGAGTACACCCCCTTCGGCCACAGCGACTACCAGACCATCATCGCGAAGATCAAGAAGTTCGCCTCCGAGGGCAAGAAGACCGCCGTGGTCTCGACGATCAACGGCGACTCCAACGTGCCCTTCTACAAGGAGCTCGGCAACCAGGGCCTGAAGGCGACCGACGTGCCGGTGGTGGCCTTCTCGGT
>CAYLKR010000063.1:0-14322 GCA_964384225.1 uncultured Methylibium sp.
TCGGCTGCTGCATGCGGATCACCGCCGCCAGCGGGTTCTTCAGGCCCTTGATGCGGCCGTGCGGGATCGCCACGCCGTGCCCGAGGCCGGTGGAGCCGAGGCGCTCGCGGGCAAACAGGTTGTCGGTCACCGTCGCGCGCGCGATCGCGTGCTGGTTCTCGAACAGCAGTCCGGCCTGCTCGAAGACGCGCTTCTTGCTGGTGGCGTCCACGTCCACCAGCACGTTGCTGGCAGGCAGGATGGCGGCGAGACGGTTCATCGGGTCACAGCGTCGGTTTCGACCCGGATCGGGGGCCTTGGCCAGCGCCTCGCAATGTGTGCACAGCACAAATTATAGGAAGCGGCCCCGCTGCGCGGTGGAGCCGGCACTCCATCAACGCACGGGGGGCGTGGAAGGTTGCAGTCTGACAACGACGCGCCCGCCCCGGCGCGTGAAAAAGCGGCCCGCAGGCCGCTCGTTTCTCGCTCGCTCGCGGGGCTCACTGCATGTCGCCGGCGCCCAGACGCTTGGGCGAGTCGTGGTGATGGTCCTGGACGCGGCTCTTGTGGCGGCAGACCTGGCGGTCGAGCTTGTCCATCAGCTCGTCGATCGCGGCGTAGAGATCCTGGTGGGCGGACTCCACGAAGATGTCCTTGCCCTTCACGTGCACCGTGACCTCGGCCTTCTGGCGCCTTTCCTTCTCCTTCTGCTTCTCGATGCTCAGCAGGACGTTGATGTCGACCACCTGGTCGAAGTGGCGGGTGACGCGATCCAGCTTTGTGAGCACATACTCTCGCAGAGCTGGCGTCACGTCGAGGTGGTGTCCGCTGATCGTCAGGTTCATGGGTTCTCCTTTCACCGGGTTGGAACCGACCGCCGGGCGACGCGCGAGCCGCACCGGACGGCTGAGCCAGTGTGCGCCCGGGGGGCGGTCGTGACAAGCCGATGACCGAGGCTGACGGGGGGCCGATGCGGCGATCGCCGCCCACCCCCGGTGCCATAATCCGCCGATCACGTTCATGGAGCGTTTGTTGGACAGCACCCCCCCTCGGTGACCGTCCACTCCAAGCATCCGGCCCGCTGACGGGCCGTCGGGACTGGAGTGAGGCGGTGCCCCATCCAGTCCGCCCGGCATGCGCCGGGCTCGGGTTTCGACGCGGCGCGCGGCGCCGACCCGGTTGTCGGAGTTCGCATGCTGAACGTCTTCACGCTCGCCAACGGGCGGCTGTTCCAGGAAGAGATCGACAGCGCCGAGGCGCTGGCGCACTGCAATCCGGTCTGGGTCGATCTGGAGAACCCCACGCCGGAAGAAAAGGGCTGGGTCGCCGGGCGCTTCGGCCTGCAGCTGCCCGACAACCTGGTCGACGACGACCTCGAGGAGTCCGCCCGCTTCTACGAGGAGGACAACGGCGAGCTGCACCTGCGGTCCGACTTCCTGATCGATGAGGATGCGCGCGCCGACGGCGCCGGCGGCGCGCGCAACGTGCGCGTGGCCTTCATCCTGCACGACAAGGTGCTGTTCTCGGTGCACGCCGAGGACCTGCCGGTGTTCCGGCTGCTGCGCATGCGCGCCCGGCGCATCCCGGCGCTGATCGAGGACGCCAAGGACGTGCTGCTCAAGCTCTACGACGCCGACGCCGAGTACTCGGCCGACGCGCTCGAGGGCATCTACGACGAGCTCGAGAAGGTCTCGGGGCGCGTGCTGCAGTCCAAGCTCAACGACCAGGCCGCCGGCGAGGCGCTCGCCGCGATGGCGCGCCAGGAGGACCTGAACGGCCGCATCCGCCGCAACGTGATGGACACCCGCCGCGCGGTCAGCTTCATGATGCGCAGCCGCATGCTGAACGCGGAGCAGTTCGAGGAGGCGCGCCAGATCCTGCGCGACATCGACTCGCTCGATTCGCACACCGCCTTCCTGTTCGACAAGATCAACTTCCTGATGGACGCGATCGTCGGCTTCATCAACATCAACCAGAACAAGACGATCAAGATCTTCTCGGTCGCCAGCGTCGCCTTCCTGCCGCCGACGCTGATCGCCAGCATCTACGGCATGAACTTCCGCAGCCTGCCCGAGCTCGACTGGCAGCTCGGCTATCCCTGGGCGCTGGCGCTGATGCTGGCCAGCGCGGTCGGCCCGCTGCTGTACTTCCGCAAGCGCGGCTGGCTCGGGTGAGCGCCGGGTCCGGCCGCAGGCTGCGCGACCTCGCGCGGCTGTCGGCGGCCACGGCGCTGGTCGTCCTGGCGTTCTCCACGGTGCTGCCGCTGCTGGCGGTGACGCTGCAGCGCCAGGGCGTGTCGGCGGCGGCGATCGGCGTGTTCGCCGCCCTGCCCTTCGTGACGGTGGCGCTCGTGCTGCCCTGGCTGCCGCAGGTGTTCGCGCGGCTCGGCGCCGGCCGGGCCTACCGCCTCGGCCTGGTGCTGGAGGGCCTGTGCACGCTCGGCTACGCGCTCGGCGAAGGCTATTGGCTGTGGAGCGCCTGCTCGGTGGTCGGCTGCATCGGCGCGGCGGCGCTGTGGAACGGCACCGAGGCGATGATCGCCTTCAATGCACCGCCGGCCCTGCGCGGGCGCGTGACGGGTCTGTACCAGACCTCGCTCGGCATCGCCACCGCGGTCGGCCCGCTGCTGCCGCTCGCGGTGGCGGCGGCATGGCCGCAGGCGCCGTCGCTGCTGCTGGTCAAGCTGGCGCCGCTGGCCTTCGGTGCCGCGCTGCTGCTGGCGAGTACCGCCGTCCTCGCGCGCCTGCCGGTGGCCCACCGCGAGGCGGCCGGCCACACGCTGTGGACCGCGCTGCGGGCGCGGCCGGGGCTCGCCGGCCTGGCCTTCGCCGGCGGCGTGTTCGAGGCCGGGCTGGGCGCGATCAGCGCGGCGCACGGCGCGGCCGTGGGCCTGTCGCTGGCGGCCGCGACCTCGATCGCCGGCGTGCTCGGCGCCGGCAGCTTCGTGCTGCAGTACCCCGCAGGCTGGCTGGCCGACCACGTGGATCTGCGGCGGGTGTTCCTCGGCGCCGGCGCGGTGCTTTGCGTCGCGTCGCTGGCCTTCGCGGCGAGCGTCGGCTGGCCGCCGCTGCTGTGGATCACGGCCTTCTGCTGGGGCGCGGTGGGTGGCGCGCTGTACACGCTGACGATGGTGAGGGTGGCGCACGACTTCGCCGCTTCGTCGGCGATCGCCGGGGCCGCGGCGATGATCGCCGGCTACACGGCCGGCGGGGCCATCGGCCCGGCGGTCAGCGGGCTGATGCTCGACCGCTACGGTGCGCCTGGGCAGTCGGCCTGGCTGACGGCGCTGGCGATGGCGGTGCTCGCCATCGCCTGGCGCGGCGGCCTCAGGCGTTCGCCCGCCGCTTGAGCCAGCGCATCAGGCTGCCGACGCCCGGGAGCTTCTCGTAGAGTTCCTCGGCGGCGTCCCAGTAGTCGCGGTGCAGCGCGATGCGGCCGTCCGGCGCGAACGCAAGGTGCGAACCTCCGCGCACCGTCTGCGGCCCGCGCGACCAGCGCCTGAAGCGGAACAGGAAGTCCCAGACCAGGAAGCACTGGTCGCCCTGCACGATGGCCGCGGTGACGACGAAGCGCGGCTCGTCGAGCGTGGCGAACATGTGCGCGAACACCTGCTGCAGCGCGGCATGGCCCTGCACCTCGTTGAACGGGTCCTTGAAGCGCGCGTCCTCGGTGTAGAGCGCGGCGAGGCGCCCGACGTCCTGGGGTTGCAAGGACTCGAAGGCCGCGATCACGCGGGCCACGCGCGGGTCGCTCGTGATCGCGGCCGGCATCAGAGCCCCGTTGCGCGGCGCACCGCGCGGAAGTAGGTCGCGTCGCCGAGGTGGCTCAGCGCCTTCAGCCACAGCGTGAAGCGCTTCGGGAAGTGGATCTCGAAGCGGCCCGCGGCCCAGCCGGCGAGGATCTCGTCGGCGGCCTGCTCGGGCGTCAGCAGCGCGGGCATCTTGAAGTCGTTCTGCGCCGTCAGCGGTGTCTCGACGAAGCCCGGGTTGACGACCGAGACGCCGATGCCCCGCTCGCTCAGATCGAGCCACAGCGTCTGCGCGAGGTTGATCAGCGCGGCCTTGGTCGGGCCATAGGCCAGCGCCTTGGGCAGGCCGCGGTAGCCGCTGACGCTGCTGACCAGGCTCAGGTGGCCATGGCGCTGGCGCAGCAGGGTCGGCAGCACGGCGTCGAGCAGGTAGAGGGCGCCGACGTAGTTGACCTGCTCGTGCTTCAGCGCGTCGTCCAGGTCGAAGGCCGTCGCGCGCATCGGCTTGTAGTAGCCGGCGCAGTAGCTCACCAGGTCGAGCCGGCCGTGGCCGGCGACGATGCGCAGCGCCGCGGCACGCATCGCCTCGCGGTCGGTGGCGTCGAGCGCGATCGCCTCGCTGCCGGGATGCGACTGGACGAAGGCTTCCAGCGCCGCCGCGCTGCGCGCCGACACGATGACCTTGGCGCCGCGCGCATGCAGCGCGCTGGCGGTCGCGCGGCCGATGCCGGTGGAGGCGCCGACCAGCCAGCAGACCTGGCCGCTCCAGTCGGTGAGCCGGGGGTTGAGCGGCATGTCAGCCTTTGACGAACGCGAGCGTGACCTCGCCGAGCCGGATGCCGAACTTGCTCATCACGGCCTTGTTGAGCATCACCTTGTCGTCCATCAGGTACATCCAGTCGTCGAACTGGACCTCGTAGACCTTGCCGTCGACCGGCAGGCTGAGCGTGTACTTCCAGTTGAAGGCGTTGCCGGCGGTCTGGCCGCTGGCCGTGCCGACCACATCGTCGGCGGTGCCGATGTAGCGGCCGTCGCCCAGCCGCTTCAGGCGCCAGATGCGCTTCTGCGTCGTGCCGTCGCTGTAGAGGAAGTCCTCGTCGAGCACGCCCTCGTCGCCCTTCCACTCGCACTTCATCACGACGCTGAAGCGCTTGACGACCTTGCCGCTGCGGTCGGTGAACACGCCGTGGGCGGTCACGGTGCCGTTGAAGTACTGCGCGAGGTCGAGCAGCGGGCGCTCGGCGGCGTAGTCGGCCACGGTCGGGCCGGCACAACCCGAGGTCAGCGTGGCAGCGGCCAGGGCCGCGAGAAGCAGTCGTCGGTTCATCGGATCGGGTCTCCCGTGTCGGGGCGGCGCAGCCACAGCGTCCACAGCAGCGCGGCGGCGCCGAGCTTCAGCACGCAGGGCAGCGCGCAATAGGCCAGCGTCAGCGCCTGCAGCGCCTGCGGGTCGCGCGCGCCGCTCTCGTAGCCGAAGGCGCCGAGCAGCGGCAGCGCGACGCCGGCGGCCAGCGCGAGGTTGAGCTTGGTCGCGAAGTTCCACCAGCCGAAGTAGGCGCCCTCGGAGCGCCCCGCGTGGCCGGCGCGCTGGATCACGCCGGCGAGCAGCGCGCCGGGCAGCGTCAGGTCGGCGCCCAGGCCGATGCCGCTGGCCGCGCAGACCGCGAGGTAGGCGAGCGTGTCGCCGGCGCCGAGCGTCGCGGCCCAGACGAAGGCGGCGATGTTCAGCAGCATGCCGACGAGCCAGGCGCGCGCCAGCCCGAGGCGCTTCACCGCCCGCACCCACAGCGGGATCGACAGCGCCCCGGCCGCGAAGTACGCCGCCAGGAAGGCCGGCTCCCAGGCCGGCGCCTGCAGCCGGTCGCGGATGAAGAACAGCACCAGCGTCGCCGGCATCGCGCTGGCGATGCCGTTGACGACGAAGATCGCCAGCAGGCGCCGGAACGCGCCGACCTCGAACGGCAGCCACAGCACCGCCGGTGCCGCGTGCGCGTCGGCCGCAGGCTGCGGCGCGCGGCCGAGCAGCGCGATGCCGGCGACGAGCAGCAGCGCGAACACGAGGCTGGTGGCGTGCAGGCCGGCCAGCGAAGGCAGCACGCTCGCCACCAGCACGCCGACCAGCGCCGCGCCTTCCCGCCAGGCGACGACGCGTGCGCGCTGCGGCTCGTCGCCGCCGAGCCGTGCACCCCAGGACTGGTGCACGACCGACACGACGCTGAAGGCGATGTAGGTCAGCGCCAGCACGCCGGCGCACCACGCCAGCAGCGCGCCGACGCCCTCGACCGCCGGGAAGAACAGCGCGCGGAAGCCGAGCGCGAGCAGCAGCGCGAAGGCCAGCGCGGCGAGCCAGGCGCTGCGCGCGCCCCGCGCGAAGCGCCCGTCGACCCAGCGCCCGATCAGCGGATCGGCGAAGGCGTCGAGCAGCCGCGCGCCGAGCAGCACCGCACCGAGCGCGGCCAGCGGCACGCCGTAGGCCTCGGCATAGTGGGCCGGCAGCAGCACGTACAGCGGCAGCGCGACGAAGGCCAGCGGCAGGCCGAGCGCGCCGTAGGACAGGCCGGCGGCGGCCCCCTGCAACCCGTGGCCGGCGGCGGCCGGCGCCACGGCCGCCGCCGGCATGCTGCTCAACGCGCACTCCCGAGGAGCTGCAGGCGCATCGCCGGCTCCGACGTGTGCGGGCCCAGCCAGATCCCGAAGAAGCGGTCGGCGAAGGCGCCGTCGCGGATCTCGAGGCCCGGCTTGCCGTCGACGAAGAAGCGCACCGTCTCGCCCGGGCGGTGCAGCGCCGACAGCCGGGTGCCGGCGGAGACGTTCGGAAAGGCCTTCGACATGAAGGTCAGCCAGCTCTGCGACTGCTGCGGCGGCAGCGGACCGGCGCGCTCCATCTCCTCGATCGAGCGCTCGGCGATCTTCACGCCGTCGAGCGATCGCGCGTACTGCAGTTCGAGCAAGAAGGCGTGGCGGGCCCAGTCCTCGTTCGCCGGTCGCTCGGCCGGGTAGTCGGCGCCGACCCAGAGTCGCGCGTCGTAGATGTGCAGGCCGAAGAAGCGCAGCCGTCCGCTGCCCTGCAGCCGCGCACCGGGCAGGGCGGACTGCACCTCGGGCGGCGGCGCCGCGACGGCCTGCGCGCGCACACCGGTGGCGCCCAGCGCGGCGCCGGCCGCGAGAAGCTGCAGGCAGGTGCGGCGGTCCATCGCGCGGTGCTCAGGCCTTGCGCAGCGTGAACTGCACGACGTCGGTGTTGCCGGCCGCGAAGGCCGCTTCGCAGTAGGCGAGGTAGAACTCCCAGATGCGCACGAAGCGGGTGTCGAAGCCGAGCTTGCGCACGCGCGCCTCCTCGCCCATGAAGCGCTCGCGCCAGCGCCGCAGCGTCTCGGCGTAGTCGGCGCCGAAGCGCAGGGTCCGCTCGACGACGAGGCCGTGCTTCGCCGCCTCGGCCTCGAACATGCCCACGCTCGGCAGCAGGCCGCCGGGGAAGATGTACTGCTGGATGAAGTCGGTGCCGCGCACGTAACGTTCGAACAGGTCGTCGCGGATCGTGATGCTCTGGATGCAGGCGCGTCCGCCCGGCGCCAGCTTGCCGGCCACGGTGCGGAACCAGCCGTCCCAGTACTCGCGGCCGACGGCCTCGAACATCTCGATCGAGACGACCGCGTCGAAGCGGCCCTCGGGAATGTCGCGGTAGTCCTGGAAGCGCAGGTCGGCGAGGTCGGCGAGGCCCGCGCTCTTCAGGCGCGCCTGGGCGTAGTCGAGCTGCTCGGACGACAGCGTGACGCCGGTGACGTGGGCGCCGAACTCGCGCGCCGCCACCTCGGCCAGGCCGCCCCAGCCGCAGCCGATCTCCAGCACACGCGCGCCCGGCTGCACGCCCGCCTCGCGCAGCGCGCGCCGCACCTTGGCGAGCTGGCCGTCGACCATGCTGCGCGTCCGGTCGCCGTCGAACCAGGCGCTCGAGTAGCTCATCGTCTCGTCGAGCCAGAGCGTGTAGAAGGCGTTGCCGAGGTCGTAGTGGGCGTGGATGTTCTTGCGGCTGCCGGCGCGCGAATTGCGGTTCAGCAGGTGGCGCAGCCGGTACGCCAGCGCGCCCCACCAACGGCCGTAGACCACGGTCTCGATCTCGTCGCGGTTGGCGACGAAGAGCTTGATCAGCGCGGCCAGGTCCGGCGTCGTCCAGTCGCCGTCGATGTAGGTCTCGGCGAAGCCGATGTCGCCGCTCTTGAGCGCCGCCGCGCACACCTTCCAGTTGCGCAGGCGGATCGCGGCACGGGTGTCGCCGGCCTCGTGCAGGCTGCCGAAGCTCGCGCTGCTGCCGTCGGGCAGCTGCACGTCGAGGCGGCCATGGCGCAGCCGCGCGAGCAGCCGGAACACCGCGCGGGCGGCGGCGGGGGCGGAGGGCGGCAGGTCGGCCAGGCCGAAGCGCTCGGCGGCGGTGCTGGAGCTGGTCGTGTTCATCGGGTCGGTCGGGCGTTCAGCGGCTGACGAAGGCTCGAGGGGCGGCAGGCTTGCCGAAGAAGGGCACGCGCTTGAGCCACAGCTGCAGCGCCTGCCAGTGGATGCGGGCGATCACGCCGAGCGTCATCAGCGGCGCGCTCCAGAACGCGCGCCGGGCGCTGGCCGTCGTGAGCGGCTCGAGCGTGCCGCTCAGGCTGGTCTGCAGCAGCGGGCCGTCGGCGTCATCGTGGTCGACGCGCGCGACGATGCGTTCGCCGGCGCGCAGGAAGCGGAAGCGGTAGCGGCCTTCGACGCGGCAGAACGGCGAGACATGGAAGACCTTGACCGCCGTCAGCTCGCGACCCCAAGCCAGCCGCTCGCCGTGCAGCAGGTAGCAATGGCGCTCGCCGAAGGTGTTGTTGACCTCGGCGACGACGGCAGCGAGCGTGCCGTCGCGGCGGTGCGCGTACCAGAAGCTCACAGGCTTGAAGGCGTAGCCGAGCAGGCGCGGGTAGGTCTGCAGCCAGACCTCGCCGTCGGCCTCCAGCCCTTCGCTGTCCAGCAGCTCGTCGAACCAGGCCAGCGCGTCGGACCGGCCGTCGCCGTGGTCGGCATCGTGGAAGGCGAGCAGGCCGAAGCGGTTGCGCGCCAGCGCCGCGCAGGGCGTTTGCGCCAGGCTGCGCATCGGCAGCAGCAGGAAGCGCGTCGGGTAGGCGAAGCGGTGCGGCGCCGGCCGCAGCCGCGCATGCCGCACGCTGCCGCTGCCGATCAGGGCCTGCGCGCCGGCGACGTCGCCGCGGTCCTCCATCGGGGCCTCAGGCCGCCTGCCGCGCCGGGGCCGCCGCGCGCTCGATCAGGGCCTCGGCGACCGCGAGGCCGGACTTGAGGCCGTCCTCGTGGAAGCCGTAGCCGGTCCATGCGCCGCAGTACCAGCGGCCGTGCCGGCCCTGGATCTCGGGCAGGCGGCGCTGCGCGGCGATCGCCGCGGCATCGAACACCGGGTGGGCATAGTCGTACTCGCCGAGCACGGTGCCCGGCGCCGGCTCGCGCACCGGGTTCAGCGACACGACGACCGGCTGCGCGAAGGGCAGCGGCTGCAGCCGGTTCAGCAGGTAGTGCAGGCAGACGGCGGTGCGCTCGCGCGAGTCGCTCGCGGAGCGCTCGTAGTTCCACGCGGCCCAGGCGAGGCGGCGCTGCGGCAGCAGGCCGGCGTCGGTGTGCAGCACGGCGCGGTTCGGGTGGTAGCGGATCGCGCCGAGCACCGCGCGCTCCTCGGGCGTCGGGTCGGCGAGCAGCGTCAGGGCTTGGTCGCTGTGGCAGGCGAACACGACCTCGTCGTAGACCTCGGCACCGGCGGCGCTGTGCACCGTCGCGCCACCGCCGGCGCGCGGCTGCACGCGGGTGACCGCGGCATTCAGCCGCGCGTCGGGCAGGCGCTCGAGCATCCTGCGCACGTAGTGCTTCGCGCCGCCGCGCACCGTGTGCCAGCGTGGCCGGTCACTGACCTGGATCAGTCCGTGGTTGTGGCAGAAGCGGATCAGCGTCGCGATCGGGAAGCGCAGCATCTGGTCGGTCGGGCAGGACCAGATGCAGCCGATCATCGGCAGCAGGTACCAGTCGCGGAACGCGCTGCCGAAGCGATGCTCGGCGAGGAAGTCGCCGATCGGCTGCGCCAGCGGCTGCTCCTCGCCGCGCTCGGCGAGCGCCGTGCACAGCCGGTTGAAGCGCAGGATCTCGGCGAGCATGCGCCAGAAGCGCGGCTTGAGCAGGTTGGCGCGCTGAGCGAACACCGTGTTCAGGTCGCTGCCGCTCCATTCGAGCGCGGCCTCGCCGCGACCGCCGGGCACCTGCACCGAGAACGACATGTCCGAGCCCGCCGTCTCGACGGCGAGCAGTTCGAACAGGCGGATCAGCCGCGGGTAGGTGCGCTCGTTGAAGACGAGGAAGCCGGTGTCCACGCCGTGCGTCGCCGGCTGGCCGTCGGGGCCCGGCAGCGTGACGTCGACGGTGTTCGTGTGCCCGCCGAAGTAGGCGCCGGCCTCGAACAACGTGACCCGATCCGCCGTCGAGCGGGCCGGATCGGCCAGCGTCCACGCGGCCGCGAGGCCGGAGATGCCGGAGCCGATGACCGCGATGCGCCGCCCGGGCCGCATCAGCGCGCCCCTCGTGCTGGCACCGCACTTCGGAGAAGAAGGCCGGCGAAGCGCCCCCGAGCGAAGGAGGGAGGAGGGAGGGAGGAGGAGAGTCGCTCGGAGGTTTCAGCCCGGAACCCGGGCCGGCTTCGCGGCGCAAACCGTGATGGAGACCGGGATCCGGCTCTCCTTCCGGCCCCGATCACACCATACGCGCTGCGACCGGCGGTCTGCCAGCCGGGTTCCGTGGCGATTTGCAACCTGATGCAAGCGCAGCGAGCGGTCATGGGCGGGGCGGGGCGAGGGTTTGTCGAGGCCGGCACCGAACACCGCCCCGAATGCTGAACTGATCAGTCTGTATGCTACTGACAAGTTCTACTTTGAATCAAGCAGTTTTTCAATGTCCGCGACGAAGCTGGTGTTGTCCGGCGCGACGTTGGTCGCGTAGCTGCGCACGGTCTCGCCGTCGCGGCCGATCACGTACTTGTGGAAGTTCCAGCCCGGCGGCTTGCCGGACCGGCGGGTGAGCTCGCGGTAGAGCGGGTCGGCCCGGTCTCCCTTGACCGTGGTCTTGGCGAACATCGGGAACTTGACGCCGTAGGTGCTTTCGCAGAACGCGGCGATCTCCTGGTTGCTGCCCGGCTCCTGGGAGAAGTCGTTCGACGGGAAGCCCAGCACGACGAGGCCACGCGCCTGGTAGCGCGCATGCAGCGCCTCCAGCCCCTTGTACTGCGGCGTGAAGCCGCAGAAGCTGGCCGTGTTGACCACCACCACCACCTTGCCCGCGTACTGGCAGAGGTTCTGCGGTTTCTCGTCCTGCAGCCGCGGCAGCGTGCGGTCGAGCAGGGCCGGGCAGCTGGCGGCCTGTGCCGCGCCGGACAAGCCGGCCAGGGCCAGCGGAACGAGCCACCGGAAGAGAGGGATGGGCTTCATGGGCACCTCACATTGTCTTGGTCAAAACTTGGAAGTTTGACTATATTAGCGCTGCATTTGTTCACGTTCAAACGTTCGTCCAGGACATGAAACCGATCTTCACCGACCGCCGGTCCCGCGGCCGGGCCCGGCCATGAACGACCGCAGCGCGCCGCGCGCGGTGACGCTGTCGATCGCGGCCGTCGAGCGCGACACCGGCCTGACCAAGGACACGCTGCGCGTCTGGGAGCGCCGCTACGGCTTTCCCGTGCCGCAGCGCGACGGCCTGTCGGAGCGCGCCTATCCGCTGGAGCAGGTCGACAAGCTGCGCATCATCAAGCGGCTGATGGACGCCGGGCACCGCCCGGGGCGCATCGTCGGGCTGCCGGTGGACGCGCTGCAGCAGCTCGCCGACAGCATCGGCGGTGCGGCCCAGCGCGCCACCGAAGGCGGCGCGGCGCCGGACCTGCGCGTCTACCTGGACCTGGTGCGCGCCCATGATGTCGAGTCGCTGCGGCGGCAGCTGTCGCAGTCGCTGCTGCGGCTGGGGCTGTCGCGCTTCGTGATCGAGGTCATCGCCCCGCTCAATACGCTGGTGGGCGACGCCTGGATGCGCGGCCACCTGGAGATCTTCGAGGAGCATCTGTACACCGAGTCGATCAACGTGGTGCTGCGCCAGGCGATCGCCGGCATCCCGGCGCCCGAGGGCGGCGCCCAGCCGCGCGTGCTGCTGACCACCTTCCCGAACGAGTCGCACGGCCTCGGGCTGCTGCTCGCCGAAGCCCTGTTCCTGCTCGAGGGCTGCCGCTGCATCAGCCTCGGGCCGCAGACGCCGGTCTGGGACATCGTGCTCGCGGCGGCCTCGCAGCGCTGCGACGTGGTCGCGCTGGCGTTCACCGCGGTGCTGACGCCGGCCGTGGTGACCGAGGGGCTTGCCGAGCTGCGCGACAAGCTGCCGGCCAGCGTCGAGATCTGGGCCGGCGGCAGCGCCCCGGTGCTGCACCGCCGCCCGACCGACGGCGTGCTGGCGCTGGACTCGCTGACGCAGATCGCCGTCCAGGTCCGGCGCTGGCGGGCCGCGCGGGCGTGAGCCGCGCCGGCGCGCCGTCCTCGGGCTGGAAGGGCAACAAGCAGGCCCTTCCGTCCAAGCCCTGCGCCCACTGCGGCCGTCCGATGAGCTGGCGCCGCGCCTGGGCCGCGAACTGGGACGCCGTGAAGCACTGCTCCGAGCGCTGCCGAGCCGAAGCGCGGCGCCTGCGGTGAGCGGCTTGCGCCATCTCGTGCTGGTGCTCGGCGACCAGCTGAGCCACGACAGCCCGGCGCTCGCCGGCGTCGACCCGGCCTGCGACCGCGTGCTGATGATCGAGGCGCGTGGCGAGGCGGCGCTGGTCTGGAGCCACAAGGCGCGCATCGCGCTGTTCCTCAGCGCGATGCGGCACTTCGCCGACGAGCTGCGCGGGCGCGGCGTGCCGCTCGACTACCTCGCGCTCGACGACGACGGCGAGCCCTCGCTGCTGCAGCGCCTCGCCGCGCAGCTGCGGCGGCTGCGGCCGCAGGCGCTGCGCGTCGTCGAACCCGGCGAGTGGCGGCTCGAGCAGGGCCTGCGTGCCGTGGCCGCCGAGGCCGGCGTCGCGCTGCAGCTGCTGGACGACACGCACTTCCTCTGTTCGCGCGCCGACTTCGCGCGCTGGGCCGCCGGCTACCGCGGCGCGCTGCGCATGGAGTTCTTCTACCGCGAGCAGCGCCGTCGCCACCATGTGCTGCTCAACGCCGACGGCCGTCCCGAGGGCGGGGCGTGGAACTTCGACGCCGACAACCGCGAGGCCTACCCGAAGGCCGGCCCCGGTGCGATCCCGGCCCCGGCCGGCTTCGCGCCGGACGCATTGACGCGCGAGGTCTTCGCGCTGGTCGAGCGCGAGTTCGCCGGCCACCCGGGCTCGCTCGCCTCCTTCGCCTGGCCGGTGACCCGGGCCCAGGCGCTGGACGCGCTGGAGCGCTTCGTCTCGACCCGGCTGCCGAACTTCGGCCGCTGGCAGGACGCGATGTGGACGGGCACGCCCTGGGGCTGGCATTCGCTGCTGTCGGCGGCGCTGAACCTGCATCTGCTCGACCCGCGCGAGGTGATCGCCGCGGCCGAGGACGCCTGGCGCCGCGGCGCCGCGCCCTTGGCGGCCGTCGAGGGCTTCGTGCGCCAGATCCTCGGCTGGCGCGAGTTCATCCGCGGCGTCTACTGGCGCGACATGCCGGGCCTCGCCGAGGCCAACCACTTCGGGCACCAGCGACCGCTGCCGCGCTGGTACTGGAGCGGCGACACGCGGATGGCCTGCCTGCGCGACGCGATCGGCCAGACCCTCGAGCACGGCTACGCCCACCACATCCAGCGGCTGATGGTGACCGGCCTGTTCGCGCTGCTGGCCGAGCTCGACCCCAGGCAGGTCGCCGCCTGGTACCTCGCGGTCTATGTCGATGCGGTCGACTGGGTCGAGCTGCCCAACGTGGCCGGCATGACGCTCTACGCCAACGGCGGGCGCTTCACCAGCAAGCCCTACGTCGCCTCCGGGGCCTATATCGCGCGCCAGAGCAACTACTGCGCCGGCTGCCGCTACAAGCCGCAGCAGAAGACCGGCCCCGAGGCCTGCCCCTTCACCGTGCTGTACTGGCGCTTCCTCGACCGCCACGCCGCCGCGCTGGCCGCCAACCCGCGCACCGCGCTGATGGCGAAGACCGTCGAGCGCCTCGCGCCGCCCGAGCGCGAGCGCCTGCGCGCCGAGTCCGACCGCGTCCTGGGCGCCATCGAGACCCTGTGACGCCGGCGTGTCATGCCCCGGCGCCTACAATCCGGCCCGCTACACGAGAGGTCCGCCATGCTGTATCCCGAACTCTTCAAGCAGCTCGAAGCGGTGCGCTGGAACATGGACAGCGACATCCCCTGGGCTGCTTTCGATCCCGCCCTGCTCAGCGAGGAGCAGGCGCAGACGATCAAGATGAACGCCATCACCGAGTGGGCGGCGCTGCCGGCCACCGAGATGTTCCTGCGCGACAACAAGGACGACAGCGACTTCTCCGCCTTCATGAGCGTGTGGTTCTTCGAGGAGCAGAAGCACTCGCTGGTGCTGATGG
>CAYLKR010000064.1:0-14024 GCA_964384225.1 uncultured Methylibium sp.
TGTACTCGCCCTCGGTGTTCTCGCGCACGATCAGGAAGTCGATGTCGCCGGGCTTCCTGCCCGCCAGCGGCGACGGCACGCCGGGCAGCAGGCGCACCGGGCGCAGGTTCACGTACTGGTCGAAGTCGCGCCGGAACTTCAGCAGCGAGCCCCACAGCGACACATGGTCCGGCACCACCGCCGGCCAGCCGACCGCGCCGAAGTAGATCGCGTCGAAGTCCGACAGCCGCGCCCGCCAGTCCGGCGGCAGCATGTCGCCGGTCTTCTGCCAGTAGGCGGCGCAGGCCCAGTCGAAGTGCTCGAAGGCCAGGGCGATGCCGAAGCGCCGCGCCGCCGCCTCCAGCACGCGCAGGCCCTCGGGCATCACTTCCATGCCGATGCCGTCTCCCGGGATGACGGCGATGCGGTGGGGTCGGGTGGTGCTCATCGCGCGATGGTAGCGAGCGCGCACGGCGCTCGCGCCGCGCCGTGCGCGGGCCGCACCGCCTTGGTGCACCCGGACCGGTCGGCGCGCCGCGGGCCCGGCCGGGCGCATGGCACAGGGCTTGCGCTTGGACCCCCGCCTGGCATCGCCACGCCCATCCGTCCATCCCATTCACGTTCGATCGTTGGAGAGCTGTATGACCACGTCGCGTCGTTCCCTGTTGACCAAGGCTTCCGTCGCCGCCGCCGCCGGCACCGCCCTCGGCTTTCCGATGGTGGCCCGCGCCCAGCAGAGCTTCAGCTGGAAGATGACCAGCGCCTACCCGAAGGGCGCGCCCTTCTACATGGACGGCCCCGGCAGCGCGACCGACCTCGCCAAGCGCATCGAGGCGATGTCCGGAGGCCGGCTGAAGATCCAGGTCTTCGGCGCCGGCGAGCTGGTGCCGGCCTTCGAGGGCTTCGACGCGGTGCGCGCCGGCACGGTGGAGATGAACCACGCCAACAGCTACTTCTGGACCGGCAAGACCTTCGCCGCGCAGTACTTCACCGCGGTCCCCTTCGGCATGAACTTCCAGGGCATCAACGGCTGGTTCTACGACGGCGGCGGCATCGAGCTGTGGAACGAGGTCTACGCGCCCTTCGGCATGGTCGCGATGCCCTGCGGCAACACCGGCGTGCAGATGACCGGCTGGTTCAAGAAGGAGATCAAGTCGGTCGCCGACCTGAAGGGCCTGAAGATGCGCATCCCGGGCCTCGCCGGGAAGGTCTACGCCAGCCTCGGCGTCGACGTGAAGGTGCTGCCGGGCGGCGAGATCTTCCCGGCGCTCGAGCGCGGCGTGATCGACGCGGCCGAGTTCGTCGGGCCCTTCCAGGACCGCCGCCTGGGCCTGCAGAAGGCCGCGAAGTACTTCTACACGACCGGCTGGCACGAGAGCGCGACGGTGTCGGAGCTGCTGATCAACAAGGCCGCCTGGGACAAGCTGCCCAAGGACCTGCAGGCCATCGTCAGCAATGCCGCCGCGGCCTGCAACGTCATCAGCGAGGGCTGGTGCCAGAAGGCCAACTCCGAGGCGATGGAGGACCTGATCAAGAACCAGGGCGTGATCGCCAAGCCGCTGCCCGACGAGGTCATCAAGGCGCTGAAGGCCGAGACCGACAAGGTGCTGGCCGAGGCCGTCGCCAAGGACCCGCTGACGAAGAAGGTGCACGATTCCTACTTCGCCTTCAAGGCCAAGTACGACCGCTGGAGCGAGATCAGCGAAGAGGCCTACCACCTCAAGGTCCGCGGCTGAGGCGGGGGCGGCATGGCACTGAGGAGGCTGCTGCCCGCGGCCGGCCTGATCGAGCGCTTCATCGACCGCGTGGGCTCGCTCACCGCGTGGATCGCGCTCGCGATGATCGCGCTGGTGGCGACGAACGTGATCCTGCGCTACAGCCTGAGCCTCGGCTCGGTGTGGGCGCAGGAACTGGAATGGCACCTGCTGGCGGCGCTGATCCTGCTCGGCATGAGCCACGCGCTGCAGCGCGGCGACAACGTGCGCGTGGACCTGTTCTACGCGCGCTTCCCGCCGGCGGTGCAGCGCGCGGTGGACGTGGTCGCGGCGCTGCTGCTGATCGCGATCAGCGTGATCTTCATCCAGCTCTCGCTCGGCTACGTGGAGCAGTCGCGCTCGATCAACGAGGGCTCGCCCGACCCCGGCGGCATCCCCTACCGCTGGGCGGTCAAGGCCTTGATCCCGCTGGGCTACGGCCTGCTGGTGCTGCAGCAGCTCGCGCACCTGCTGCGCCTGCTGACGGGCAGCGGCGCAAGGACCGCGGCGGGTGCCGAGGAGACGGCCCGTGTTTGAGCCCTCCACCTACGCGGTGCTGATGCTGGTCGGCTTCTTCGGGATGCTGATGATCGGCATCCCGGTGGCGATCAGCCTCGCGACGGTCGGCTTCGCCTTCGGCTGGCTGGGCTTCGGCACCGGGCTGTTCAACCTGCTGCCGGCGCGCTTCTTCGGCGTGGTCGGCGGCTACCAGTGGATGGCGATCCCGCTGTTCGTCTTCATGGGCGTCATGCTGGAGAAGTCGCGCCTCGCCGACGACCTGCTCGACGTGATGGGCCACCTCGCCGGCGGCGTGAAGGGCGGCATGGCGATCGGCATCGTGCTGTTCGGCGTGCTGATGGGCGCGACCACCGGCATCGTCGGCGCGACCATCATCACGCTCGGCCTGCTGACGCTGCCGACGCTGATCCGCCGCGGCTACGACAAGAGCGTGGCCTGCGGCGTGATCTGCGCCTCGGGCACGCTGGGGCAGATCATCCCGCCCAGCCTGATCCTGATCCTGCTGTCCGACATCATGCAGCTGTCGGTGGGCACGCTGTTCGCGGCCGCGGTCGGGCCGGGGATGCTGCTGGCGGCGGTCTACATCGTCTACCTGGTGGTCATGGGCCTGCTGAAGCCGGGCTCGATGCCGGCGATCCCCGCGGCCGAGCGCGACGCCGTGTCGCGCCGCCAGCTCTGGGTGCGCTTCTTCAAGGTGCTGCTGCCGCCGGTGCTGCTGGTGGTGGCGGTGCTGGGCTCGATCGTCGGCGGCGTCGCCGCGCCGACCGAGGCCGCATCGATGGGCGCGGTGGGCGCGGTGCTGATCACCGCGCTGTCGGGCCGCTTCAGCCTGAAGACGCTGAAGGACACCGCGCTCGACACCAGCAAGATCACCGCGATCATGATGTTCATCCTGATGACCGCGCAGGTGTTCGCGCTCGCCTTCCGCGGCCTGCACGGCGAGGAGCTGATCGCCGGGATGTTCGAGAGCCTGCCCGGCGGCGTGAACACCGCGGTGTGGTTCATGCTGCTGATCATCTTCGTGCTCGGCTTCTTCATCGAGTGGATCGAGATCAGCTACATCGCGGTGCCGCTGTTCCTGCCGATCCTGCTGAACCTGGGCGTCGACCCGGTGTGGCTGGCGATGCTGATCACGGTGAACCTGCAGTCGAGCTTCCTGACGCCGCCGTTCGGCTGGGCCCTCTTCTACCTGAAGGGCGTGGCGCCGCCGTCGGTGAACATCAAGGACATCTACAAGGGCGTGGTGCCCTTCATCGGGCTGCAGCTGCTGACGCTGACGCTGGTGTTCCTGTTCCCGCAGATCGCGCTGTGGCTGCCGAAGGCCATCGGCTGGTGACCCCGCCGATACTCGCAGCGCCCCACTCCACGCCCTACACCCATGACGCAATCCTTCCTCGGCCGCCGCGGCATCGCGGTGGCGCCCCACAGCCTCGCGTCGGAGGCCGCGCTGCGCGTGCTGCGCGATGGCGGCAACGCGCTCGAGGCGATGATCGCCGCCGCCGCGACGATCGCGGTCGTCTACCCGCACATGAACTCGATCGGCGGCGACGGCTTCTGGGTCATCCATGGCCCGGGCGGCCAGCCGCAGGGCATCGACGCCAGCGGCGCGAGCGCGGCCTCGGCCAGCCTCGAGGCCTATGCCGCGAAGGGGGTCGCCGGCAGCATCCCGTTCCGCGGCGGCGTCGCGGCCCTGACGGTCGCCGGCACCGTGTCGGGCTGGGGCGCGGCGCATGCGCTCGCCGCCGAGTGGGGCGGCCGGCTGCCGCTGACGCGGCTGCTGGAGGATGCGGTCTGGTATGCGCGCGAAGGCATCCCGGTCACGCACAGCCAGTGGGCCTGCACGGTGGCCAAGCAGGCGGAGCTGCGGCCGATCGCCGGCTTCGCCGAGACCTTCCTGCCCGGCGGTGAGCCGCCGCCGACGCACAGCCTGTTCCGGCAGCCGCGGCTGGCCGCGACGCTGGACCGCATCGCCGCCCACGGCACCGAGGACTTCTACCGCGGCGCGCTCGCCCGCGAGATCGCCGCCGAGCTCGCGGCGCTCGGCAGCCCGCTGACCGCCGAGGACCTCGCCGCCCACCACGCGAAGCGCGTCGAGCCGCTGTCACTGCGCATCCCCGGCGCGACGCTGTCGAACATGACGCCGCCGTCGCAGGGCGTGGTCTCGCTGATGATCCTCGGCATCATGCAGCGCCTGCAGGGCTGGGACGCCGACCCGCTGGGGCCGGCCTTCGTGCACGCCCAGGTCGAGGCGACCAAGCAGGCCTTCGCGCTGCGTGACCGCCATGTCACCGACCCGGCCTTCATGAGCGTGGCGCCGGCCTGGCTGCTGCGCGACGAGCTGCTCGACGAGCTGGCCGCGGCCATCCGCCCCGACCGCGCCGCCCCCTGGGGCCGCAAGACCGACCCGGGCGACACGATCTGGATGGGCGTGATCGACGGCGAGGGCCGCGCCGTCTCCTTCATCCAGAGCATCTACCACGAGTTCGGCTCGGGCCTCGTGCTGCCGGGCACCGGCATCAACTGGCAGAACCGCGGCTGCAGCTTCAGCCTGGACCCGGCGCACATCAATGCGCTGGCACCGCGCAAGCGGCCCTTCCACACGCTGAACGCCGGGCTCGCGCGCTTCGACGACGGCCGCATGATGGTCTACGGCGCGATGGGTGGCGACGGCCAACCGCAGTTCCAGGCCACGGTGTTCAACCGCGTCGCCCGCTTCGGCGTCGCGCCGCAGGCCGCGATCGAGATGCCGCGCTGGCTGCTCGGCCGCACCTGGGGCCTGCCGAGCGACACGCTGAAGCTCGAGTCACGCTTTCCGGCTGCGACCCTCGACGCGCTGCGATCGATGGGCCACGACGTCGAGGTGCTGGCCGACTGGGACGAATCGGTCGGCCATGCCGGCGCCCTGCTGCGCGGGCCCGACGGTCTGCTGCTCGGCGGCTTCGACCCGCGCAGCAACGGCGGCGTCGCCGCCTACTAGGCCGACGGCGCTCAGCGCGCCCGGCGCGGTGCCGGGCGGCGCTCGGGGCCGGGTCGGGCGGGCGCCGGCGAGCGCGCCCGCGTGCGCTCGTCGCGCGCCTGGGCCAGCAGCGCCTCGAGCTGCGGCTCGTCCAGGCCCTTGAGGGCGCAGAAGTTGGCGCGGGTCAGCGTGCTGCCCTCGAAGGCCCGAAGCAGGGCCGCGCGCTCGGCCAGCGCCTGCGCGTCGGCGCGCGCCTGGTCCTGCTGCTGGCGCCGCGCCTCGGTCTCGGTGCGACGCTGCGCCTCGCGCTCGGCGGCGCGGCGCTGCTCGTGCAGTGCGCGGCGGCGCTGCAGTTCGACGCGGGCCGCCTCGCGGTGCTCCTCGGCCAGCGGACCGCCGGGCAGGCCGTCGAGATCGGCGCGTTCGGTGGCCGCGACCAGGGCGCGCAGGTAGGCGGTGCTGGTGGTGTGCCGGTGCAGCACGACCGACAGCGCCTTGCGCGTGAAGACGCCCGGCGCGCGCTGCTGGATGTCGGCCTGGATGCGCAGCTTCAGCGGCCGCACGGCGCCGGGCGCGAAGACCGCCGGGAACAGTTCGGCGAGCCGCTTCGCGGTATCGGCCGGCGACAGGCCGGCGGCCTCGGCGCCCGCACCGTCGACGGGGGCAGACGCCTCGGCGGTCGCGTCGGGGGGCGCCGGCACGCCGGCGACTTCGGTTTCTGGAGGGAGGGCAGGCACGGACATACGGCACGCAAAGGCGGAGCGCCATTGTCGCTGCCGTGCCATGCCGGTTGGCGGACGGCTCCCGACGATGCACCATCCGCGCCACCGCAGCGACGAGACCCCGCCATGCCCAGCTTCACCGGCACGCCGAACGACGACACCCTGACCGGCACGACCGGCAACGACACCCTGAGCGGCCTGGCCGGCGACGACAACCTGGCCGGCGGCAGCGGCGACGACTCGCTGCTCGGCGGCGCGGGCCACGACGAACTCGACGGCGGCAGCGGCAACGACGTGATGGTCGGCGGCGCTGGCGACGACCGCTACCGCGTCGACGCCGCCGGTGACCGCGTCCACGAGACCGAGCTCGGCGGCCACGACACGGTCGTGACGACGGTCTCGCTCGACCTGCGCGCCGGCTGGGCCACCTGGATCGAGGCGCTGCGCTACGAGGGCGCCGGGCCGGCGACGCTGCACGGCAACGCGCTGGACAACCTGATCGAATCGACCGCCGCCACCGCCGACCTGCTCCACGGCGGCGCCGGCAACGACACGCTGTCGGCCGGCGGTGGCGCCGACACGCTCGATGGCGGCGCCGGCGACGACCTCTACCTGGTCGCGCAGGCCGACGTGGTCGTCGAGCAGGTCGGCGGCGGGCTCGACACCTTCGTCGGCGGCAAGTTCAACATCGGCCTCGCGGCCTACGCCGAGACGATCGAGAACCTCTTCTACACCGGCGGGGCCGGCGCGACGGTGACCGGCAACGGCCTCGACAACCTGCTGTCGGGCGGCGCCGGCAACGACACGCTCAAGGCCGGCGCCGGCAACGACCGCGTCTACGGCGGCGCCGGGGCCGACTCGCTGGAAGGTGCCGGCGGCGACGACACGCTGTACGGCGGCGGCCTCGACGGCTACGCGGCCGGCGGCGCGCCGGTCGCCGACGCGGCGGCCGACACGCTGGCCGGCGGCGCCGGCAACGACCGCTACCTCATCGACAGCCTGCTCGATGTCGTCAGCGAGGTGTCGACCGGCGGCACACGCGACGTGGTGGCCGCCGCGATCGACGACACGCTGGCGCGCCACGCCCATGTCGAGGCGCTGCTGCTGCAGCGCGGCAGCGCGGCCTTCCTCGCCGGGGGCAGCACGCGCCCAGACATCCTGGTCGGCAACGAAGGCGACAACCTGCTGACCGGCGGCGCGGGCAACGACACGCTGTCCGGCGTGGCCGGCGACGCCGACGGCGCGCCCGGCCAGAGCGACCTGCTCGAGGGCGGCGACGGCAGCGACGTGCTCATCGCCTTCGACTTCGGGCGCGACGCGGCGCCCTGGCAGGAGGCCGGGCTGTTCGGCGGTGCGGGCAACGACCTCTACGTGCTCGGGCTGGCGCCGTCGCGCGTGTTCGGCTTCGACAGCGCCGGCACCGACACCGCGCTCGTGCTGCAGGGCACCGGCTCGCTGGCGATGCTCGACGGCGTCGAGAACCTGCTGCTGCGGCGCGTGAACTCGACCTTCGACAACCGCGCGCTGGCGGCGGTCGACGCGGTGCAGGCGGTCGTCACCGGCGGCGCCTACGAGGGCACGCTGGCGGCAGCGCGCCACGGCAGCGGCAACGCCCTGGCCAACCAGATCACCGGCAACGCGCTCGCGAACCGCCTGCAGGGGCTGGACGGCGACGACACGCTCACCGGCGGCGGCGGCGCCGACACGCTCGACGGCGGCGCAGGCCTCGACCGGCTGGTCGGCGGCCGCGGCGACGACCGCTATGTCGTCGACGCCGGCGACGTGATCGTCGAGGCCGCCGACGGCGGCTACGACCTGCTGGAGTCGGCGACCGTCACCAGCCTGGCCGGCTACGCGAACGTCGAGGGCCTGCTCTACACCGGCACGGCCGCGGTCGAGCTGGGCCTCGCGCCCGACAATCTGTCGACCGACCGCTTCGGCGGCGGCAGCGGCAACGACACCCTCCGCGGCTACGGTGGCGCCGACACCCTGTCGGGCGGCGCCGGCGACGACACGCTGTTCGGCGGCACCGGCAACGACCGCCTCGACGGCGACGCCGGCAACGACCGCTTGTCCGGCGGCGATGCGGACGACACCCTGTCCGGCGCCGAGGGCGCCGACACGCTGTTCGGCGAGCTCGGCAACGACTCGCTCGACGGCGGCTCGGGCGACGACTCGCTCGGCGGCGGCGGCAACTTCGACACGCTCGTCGGCGGCGACGGCCAGGACGCGCTGGTCGGCGGCGACGGCCAGGACCGGCTCGAAGGCGGCAACGGCCACGACGCCCTGGACGGCGGAAACCAGAACGACCGGCTCGTCGGCGGCGCCGGCAACGACCGGCTGGCTGGCGGCGCGGTCGATCTCCAGTCGACCGGCCAGCTCGCCGGCGACCTGCTCTGGGGCGACGCCGAGGACGGCAGCGGCGGGGGCGACGACCTCTTCGTCTTCGACAGCGTCACCCCGGCCAACGGCCTGGTCGAGACCTCTGTCGGCAGCGGATCGTTCGTGTTCGCCTCGGCCGCGATCGTGCTCGACTTCGAGGCGGGCTTCGATCGACTGGGCGTGGCCGCAGGGTTCGTCGGCGACGGCGACACCATGCTCGACGGCACCGCGGTCGTCAACAGCGCCGGCGGGGCCCTCTCGGCGACCGCCGAGCTGCTGCTGGTGCGCGCCGACGCGGCCATCGATCTCCTCGCGCCGGCGGGCGGCGGGTTCGCGTCGATCGGCTCGACGGCGATCGACGCGGTGCTCGGCGACTTCGCGGCGCCGGTCGCCGTCGGCCAGACGCGCCTGATCGTCGTCGACGACGGCGACCACTCGGCCCTGCTGCTGTTCCAGTCCACGGACGGCAACGCGTCGCTCACGATCGACGAGCTATACCTGCTCGCCGTCGTCGCCGGCCAGCCCCAGCTCGCGGCGACGGACTTCGCGCTGCTGGCCTGAGCTGGCGGCTCAGCGCAGGCTCAGCACCTCCAGCGCCGTCACCGCCGGCGCCGCGCCGCCCCAGGCGTTGCGCACGTACGTCGCCACCGCGGCGATCTCGGCGTCGCTCAGCGTCTGGGCGAAGGGCGGCATGCCGAAGGGCCGCGGATGGGCCGCGGTGGCGGGCGCGAAGCCGCCGTGCAGGATGGCCTTGACGAGGTTGTGCGGCGGCGTCAGCGCGACCGCGCGGTTGCCGGCCAGCGGCGGGTACAGGCCGCCCGCGCCCTCGCCCCGCTCGCCGTGGCAGGCGGCGCAGTGCTCGCCGTAGACGGCCTCGCCGCGGCGCATCGCCGCACCGTCGGGAGCCGCCGGCGCGCGCGGCCGCGCTGCGGTCGGCGGCAGCGACTTCAGGAACACCGCCATCGCCTGCAGGTCGTCGCGGCTCAGGTGCTGGGTGCTGCGGAACACCACCTCGGCCATCGGCCCCATCACCGTGCCGCGTGGCGCGCGGCCGCCGCCGAGCAGCGCGACGATCTCGTCCTCGGGCCAGTCCTGGACGCCGGCCTCGTGCGGCGCGACGAGCGAGGGCGCGTACCAGCCCTGCATCGGGATCCGGCCGCCGCCGAGCTCGGGGCCGCCGGTCGCACCGAGCCAGTTGCGCTCGGCATGGCAGGCCTCGCAGTGGCCGAGGCCGCGCACCAGGTAGCTGCCGCGGTTCCAGGCCGCGGAGCGGTCGGGGTCGGGCTCGAAGCGGGCCGGGCGGAAATGCAGCGCCCGCCACACCGCCAGCGCGGCCTGGGTGCCGTAGGGGAAGCGCAGCGCGTGCGGCCGGTTCGGCTGCCGCACCGGCGCCAGGCTGCGCAGGTAGGCGTAGATCGCGTCGGCGTCCTCGCGCGTCACGCGGGTGTAGCTCGGGTAGGGGAAGGCCGGCGAGAGCAGCCGCCCGTCCTTCGAGCGGCCGTTGTGCAGCGCGCGCCAGAAGGCGTCGGCGCTCCAGTCGCCGAGGCCGGTTTCGCGGTCGGGCGTCAGGTTGGGGGCGTAGACGGTGCCGAAGGGCGTCTCGACGCCGCGGCCGCCGGCGTAGGCGGCGCCGCCGCGCGCGGTGTGGCAGCCGGCGCAGTTGCCGGCGCGCGCCAGGTAGGCGCCGCGCGCGAGGGTCGCGGCGTCGAAGGCCGACGCCGGTGGCGGTGCCGACGCGTCGAGCGGCGCCTCGTCGAGGCGGTTCAGCGCGAGCACGGCCGCGGCCAGTGCCGCGACGAGCGCAATCGCCCCGGCGGCACCCACGAGAACCCAGCGGCCGCCGCGCCCCGGCTTTGCCGGGACGCCAGCGGCGCCCCCTCGAGGGGGAGCGGCGAAGCCGCTACGGGGGGGGTTCATTTCAGCCCGCTCCCGCATTCGATCGGCAGCGGCGGCCGCGCGTGCGCCTTCGGCGTGCCGGCGGCCGGCGGCGGCCGGCTCGCGAGCCAGCTCGCCAGCGCGGCGATCTCGTCGGGCTGCAGGCGCTGCGCGATCGTCGCCATGCAGTCGGGCGAGGTGGCTCGGCGCCCGCCGGTGCGCCAGGCGCCGAGCTGCGCGATCAGGTAGTCGCGCGACAGGCCGAGCAGGCCCGGGATCGCCGGCTCGGCCCCGGCCATGCGCTCGCCGTGGCAGGCGGTGCAGGCCGGCAGGCCGCGCGCGGCGTCGCCCTGGCGCACCAGGCGTTCACCGAGCGCGAGCGTCGCCGGCGGCACCCGGGCCGGCGGCGGCGGCGCATGGGGCAGGTCGAGCGCCGCGAAGTGCCCGGCGATCTCGCGCAGGTAGTCGTCCGACAGGTGCTCGACGAGGTAGACCATCGGCGCATAGCGCCGCCGCCCGTCGCGGAAGTTGAGGAGCTGGTTGTAGAGGTAGCCGGCCGGCTTGCCGGCGATGCGCGGGAAATAGCCCTCGGGCGTCGCGCGCCCCTGCTCGCCATGGCAGCCGGTGCAGGCCTGCATGCGCTGCGCGATGCTGTCCTCCACCGCGGGGTCGGCGGCCCGCGCCGGCGCCAGTGCCAGCAGCGCCATCAGCGCCAGCGCCGCGGCCGCCGCGTGCCGCTCAGCGCGACGCCACATGCGCCACCCCGAGCAAGGCGCCGACGAACAGCGCCGCGAGGCCGACCGCCGTCAGCGCCAGCACGACCGGCCGCACCGCCGGCAGCTCGCGCTCGGCGGCTGCCCGGCGACGCACGCCGAAGTAGCCCCACAACACCATCCGCACGCAGTTCGCGACACCCATGACCCACCTCGTTGACGATGCCCTGCACTGTGCCCCGGGCGGCGCGCGCTCGGAAGTCTCAGATCCTCGAAAAAGCACCAGATCAGAGGCTGCCAGAAAGGGTCATTACTCTCTGAGAAGGCGCACTTCAGTACAGTTTTCGCGATCCCTGCATCGACCGTATCAGACACAGCCCGCCACGATGAAGCGCTACGAACAGCTCGCCGACGAGATGCGCGCCGCGATCGAGGCCGGCACGCTGCGCCCGGGCGAGCGCCTGCCGTCGGTGCGCGAGGCGCGCCGCTCGCGCGCGCTCAGCCCGTCGACGGTGTTCGCGGCCTACGGCCTGCTCGAGGCCCAGGGCCTCGTCGAGGCGCGGCCGCGCTCGGGCTACTACGTGCGCGCCCGCACCCGGCCGGCCCATCCGGAGCCACGCGCAGCAACGCCGAGCGCGGCCACGCTGGACGTGCAGGTCAGCGAGCTCGTCTTCGAGGTGCTCGGCCACATGCGCGAGCGCGCGCTGGTGCCGCTGGGCTCGGCCTTCCCGAGCCCGGGGCTGTTCCCGCTGCCCGAGCTGGCGCGCGCGCTCGGCCGTGCGACGCGCCGGCTCGACCCCTGGCGCACCGTCGAGCACCTGTCGCCGGGCAGCGCGGCGCTGCGCCGCCAGATCGCGCAGCGCTACCTCGGTGCCGGCCTGGGCGTGGATCCGGACGAGATCGTCGTCACCAACGGCGCGATGGAGGCGCTGAACCTCTGCCTCGAGACCGTCACGCGGCCGGGCGACCTGGTCGCCGTCGAGTCGCCGACCTTCTACGCGGCGCTGCAGGCGCTCGAGCGGCTGGGGCTGCGCGCGGTCGAGGTCGCGACGGACCCGCGCACCGGCGTCGACCTCGCGTCGCTGCACGAGGTGCTGGCGCGCCACCCGGTCAAGGCCTGCTGGTTCATGCCGACCTTCCAGAACCCGCTCGGCAGCCTGATGCCCGAGGAACGCAAGCGCGAGCTGGTCGAGCTGCTCGCGCGCCACGAGGTCCCGCTGATCGAGGACGATGTCTACGGCGAGCTCCACTTCGGCGCGCGCCGCCCGCTGCCGGCCAAGGCCTACGACCGCCGCGGGCTGGTGATGCACTGCAACTCGTTCTCCAAGTCGCTCGCGCCCGGCTGGCGCATCGGCTGGACGGCGGCCGGCCGCTACGCGGAGCAGGTCGCGCGGCGCAAGCTGATGGGGTCGCTGTCGGCCGCGGTGCCGTCGCAGGAGGGCCTGTCGGAATACCTGCTGCAAGGCGGCTACGAGCGCCACCTGCGCCAGCTGCGGGCGACGCTGGAGCGCTACCAGGCGGCGGCGCTGCGCGCGGTCGGCAAGCACTTCCCGCCCGGCACCCGGGTCACGCGGCCCGAGGGCGGCTACTTCCTGTGGCTGGAGCTGCCGGCGGGCATCGACGCGCTGCAGCTGCACCGGCTGGCGCTCGCGCATGCGATCAGCATCGCGCCGGGCCACCTGTTCTCGGCCGACCGCCGCCATGCGAACGGCCTGCGCCTGAACTGCGGCCACGGCGACGACCCGCGCTGCGAGCAGGCGATCCGCACCCTCGGGCAGATCGCGCGCAGCCTGGCCTGAGCGCGCGGACTCAGGCCGCCGCCGGCGTGCGGATCAGGTGGTCGAAGGCCGACAGCGCCGCCTTCGAGCCCTCGCCCGCGGCGATGACGATCTGCTTGTAGGGCACCGTCGTCGCGTCGCCGGCCGCGAACACGCCGGGCAGGCTGGTCGCGCCCTTGGCGTCGACGATGATCTCGCCGTACTTGTTCAGCTCCACCGTGCCGCGCAGCCACTCGGTGTTGGGCACCAGGCCGATCTGCACGAAGACGCCGGCCAGCGCGACCTTGTGGACCGTGCCGCTCGCGCGGTCCTTGAACACCAGGCCGTCGACCTTCTGGCCGTCGCCGGTGATCTCGGTCGTCTGCGCGTTCAGGTGCACCGTCACGTTCGGCAGGCTGTGCAGCTTGCGCACCAGCACCGCGTCGGCCTTGAGCTGCTCGGCGAACTCGATCAGCGTCACATGGTCGACGATGCCCGCGAGGTCGATCGCCGCCTCGACGCCGGAGTTGCCGCCGCCGATCACCGCGACCTTCTTGCCCTTGAACAGCGGTCCGTCGCAGTGCGGGCAGTAGGCCACGCCCTTGTTGCGGTACTCGGCCTCGCCGGGCACGTCGACGTTCTTCCAGCGCGCGCCGGTGGCGAGCACGATGCTGCGCCCCTTCAGCACCGCGCCGTTGGCGAGCGTCACCGTCGCGTGGCCGCCGGGCCGGGGCGCCGGCTCGAGGGCCGCGACGCGCTGGCCGTTGAGGATCTCCACGCCGTTGGCGCGCACATGCGCCTCGAGGTCGGCCGCAAAGCGCGGGCCGGTGGTCTCCTGCACCGAGATGTAGTTCTCGATGCCCAGGGTGTCGAGGGTCTGGCCGCCGAAGCGCTCGGCCACGATGCCGGTGCGGATGCCCTTGCGCGCGGCATACACCGCCGCCGCGGCGCCGGCCGGGCCGCCGCCGACGATCAGCACCTCGTAGGGTGCGGTGCCGGCCAGGCGCGCGGCCTCGCGCGCCGCCGCGCCGGTGTCGACCTTGGCAAGGATCTCGCCGAGCTCCATGCGGCCGGCACCGAAGGGCTGGCCGTTCAGGAAGATCTGCGGCACGGCCATGATGCCGCGCTGCGCGACCTCGTCCTGGAACAGGCCGCCGTCGATCGCGGTGTGGCGGATGCGCGGGTTCAGCACCGCCATCAGGTTGAGCGCCTGCACGACGTCGGGGCAGTTGTGGCAGGTCAGGCTCATCCAGGTCTCGAAGACGAACTCGTCCTCGAGGGCCTTGATCTGCTCGATCACCTCGGCCTCGACCTTGGGCGGGTGGCCGCCGGCCTGCAGCAGCGCGAGCACCAGCGAGGTGAACTCG
>CAYLKR010000065.1:0-13821 GCA_964384225.1 uncultured Methylibium sp.
GCATGAAGATCAGCTCGCCGGCGTACATGTTGCCGAACAGCCGCATGCCGTGCGACACGGTCTTGGCGACGAACTCGATGATCTGCATCAGGAAGTTGAACGGCCACAGCACCGGGTGCGAGCCGAAGGGCGCGGTGAACAGCTCGTGCACCCAGCCGCCGGCGCCCTTGATCTTGATGTTGTAGTAGATGCAGATCAGCAGCACCGCGACCGACAGGCCCATCGTCACCGACAGATCGGCGGTGGGCACGACGCGCATGTAGTCGGGCGCGCCGATGGCCGGCGCGGCCGCGTGCCAGATCGCCGGCAGCAGGTCGACCGGCAGCAGGTCCATCGCGTTCATCAGGAAGATCCAGACGAACACCGTCAGCGCCAGCGGCGCGACGAACTTGCGGCTCTCGGCGCTGTGGACGATGCCCTTGGCCTGGCTGTCGACCATTTCGACCAGGATCTCGACGGCGGCCTGGAAGCGCCCCGGCACACCCGCCGTCGCCTTGCGGGCGGCGCGCCACAGCAGCCAGCAGCCGAGGATGCCCAGCACCACGGCGTAGAAGACCGAATCGAAATTGATCACCGACAGGTCGAACGGACCGTTCGGCTTGGCGTTCTGCAGGTGCTGCAGGTGGTGAACGATGTATTCACCGGCGGTCGGGGCTTGGCCTTCTGCTGCCATGTCGTCGTCTCGATCTCGTCCGTCATCGGCCGCGCCACAGCAGCGCGAACCAGTTCACCTTCATGCACAACACCATCGTGACCAGCAGGACCGGCCAGCTCAGCTGAGGCACCACCCGCGCGGCGATCAGGAGCATCGCGACCGCCACGCCGATCTTCAACATCTCCCAGAACAGGAAACCCGCGGCCGCAGCCACCGGATGCCCCGTCCTCCGCGTCATGCCGCGCGCCAGCAGGGCGTTCGGCAGGACCACGGCGGCCGCCCCATACAGCGCGGACCATGCCGCAGGGCCGCCGGACAGCACCCCGGCGAGGGCGCTGCACAGCAGTCCGGCGAGTGCCTGCACGGCCACCACGCGCCACGGCGAGACCGACGGCTGGGCCCGGATCAGGGCCTGCGCTTCGTCGCGGGAGAGCCGCCGGATCGGCGCCTCGTCTTGCTCCGTGTCTGCCGGCCAGTCGGCTCGGCCAGGGACGGCAGGGCGTTCGGGCATGGGCAGGGCGGGTTCAACCAGCAAAGCCTCGGGAGTATACGTGATTACCCGTGCTCTTTATGACATCGCCGACCGAATTGGCCGGCTGTCGGCGCCGCGGCCCGCCGGCGCTAGTAGGCGTGGGTGCCGCCGCTCAGCGTGTGCACCAGGGTCGCGTCGCCGCTGCGCAGCGCCGCCAGCGAGGCCTGCGCGGCGCGCACCAGCAGGCCGAGGTCGGTGCCCAGGCCGACGAAGTCATAGCCGGCGGCGCGCACCTGCGCAGCGACCTCGGGCGTACCGGCCAAGGTGCCGATCGGCTTGCCGGCGGCATGGGCACGCGCCGCGGCGGCAACGACCGCCTTCATCACGTCGGGGTGGGACGGCTCGCCGCCCAGGCCCATGCCCGCGGCCAGGTCGGCCGGACCGACGAACAGCGCGTCGACGCCCTCGACCGCGGCGATCTCCTCCAGCGCGTCGAGCGCGCGCGGACTCTCCATCTGCACGATCAGCGCCACGCCCTCGTTGGCCGTCTGCAGGCTCGTGCGCTGCGTGCCGAAGCGGTTGGCGCGGCTCATGCCGACGACGCCGCGCACGCCCTGCGGCGGGTAGCGCAGCGCCGCGGCGGCGCGCCGGGCCTCGGCGGCGTCCTGCACGAAGGGCACGACGATGGTGGCCGCGCCGGCATCGAGCACGCGCTTGATCACCACCGCGTCGTTCCACG
Organism: uncultured Methylibium sp.; assembly: GCA_964384225.1. Lineage (GTDB taxonomy): Bacteria > Pseudomonadota > Gammaproteobacteria > Burkholderiales > Burkholderiaceae_C > Methylibium. Next base: position 1,867 of record CAYLKR010000065.1, read on the forward strand.
GCACACGCACGATCGGCACGGCCTTCGTGCAGGCCAGCGCCTGCAGCATCTGCGCGACGCCGGGCACGTCGACCGGCGAATGCTCCATGTCGATCACCGCCCAGTCGAAGCCGGCGCAACCGACCGCCTCCACCACCAGCGGGCTCGCCGACATCACCCAGGTGCCCAGCGGCACGCGCTGGTGGCCGTGGCTCGTGGCGTCCCCGCCGCGCAGCTTCTGCTGCAGCAACTGCTTGAAGGCATTCATGCGCGTCTCCTCGGGGTCAGTAGCGCGTGCCGCCGTCGAGCGCCACGCGCAGGTAGTGTGCGCCGGGTATCGGGTTGTAGTAGTAGGGCGGCACCTCCTCGAAGCCGAGCGAGGCGTAGAGCTCGCGCGCCGCCTCCATGTCGTCCAGGGTGTCGAGGAACATCGCCGAGTAGCCGGCGCCGCGGCCGTGGTCGATCAGCGCCTCGGCGAGCCGGCGGCCGAGCCCGAAGCGGCGGAACATGCGGCGCACGTACAGGCGCTTCATCTCGCAGGCATTGGGCTCGTCGAGCTCGGGCGCCGGGCGCACCGCGCCGCAGCCGGCCAGCGCGCCGTCGCACCACGCCAGCAGCAGCGTGCCACCGGGCGCCGCGTACTCGCCGGGCAGGCCGGCGAGCTCGGCATCGAAGTTCTGGAAGCACAGATCCACGCCCAGCGCCGCGGCGTATTCGCGGAACAGCGCGCGTGCCGCCTCCAGCTGCTCGGGCGTCTCGGGGGGGTGCAGGACGATGTCGGGCTGGGAGTTCATCGCGGCGCGCCCAGGCGGCGTCGGGACCGCGAGCGAATTTACACCGCAAGGCCCGCGCCCCTCCAACCCGGGGGATGCAGGCCCTGACAGGTGACAAGGCCCCGGTGGCCCTCCTACAGTGGCGCTTGCATGGACGAACCCACCATCCCCTTCGGCGAGCCCGAGCTGTGGCGCGTCAGCGCCTTCCGCCGCGCGCTGGAGATGGACGGCAGCGGCGAGGGTTCGCGCTTCACTTCGCTGAGCCCGTCGCTGCTCGCCGACCTGCAGCGCTTCGAGAAGGACGGCGCGCGCGCCGAGGCGCTGGAGGTGCTGGCGGCCTGCCTGCGCCACCCGCAGGACATCTCGCTGCACCTCGATCGCGATGGCCATGTGCTGCCGCTGACCGTGTTCCCGCGCGACCGGCTGTTCCACACGCCGCTGTCGCTGGACGCGCTCTACAACACCCGCTTCGACACGGTGCGGCTGCTGCAGGTCGAGCGCGCGCTGCTGCGCTCGCCGGCCGAAGGCCCGGGCGAGATGGTCGCCCCGGACGACCTGTGCCACCCGCTCGGCCCGCTGCTGTGGCACCTGGCGCTGCACGGCTCGCGCCACGAACTGCTGCCGGAGATCGCCGGCCCGGCGGTCTACCGCGTCGCGCCCGACCTGGAGGTACCGGTGACGGTGACCGGCGCGCTCGGCGGCGCGGTGAACCGGCTGCGGCAGGAGGCGATGTCGCTGAAGGCGCTCGCCGCCTGGCCCGGCCTCGATGCCGAGCGCGCCGCCCGGCTGCTCAACGGCCTGTACCTGCAGGCCGGCCTGATCGTCAGCCGCACGCACCCCGGGGCGGCCGGCGACTCCTGGTTCAGCACCCTGAGCAACTGGTGAGCTGACGGCCCGCTCAGCGGCTGCCGAGCTCCTCCCAGCGCTCCAGCGCCGCCATCAGCTCGGTCTCGATCTGCACGAAGCGTCCCTGCACGGCCGCCTGTTCCTGCGCCGCCGTGGCGTAGAAGGCTGGATCGGAGAGGCGCTGCTCGAGCGCGCGCTGCTCGGCCTCGAGTGCCTCGATACGCGCCGGCAGCGCGTCGAGCTCGCGCTGTTCCTTGAAGCCGAGCTTGCTGCGCTTCGGCGCAGCCGGGGCCGGCGGTGGCGGTGGAGCCGGCGGCGGCGCGGTGGCCTCGCGCCGCGCGGTCGCCGCCTGCAGCGCCCGCGCGCGCTCAGACTGCAGCAGCCAGTCCTCGACGCTGCCCTCGTACTCGCGCCAAGCGCCGGGGCCTTCGTTGACGATGGTGCTGGTGACCACGTTGTCGAGGAAGCGGCGGTCGTGGCTGACCAGGAACACGGTGCCGGGGTAGTTGGCGAGCAGTTCCTCGAGCAGTTCCAGCGTGTCGATGTCGAGGTCGTTGGTCGGCTCGTCGAGCACCAGCACGTTGGCCGGCTTCGCGAACAGTCGCGCCAGCAGCAGCCGGTTGCGCTCGCCGCCGGAGAGGCTGCGCACCGGCGAGTTGGCGCGCGCCGGCGCGAACAGGAAGTCGCCCAGGTAGCTCATCACGTGCTTGCGCTGGCCGGCGATCTCGACCCACTCGCTGCCGGGGCTGATGGTGTCGGCCAGCGTCGCGTCGAGGTCCAGCGCCTCGCGCATCTGGTCGAAGTAGGCGACCTGCAGGTTGCTGCCGTTGCGCACCGTGCCGCGGTCCGGCGGCAGCTGCCCGAGGATCAGCTTCAGCAGCGTGGTCTTGCCGGCGCCGTTGGCGCCGATCAGGCCGACCTTGTCGCCGCGCAGGAGAGTGGCGCTGAAGTCGCGCACGATCGGCCTGCCGCCGTAGGACTTGGAGACGTGCTCCAGCTCCGCGACGATCTTGCCGCTGCGCGAACCGGCGTCGACCTCCAGGGCCACCCGGCCGATCGACTCGCGCCGTGCCGCGCGGGCCGCGCGCAGCGCCTCCAGCCGCTTGACGCGCGCGACGCTGCGCGTGCGCCGCGCCTCGACGCCCTGGCGCACCCACACCTCCTCCTGCGCCAGCAGCTTGTCGGCCCGCGCGTTGGCGAGCGCCTCGTCGGCCAGCTCGCGCGCCTTGGTGGCTTCGTAGGCGGCGAAGTTGCCCGGGTAGCTGCGCAGGATGCCGCGGTCGAGTTCGACGATGCGGGTGCTGACCGCGTCGAGGAAGGCGCGGTCGTGGGTGATCAGCAGCACGCTGCCGCGGAAGGCCTTCAGCAGCTCCTCCAGCCAGCGGATCGCGTCGAGGTCGAGGTGGTTGGTCGGCTCGTCGAGCAGCAGCACGTCGGGCGCGGCGACCAGCGCCTGCGCCAGCGTGACGCGCTTCCTGGTGCCGCCGGAGAGGTCGCCGATGCGCGCCTCGGGCGGCAGCTGCAGGCGCTCGATGGTCTCGGTGACGCGCTGCTCCCAGGTCCAGCCGTCGAGCGCCTCGATGCGGGTCTGCAGCGCATCGAGGTCGTCGTCGGCCCCATGGGCCTCGTAGCGCTCGCGCAGCGCCTTGGCTTCGGCAACGCCCTCGCTGACCGCGTCGAACACCGTCGCCGCGCCGTCGAGCTGCGGCTCCTGCGCCACGAGCGCGAGCCGCAGCCCCTGCTGCAGCCGCAGCTCGCCGTCGTCGGGCCGCTCCAGCCCGGCGATGATCTTCAGCAGCGAGGACTTGCCGGTGCCGTTGCGGCCGATCAGGCCGACGCGCTCGCCGGCCTCCAGCGCGAAGTCGGTGTGGTCGAGCAGGGCCACATGGCCGTAGGCGAGGTGGGCGTCGGTGAGGGTCAGCAGGGCCATGGCGTCACGTGGGATCGGGCGCGGATTGTCCCGCGCCGGGCGGAACTCAGGCGCGCAGGTCCAGCGCCATCTCCAGCTCGCCCTCGACCACCCGTCCGGTCGCGACGAAGCCGAGGCCACCGTAGAAGCGCTCCAGCCGCGGCGCCGGCGGCACGTAGGACAGCGTCAGCCGCGTCGCGCCGGGGCGCGTGCGCACATGCGCGATCAGCGCGCTCACCGCGGCGCGGCCATGGCCGCGCCCCTGGTGCGCCGTGTCGATCATCAGCCGCCAGAGGTAGAAGTCCGGTTCCCCGGGCGCCGCCGACAGGCTGGGGTCGTAGAGCATCAGGAAGCCGACCGGCACGCCGCCGACGCAGATCGCGCGCGGCCACGCCTCGGGCGTGACGGCCGCCTGCGCCATCGAGCGCTGGTTCGGCGCGACCTGGCGGCCGCCGTCGCCGGCCTGCAGCGCGCAGACCGCGTCGAGGTTGGCGGCGGTGACCGGCTCGAGCGTCAGCGCGCCGCTCACCGCAGCGCCGCCTCCAGCGCGTCGACGTAGCGCCTGGCGACGTCGTAGCCGGCCTGTTTCGTGATCTCCTGGAAGCCGGTCGGGCTGGTGACGTTGATCTCGGTCAGGCAGTCGCCGATCACGTCCAGCCCGACCAGCAGCAGGCCGCGGGCGGCGAGGACGGGCCCCAGGCCCTCGGCGATCTCGCGGTCGCGCGCCGTCAGCGGCTGCGCCACGCCCTTGCCGCCGGCGGCGAGGTTGCCGCGCACCTCGGAGCCCTGCGGGATGCGCGCCAGCGCGAACGGCACCGGCTCGCCGCCGATCAGCAGGATGCGCTTGTCGCCCTGCACGATCTCCGGCAGGAAGCGCTGCACCATGATCGTGGTCGCGCCGTGGCGGTTCAGCGTCTCGGTGATGCTGCCGAGGTTCAGCCCGTCGGCCTGCACGCGGAAGATGCCCATGCCGCCCATGCCGTCCAGCGGCTTGAGGATGATGTCGCGGTGCTCGGCGTGGAAGGCGCGGACATCGGCCGCGTCGCGCGTCACCAGCGTCGGGCCGGTGTACTGCGGGAACTCCAGGATCGAGAGCTTCTCCGGGTGGTCGCGCAGCGCGCGCGGCTTGTTGAAGACGCGCGCGCCCTCGCGCTCGGCCTGCTCGAGCAGGTGCGTGGCGTAGAAGTACTCGCTGTCGAAGGGCGGGTCCTTGCGCATCAGCACCGCGTCGACCTCGTGCAGCGGCTGAGGCCGCTCGTGCGGCGGCTGCTGGGCGGCGCGGTACCAGTCGTGCGCGTCGCCGGTGAGGGTGATGTCGCGCACGAAGGCCGTGACCACGCCGCCGCGCTGCCACATCAGGTCCTTGGGTTCGCAGGCCATCAGCGCGTGGCCCCGCGCCGCGGCCTCGCGCATCATCGCGAAGGTCGAGTCCTTGGCGGTCTTGAAGCCGTCCAGCGGGTCGGCGATGAAGAGCAGTCGCATCGGTGAGCCCCGTTCAGGCGCCGCGGCGCGCGACCCAGTAGGCCGCGCCCTCGTCGCCGTAGCGCTCCGCATGCGGGATGCCGGCGTCGAGCTCGAAGGTCTGGCCCGGGCGCAGGTGGCGCGTCTGGTCGCCGACGGTCAGCCACATCTCGCCGCGGACCACCAGCGCCGCCGCGGCGAAGGGGTGGGTGTGCTCGTCAAGCACGGTGCCGGGCGCCCACTCGCGCTCGAGCACCTGCTCGTAGCCGCGCGCCCGGGCGGCGGCGGCGTAGGTGTCGAAGGTGAAGGCGGTCATGACGTGCTCCCGGCGGGTCGGCCCAGGCCCGGATGGTGCCGCAAGCGCCGGCGCGGCGCACCGGGCGGTCTCAGATCTCGACCTTCGATCCCAGCTCGACGACGCGGTTGGTCGGCAGGTTCAGGAAGTCGGCGACCGCGGCGGAGTTGCGGTGCATGCTGGCGAACAGCTTCTCGCGCCACAGCGCCATGGCACCGCCGACCGTCGGGATGACGATGTCGCGGCTGAGGAAGTAGCTGGTCTCCATGTCGTCGAGCACCACGCCGCGGCCGGCGATCAGCGCCAGCGCCTCGGGCACGTCGGGCTCGTTCTTGAAGCCGAAGTGCAGCGTCACCTGCCAGCAGCAGCGGCCGAGCGACTCGACCTCGACGCGCCTGCTGAAAGGCACCCACGGCACCTCGTGGTGCTTCACGGTGACGAACAGGTTCTGCTCGTGCAGCACCTTGTTGTGCTTGAGGTTGTGCAGCAGCGCGTTGGGCGTGCTGCCCTTCTCCGCCGACAGGAAGACCGCCGTGCCGGGCACGCGCGTCGGCGGGTTGACGAACACCGCCTCCAGGAAGCTCGGCAGGTCGATCGCGTCGTCGCGCAGTCGCTCGCTCATCAGCCGGCGGCCCTGCTTCCAGGTCATCATCAGCGTGAACATCGCCGCGCCGATCAGCAGCGGGAACCAGCCGCCGTCGAGGATCTTCACGGCGTTGGCGGCGAAGAACACCGCGTCCACCACGAAGAAGAAGCCGGTCGCCGCGACGCACAGCGCCCACGGGTACTTCCAGCCGTAGCGGATCACGAAGAAGGTCATCGTGGTGGTGATCAGCATGTCGATCGTCACCGCCAGGCCGTAGGCGGCGGCCAGCTTGCTCGACGAGCCGAAGATCACCACCGCCAGCACGATGCAGCCGTACAGGCCCCAGTTCACGAAGGGCACGTAGATCTGCCCCGCCGTCTTGACCGAGGTGTGGGTCAGCCGCAGCCGCGGAAAGTAGCCGAGCTGGATCGCCTGCTTGGTGACCGAGAAGGCCGCGGTGATCAGCGCCTGCGAGGCGATCACCGTGGCCGCGGTCGCCAGCGCGATCAGCGGGAACAGCGCCCAGGCCGGCGCCATCTCGTAGAAGGGGCTCTTGACCGCCTCGGGCCGGGCCAGCAGCAGCGCGCCCTGGCCGAAGTAGTTGACCGTCAGCGCCGGCCAGACCAGGCCGAACCAGGCCAGCCGGATCGGCCGCTTGCCGAAGTGGCCCATGTCGGCGTACAGCGCCTCGGCGCCGGTGACGCACAGCACGATCGCGCCGAGCGCGACGAAGCTCGTGCCCGGGTGCTCCCACATGAACCGCAGCGCGTGGTGCGGGCTCAGCGCCACCAGCACCGAAGGGTTCTGCGCCACGTGCACCGCGCCCAGCAGCGCGAGCGCGGCGAACCACAGCGCCGTGATCGGCCCGAAGAAGCGCCCGATGCCGGCGGTGCCGAAGCGCTGGGCCGCGAACAGCGCCGTCAGCACCAGCAGCGTGACCGGCACGACATAGGGGTGCAGGCCGGGCGCCGCGACCTCCAGCCCTTCGACCGCCGACAGCACCGAGATCGCCGGCGTGATGACGCCGTCGCCGAAGAAGATCGCCGTGCCGAAGATGCCCAGCATCAGCAGCCGGCGGCGCAGCACCGGCTTGTCGTGCACTGCGCTGGAGGCCAGCGCCAGCATCGCGATCAGTCCCCCCTCGCCGTGGTTGTCGGCGCGCAGGATCAGCAGCACGTACTTCAGCGAGACGATGACGGTCATCGTCCAGAACATCATCGACAGGATGCCGTGGATGTTCTCGGGCGTCAGCGCGATGCGGCCGTGCGCGAACACCTCCTTGAAGGCGTACAGCGGGCTGGTGCCGATGTCGCCGTAGACGACGCCGACGGCACCGAGGGTCAGGGCCGCCAGCGCGCTGCCGGTCGGCGGTTTCGAGGGGGTGGGCTGCACGAACGATGGCCGCCGGGGGACGGGAGCGAGATCGTACGCCCGCCGTCTGGAGCTGGCACCCTATCTTGTTGCAGCGCAGCAACTAGCCCTGGAGCGGGCCCCGGGCGCTACTCGTAGACCTCGGCGTCGGGGTCGGTGGCTTCGAGCTCGTAGCTCGCGCCCAGCATCGCCAGGCGGCCGATCACGCCGTACATGTAGAAGCGGTTCGGCGCGCTGGCGCCGGGCTTCTCGCCGGGCTTGGGCAGGTGGCCGCTCTCGGCGAAGGCCAGCGGCACGAAGCTGGCGCCGGGCGAGTTGAGGTTCTCGTCGATGCCGCGCTCGGCATGCACGCGGTAGAAGCCGCCGACCACGTAGCGGTCGATCATGTAGACCACCGGCTCGGCGACCGCGTCGTTCACGCGCTCGTAGGTCGGCACGCCCTCTTGAATGATGACCTCGGAGACCTCCTGGCCGTCCTTGATCGTGCTCATCTTGTTGCGTGTGCGGCGGTTGAGCTCGTCGAGGTCCTTGGCGTCGCGCACCGTCATGATGCCCATGCCGTAGGTGCCGGCGTCGGCCTTGACGATGACGAAGGGCTTCTCCTGGATGCCGTACTCCTTGTACTTGCGGCGGATCTTGCCGAGCAGCGCGTCGGCATGACCCTGCACGCACTCCTGGCCGGTGCCCTCCTGGAAGTTGACCTTGCCGCACTTGGCGAACATCGGGTTGATCAGCCAGGGGTCCATGCCCAGCAGCTTGGCGAACTTCTTGGCCACCTCCTCGTAGCTCTGGAAGTGGTTGCTCTTGCGCCGCACCGCCCAGCCGGCGTGCAGCGGCGGCAGCAGGTACTGCTCGTGCAGGTTCTCGAGCACCTTGGGGATGCCGGCCGACAGGTCGTTGTTCAGCAGGATGGTGCAGGGATCGAAGTCCTTCAGGCCGAGGCGGCGCTTGCTGCGCAGCAGCGGCTCGAGCGTCAGCGCGCCGCCGTCGGGTAGCTCCAGCCGCGTCGGCGCGGTGATCGTCTCGTCCAGCGATCCGAGGCGCACGTTCAGCCCGGCGGTCGTGAAGATCTGCACCAGCCGCTGCACGTTCTGCAGGTAGAAGCTGTTGCGGGTGTGCTTCTCGGGAATCAGCAGCAGGTTCTTGGCCTCGGGGCAGATCTTCTCGATCGCCGCCATCGCCGCCTGCACCGCCAGCGGCAGCATCTCGTGCGTGAGGTTGTTGAAGCCGCCGGGGAAGAGGTTGGTGTCGACCGGCGCCAGCTTGAAGCCGGCGTTGCGCACGTCCACCGAGCTGTAGAACGGCGGCGTGTGCTCCATCCATTCGAGCCGGAACCAGCGCTCGATCGCCGGCATCGACTCGAGGATGCGCTGCTCGAGCTCGTTGATCGGACCGTTGAGCGCGGTGATGAGGTGCGGGACCATCGCGGAGCCTTTGCCGGGGAGGGAAAAGAATTCTAGGCAGGTGGCGACGCGCCTGCGCGGCGCAAGGGCGTCGCGCAAAGAAAAGGGGCCGCCCGAAGGCGGCCCCGGTGCCGGCGGGACAGGCCCGCCGGCGGATCGCTGCAACGATCAGTTGTGGTACGCGGTCTCGCCGTGCGAGGTGATGTCCAGCCCTTCGCGCTCGGCATCCTCGGGCACCCGCAGGCCGATCACCAGGTCGGTGATCTTGAAGGCCACCACCGACACGACGCCCGACCAGACGATGGTCAGCAGCACGCCCTTGGCCTGGATCCAGACCTGCGAGGCGATCGAGTAGTCCGCCGCCGAGATCATGCTCACCGTCACCCAGTCGCCGACAGCGCTCGGGCCGCCCAGGTTGGGCGAATTGAACACGCCGGTCAGCAGCGCGCCGACGATACCGCCGACGCCGTGCACGCCGAACACGTCGAGCGAGTCGTCCGCGCCCAGCATCTTCTTCAGGCCGTTCACGCCCCACAGGCAGGCGAAGCCGGCGACGAAGCCGATCACGATGCCGCCGACGACGCCGACGTTGCCGGCCGCCGGGGTGATGGCGACCAGACCGGCCACCGCACCCGAGGCCGCGCCGAGCATCGAGGCCTTGCCCTTCAGCAGCGCCTCGCCGATGCACCAGGCCAGCACCGCCGCCGCCGTGGCGAACAGGGTGTTGATGAAGGCCAGGGCCGCGAAGCCGTTCGCCTCCAGCGCCGAGCCGGCGTTGAAGCCGAACCAGCCCACCCACAGCATCGAGGCGCCGACCATCGTCAGCGTCAGCGAGTGCGGCGTCATCGCCTCCTTGCCGTAGCCGATGCGCTTGCCGATCATGTAGGCGCCCACCAGGCCGGCGACCGCGGCATTGATGTGCACCACCGTACCGCCGGCGAAGTCGAGCGCGCCCCACTGCCAGATCTGGCCGGCCTTGGCCGTCATCTCACCAGCCACCTCGGCCGACGAATAGGCGTCCGGGCCCATCCAGAACCAGACCATGTGCGCCATCGGCGCGTAGCTGAAGGTGAACCACAGCACCATGAACATCAGCACCGCGCCGAACTTGATGCGTTCGGCGAAGGCGCCGACGATCAGACAGCAGGTGATGCCCGCGAACGTGGCCTGGAAGGCCGCGAACACGATCTCGGGGATGTAGACGCCCTTGCTGAAAGTGGCCGCGTTGGCGAAGGTGCCCGCCGCGTTGTCCCAGATGCCGCTCAGGAACAGCCGGTCGAAGCCGCCGATGAAGGCATTGCCCTCGGTGAACGCGAGGCTGTAGCCGTAGATGGCCCACAGCACGACGATCAGCGAGAACGTCACCATCACCTGCATCAGCACCGACAGCATGTTCTTGCTGCGCACCAGGCCGCCGTAGAACAGCGCCAGCCCGGGAATCGTCATCAGGATGACGAGCAGCGTGGCGACCATCAGCCACGCGGTGTCGCCCTTGTTCGGCACCGGGGGTGCCGCAGCCGGGGCCTCCTCGGCCGGCGCGGCCTCGGCAGCGGCCGGGGCGGCAGCCTCGGCCGCAGGGGCCGCCGAGGCCGCCTCGACGGCGGCCGAAGCGGCGGCGGCAGGAGCCGACGCCGCGTCCTGGGCCAGCGCGACGTCGGCCATGCCGAACACCGCGAGGCCGAGCGCCAACGACGTGGCCAGTGAAGCGAGAAGCTTTCTCATGTTTATCTCGTTCCTTGAAGTGGTGACGGCCTCAGAGCGCGTCCTTGCCGGTCTCGCCGGTGCGGATGCGGATCACCTGCTCGAGGTTGGTGACGAAGACCTTGCCGTCGCCGATCTTGCCGGTGCGGGCCGAGCCTTCGATCGCCTCGATCACCCGGTCGACGATCGCGTCGTCCACGGCCGCCTCGATCTTGACCTTGGGCAGGAAGTCCACGACGTATTCCGCACCGCGGTACAGCTCGGTGTGGCCCTTCTGGCGACCGAAGCCCTTGACTTCGGTCACCGTGATGCCCTGCACGCCGATGGCGCTGAGGGCTTCTCGCACTTCGTCGAGCTTGAAGGGCTTGACGATGGCAGTCACCATCTTCATGGCGCTCTCCTCCGTTGGGGTGATGGAACTCAGAAGGCCTTGGTCAGCGACAGCACGCCGGTGCTGCCGCTGATCTTCTTGCCGGTGGCGCCGCCGTAGTCCTTGTTGGTGTCGATGTACGACAGGCCGGCGACGAAGCCGTTGGAGAAGGTGTAGGTCACGCCCAGCTTCCAGTCGACGTAGCTCGAGGTCAGGCTGCCGTCGAGCTCGGCCAGCTTGGCCGCGCCCTTGAGCTTCTGGTAGCCGACATGCGCGGTCAGGCCGAAGCCGTTGCCGAGGTCGAGGCCGCCCGACAGGTCGAGGTAGTAGGAGCCGCCGGCGTTGGCGCCGCCGAAGTTGTCCTCGGCGCTGAAGAAGTCGGAGATCGGGTAGTACAGCTTCGCGCTGACCGGGCCGTAGCTGGCGCCGACGTAGATCTCGAAGTTGTCGATCTTGTTGGGCAGCGAGCGGTCGCTGTTCGGGTAGTAGTAGTACAGGCCGCCGAAGTCGAGGCCGATGTCGCCGACGCTGGTCTTGTAGCCACCGTAGAAGTCCATCTCGACGTTCGCGCCGCCGAAGAAGGCGCTGTCGATGTTGGAGTTCCAGTTGCCGAGGTAGAAGCCCGAGGCGTGGGCGAGGTCGAAGCCGCCCTGGAAGGCCGGCTTCTTGTCGGTCTGCGAGATGCCGCGGAAGCGGTAGTCGCTGAAGAGACCCGCGTTGCCGGTGACGGTCCAATCAGGCGTCGGCTCGGCGGCCTGGGCGAAGGGGGCCAGCGAGCACAGGGCTGCGGCCGCGAGGGCCAGCTTCGTCTTGTTCATGGGTACTCCGGTTCTCCGTTGAAGGGGTTGGGCAGAAAGCGAAGGAGGGGTTTGCAGAAACCGTGCCACTGCGCCAACTCGGTGAGCCGCGGCCCCAAACGGGGAGAGATGTGAGCAGGCCGCCCCAAATGCGGGATGTCTGCAACTAACGGCACCTTCGCGGTGCGCGACTCCGCCGTCGGGGGGATCGCCGGCGCCCCGAGGCGCTGCGATCATGGTCCGGCCATGAGCCTCGCCCTCGTCCACAGCCGTGCCCTCGACGGGCTCGCCGCACCGGAAGTGACCGTCGAGGTGCATCTGGCCAACGGCCTGCCGAGCTTCACGCTGGTCGGGCTGGCCGACACCGAGGTCAAGGAGGCGCGCGAGCGGGTGCGCGCCGCGCTCGCCACCAGCGGCCTGGACTTCCCGCACAACAAGCGCATCACGGTCAACCTGGCGCCGGC
>CAYLKR010000066.1:0-13579 GCA_964384225.1 uncultured Methylibium sp.
CGCCGTCGATCGTGACCAGCGGCACGTCGGTCAGGTCGATGCGGTGCTTCTTGTCCGCCGCCCTCACCTTGTCGGGCAGCTTGGCGGTCTGCGCCATCGTCTCTGCGCTGAAACGGTGCGGGACCTCGTACTTGCGCACCGCGATCTCGATCTCCATGCCCGGATCGTCGATCTCGCCGAGCACCTCGGTCACGCGGCCGAGCGGCTGCGAGTGCATGGACGGCGGTTCGGTCAGTTCAACTGCGACCACCTGCCCCGCCGACGCGTTGGCGATCCCGTTCTTCGGGATCATGATGTCCTGGCCGTAGCGCTTGTCCTCGGGCGCGACGAGCCAGATGCCGCTCTCGTGCAGCAGCCGGCCGATGATCGGCGTCTTGCGGCGCTCGAGGATCTCCAGCACCCGGCCTTCGGGCCGGCCCTTGCGGTCGTAGCGCACCACGCGCACCCTCACGCGGTCGCGGTGCAGCACCGCGTGCATCTCCTGGGGCGAGAGATAGATGTCGGGTTCGCCGTCGTCGCGTTGCAGGAATCCGTGGCCGTCGCGGTGACCCTGGACGGTCCCCTCGACCTCGCTCAGCAGTGCAGCGCCAGGGGGCGGGCTGCTTGTCTTGTCTTCGTTCTTGATGCTAGAATCTCCGGCTTCACACCTAGCCCAGGTGGCGGAATTGGTAGACGCACTAGTTTCAGGTACTAGCGGGTAACTCCGTGGAGGTTCGAGTCCTCTCCTGGGCACCAAATGATAAGAGGCCAGCACAGCGTGCTGGCCTTTTTTCTTGTCCGCGCGCGTCGTGTCAAGGCGCGTGCTTGCGCGCCAGGCCTTCGGGGCGCAGCGCGTCGTACTCCTCGAAGGGTTGATGGATCCACGGACTCGTCGGCAGCGATTCGACGAAGTAGTCCGGGATGTAGGTCGACACGCCCTTGACCCACAGGACCGCGGAGCGCAGCTCGGCGATCGCCGGCATGCCGCGCAGCCGGTCGACCACGGCCTTCAGCGTGACGCCGGAGTCGGCCAGATCGTCGACCAGCAGCACGCGCCCCGCCAGCTCGCCCTTCGGCAGCGTGATGTACTGCGCCAGATCGAGTCGGCCCTGGATCGTGCCGCCGTCGTGGCGGTACGAACTGGTGGACATGATGGCGAGCGGCTTGTCGAACACCCGCGACAGCACATCACCGGGGCGCAGGCCCCCGCGCGCCAGGCACAGGATCTGGTCGAAGGCCCAGCCCGAGGCATGGACCTGCAGCGCGAGCTTCTCGATCAGCAGGTGGTAGTCGTCCCAGGAAACGTAGAGGTTCTTGCCGTCGTCGGTGAGCATCTCTCGCGGTCTCCTCGGGGCGCCGCGCTCAACCCTGGTAAGGGTGGCGCAGCAGGATGGTGTGCTCCCGGTCGGGGCCGGTCGAGACCATGTCGATCGGCGCGCCGATGACCTCCTGCACCCGCTCCAGGTAGCGGCGCGCGTTCAGCGGCAGCTCGTCCCAGCGCGTCAGGCCCACGGTCTTCTCGGTCCAGCCGGGGAAGGTCTCGTAGATGGGCTTGCAGTCGACGATCACGTCGGCGTCCAGCGGCAGGATGTCGATGCGCTCGCCGCCGAGCTCGTAGCCGACGGCCATCTTGATCTCCGGCAGGCCGTCGAGCACGTCGAGCTTGGTGATGCACAGGCCCGACAGGCCGTTGATCAGCAGCGAGCGCTTCATCGCGGCGGCATCGAGCCAGCCGCAGCGCCGCGGCCGCCCAGTAACGGTGCCGCGCTCCTGGCCGACGGTGGAGAGGTGGTGGCCGACCGTGCCGGGCTCGTCCATCGGCAGCTCGGTCGGGAACGGACCCGAGCCGACGCGCGTCGTGTAGGCCTTGGTGATGCCGAGGATGTAATGCAGCTTGTCCGGCCCGACGCCCGAGCCGGCCGCGGCATTGCCGGCGACGCAGTTGCTCGAGGTCACGTAGGGGTAGGTGCCGTGGTCGATGTCGAGCAGCGTGCCCTGCGCCCCCTCGAACAGCACGTTGCCGCCGGCCAGGTTGGTGGCATGGATGCGCACGCCGACGTCGGCGAGCATCGGCGCGAGCTGGCCGGCGACCTTCATCGCATGGTCGAAGATCGGCTGGAACTCGAGCGGCTCGGCGCCGAGCCAGCCACCGAGCACGAAGTTGTGCAGCTCGAGCAGCTCGCGCAGCTTGCGCGCGAAGCGCTCCGGGTGCTTGAGGTCCTGCACGCGCAGCGCACGGCGCGCCACCTTGTCCTCGTAGGCCGGCCCGATGCCCTTGCCGGTGGTGCCGATCTTGCCGGCGCCCGAGCTCTCGCGCTGAGCCTCACGCGCCTTGTCGACGGCCACGTGGAAGGGCAGGATGAGCGGGCACGATTCGCTGATCACCAGCCGCGAGCGCACCTCGATGCCGGCGGCCTCGAGCCGCTCGATCTCGCCGAGGAGGTGGGTCGGATCGACCACCACGCCGTTGCCGATGCAGCACAGCACGCCGTCGCGCATCACGCCCGAGGGGATCAGCTGCAGCGCCGTCTTCTTGCCCTTGATCACGAGGGTGTGGCCGGCGTTGTGGCCGCCCTGGAAGCGGACGACGGCGCTCGCATGATCGGTCAGCCAGTCGACGACCTTGCCCTTGCCTTCGTCGCCCCACTGGGTGCCGACCACCACCACGTTGCGGCCCACGCCGGGCTTGCCTGTTTGCATCATCTGATCCTGAATGTCCGGGCCCGCCGCACTCAAAGCGCGCGCAACACCCACTGTCCGTCGACGGCGACGATCTCGCGGTCGCAGTCGAACTCCTGCCCCTCGTGCTCGTGCCCCGGCAGCACGCACACCACGGTCTCGCCGCCGGCGCGCAGCTGGCGCACCGCGGCGCGCAGGTCCGCATCTTCGCTCCAGGGCGCGCGCACCGCGGCATGGCGGCGCTCGCCGTCGGGCGCAGGGAGCTGCTTGAGGTCGGCGCTGAAGCCGACCGCCGGGCGGTTGCGGCCGAACACCGCACCGACCTCGTCGTAGCGGCCGCCGCGCAGCAGCGCATCGCTGCTGCCTCCGGCATAGACCGCGAAACGGGCCCCCGTGTAGTAGCTGTAGCCGGCCTGGTCGGCAAGGTCGAAGGCCACGGTGACGCCAGGATGGGCGAGCGCGGCATGCTCGGCGAGCCGGCGCAGGTCGTGCAGGGCCGCGGCGATCGCCGGGCGCGCCGGCAGCGCCGCCTCGGCGCGCGCCAGCACCCCGGCGTCGCCGTACAGCGACGGCAGGGCCGCGAGGCCACGCCGTGCGGCATCCGGCAGACCCTCGGTGCACCGCGACAGCGCGCTCGCGTCCTTCGCGTTCAGCGCGGCCACCATCGCGTCGAGCCGCGCCGCGTCGAGCGCAACGCCGTCGAGCAGCCCGCGCACGATGCGCGCGTCGCCCAGGTCGAGCAGCAGTCCGCTGACGCCGGCGGCACGCAGGCTGTCGAGCGCCAGGTCCTGGATCTCCAGATCCGCCTCGAGGCCGCGGTGGCCGTAGAGTTCGGCGCCGAACTGCAGCGGCTCGCGGGTCGCCTGCAGACCGGCCGGGCGTGCGTGCACGACCGGACCGCAATAGCACAGCCGCGTTACGCCGGTGCGGTTCAGCAGGTGAGCGTCGATGCGGGCGACCTGCGGCGTCGTGTCGGCGCGCAGCCCGAGCGAGCGGCCGCTGGACTGGTCGACCAGCTTGAAGGTGCGCAGGTCGAGTTCATGGCCGGTGCCGGTGAGCAGCGACTCGAGGTGCTCGATGAGCGGCGGAATCACCAGCTCGTAGCCGTAGGCGCGCGCACTGTCGAGCACCCGTCGGCGCAGTTCCTCGAGGCGCCGCGCCTGTGACGGCAGCACGTCGGCGATGTGCTCCGGCAGCAACCAGGCAGACGACATGAAAGAACCCGCTGTTAAAACAACATTGTATCGGCGGTGCGCCGGCGGCCTTCCGGCGGCCGGCCCTCAGAACGAGAGCACGACCAGCAGCAGGAGCCCGCCGAGCATGCTGCTCAGGCCGAGGAAGCGCAGCTGCCCGTCGGACAGCCGCGTCGCCTGTTCGAACACCTGGCGCCAGCGCGCCGGGCTGACGAAGGGCAGCAGCCCCTCGAAGACCAACATCAGCGCGAGCGCGCTGAACAGCGTCTCCCACATGGGGCGCGCGCCGCGTCAGCGCGGTCGGCTCGACGCCGGGGCTGAACTGCCGCGCATCGCACGGAAGAACTCGTTGTCGGGCTCGACCACCAGCACGTCGTTCTTGCTGCGGAAGCTCGCGCGGTAAGCCTCGAGGCTGCGGTAGAACTGCGCGAACGACGGGTCCCGGCCGAAGGCGTCGGCATACAGCGCCGAGGCCTTGGCATCGCCTTCACCCTTGACCTTCTGCGCGTCTCGGTAGGCCTCGGCGATGATGACCTCGCGCTGCTTGTCGGCGTCCGCGCGGATCTTCTCGCCCTCGGCCTGGCCGGTCGAGCGCAGCTCGTTGGCCACGCGCTTGCGTTCGGACTCCATGCGCCGATAGACCGCCTCGGTGATGGTGGCGACGAAGTCCACGCGCTTGATGCGCACGTCGACGATCTCGATGCCGAAGCTCTTGGCGTCGTCGGTCAGCCGGCCGATGACACCCTGCATCACCTTCTCGCGCTCGGTCGACAGCACCTGGCGCACGTTGAGCTTGGTCACCTCCTCGTTCAGCGCCGCCTGCACGATCGGCGCCAGCCGGTTCTCGGCATTGCGGATGTCGGCGCCGTTGTTGCGGATGAACTGGCGCGGGTCGCTGATGCGCCACTTCACCAGCCAGTCGATCACCAGGCTCTTCTTCTCCGCGGTGAAGATGGGGCGCGTCTCGGGGCTGTCGAGGCTCTGCACGCGCTTGTCGAGGAAGACGACGTTCTGGAACGGCGGCGGCATCTTGAACTTCAGCCCCGGCTCGGTGATCACCTCCTTGATCTCACCGAGCGCGTAGAGCACCGCGAACTGCCGCTGGTCGACCACGTACAGCGTCGAGGAGGCGGCCATCAGCGCGAGCAGCGCGCCCGCGACGGTCAATCCGATCTTGTTGTTCATCGATGTCGCTCCCTCAACGGCCTTCGCGCTCGCGGCTGCGCTGGTTGTCGCGCGAGCGGCTGGCGTCGGCCGACGAAGCCGGCGCGGTCGGCGTCGGCTCGGCCGCGGCCCCCGCCGGCGCGACGGCGCCCGCCGCCTGCATCAGCCGGTCGAGCGGCAGGTAAAGCAGGTTGGAGCCGCTCTGCACGTCCACCATCACCTTGCTGACGTTGCCGTAGACCTCTCGCATCGTGTCGACGTAGAGGCGGTCGCGGGTCACGGCCGGGGCCTTCTCGTACTCGGTCAGCACCTGGCGGAAGCGCGAGGCATCACCCTCGGCCTGCGCGATCACGCGGCCGCGGTAGCCCTCGGCCTCCTCGCGCAGCCGCGAGGCCGTGCCCTGGGCCTTCGGGATCACGTCGTTGGCGTAGGCCTGCCCCTCGTTCTTGAAGCGCTCGCGGTCGGCACCAGCCTTCACCGCATCGTCGAAGGAGGCCTGCACCTGTTCGGGTGGCTGCACGCTCTGGACGTTGACGTTCGAGACCAGGATGCCGGTGCGCAGCCGGTCGATCTGGGCCTGGATCGATTTCACCAGGTCGGCGGCGATCGCGTCGCGTTGCTCGTAGAGCACCGAGTCCATCCGGCTCTTGCCGACGATCTCGCGCACCGCCGATTCGGCCGCCAGCAGCACCGCCTCGTCGGGGTTGCGGTTCTCGAACAGGTAGTCCTTCGAATCCTTCAGCCGGTATTGGACGGTGAAGCGGATGTCGACGATATTCTCGTCCTCGGTGAGCATCGAGGACTCGCGCAGGCCGGTCGCCTGGCCGACGCTGCTGCGGCCGACCTCGACCGAGCGCAGCTGCGTCACGTTGACCGTCTCGTGGGACTGGAAGGGGTAAGGCAGGCGGAACTGGAAGCCGGCCTCGACCGTCTTGCTGTAGCGGCCGAAGGACATCACGACGCCCTGCTGGCCTTCCTCGACGATGAAGAAGCCGGTGCCCATCCAGATCACCACCATGACGCCGGCGATCAGCCCGGCGCCGATGCCGGCGCTCTTCATGTCCTGTGGCGGGCGGCCGCCGTTGCCGCCGTTGCCCCCGTCGGGGCGCGCGCCGCCCTTGCCGCCGAACAGGCCGCTCAGGCGCCGGTTGAAGTCGCGCCACAGCTCGTCGAGGTCGGGCGGGCCGTCGTTGCGGTTGCCGGCCATCATCGTCCCCGGCCGGGCGCGCCAGGCGAGCCGCCGTGCGGCGCCGGCGAGCAGCCCGCCGAGGGCGGCCGCCAGCCCGGGGCGGCGGGTGTCGTCGTAGGTGTTCATGCGTGTCGGGCCTGCACGGCCAGGGTGGATTCGGTATCGGGAAGGGCGATCGGCTCGGCGCCGGTCTCGGGCATCGCGCCGTCGGGCGAGGCCTCGCCTCGGCAGGCCCGGGCCAGCGCAGCGCGCAGCGCGTCGAGGCCTTCGCCGGTCAGTGCACTGACGAAGAGCCGCGGCACGCGGCGGCCGCCGTCGAGCTGCAGCAGGTCCGAGGCACTGCGCGGCTGCTGGCTCGGCTCGAGCCGGTCGGCCTTGTTGTAGACGAGGATCTGGGGGACGTCGGCCGCGCCGATCTCGGCCAGCACCCGCTCGACCTCGGCCATCTGCTCGGCGAGCACCGGGCTGGAGGCGTCGACGACATGCAGCAGCAGGTCGGCGTCGGCGGCCTCCTGCAGCGTCGCCTCGAAGGCCTCGACCAGCGAGTGCGGCAGGTCGCGGATGAAGCCCACCGTGTCGGACAGGCTGACCGAACGGCCGGCGTCCTCCAGGTAGAGCTGGCGCGTCGTGGTGTCGAGCGTCGCGAACAGCTGGTCGGCCGCATAGGCGCGTGCCTTGACCAGTGCGTTGAACAGCGTGGACTTGCCGGCGTTGGTGTAGCCGACCAGCGAGACGCGGAAGGTGCCGGCTCGCTCGCGTGAGCGCCGCTGCGTGCTGCGCTGGAGCTTGAGCTTCTTCAGCCGCGTCTTCAGCGACTTGATGCGCTCGCCGATCATGCGGCGGTCGAGCTCGATCTGCCGCTCGCCGGGGCCGCCGCGGTGGCCGACGCCGCCGCGCTGGCGCTCCAGGTGGGTCCAGCGCCGCACCAGGCGGTTGCTCAGGTACTGCAGCTGCGCGAGCTCGACCTGCAGCTTGCCTTCGTGGCTCTGGGCGCGCGCCGCGAAGATTTCCAGGATCAGCCCGGTGCGGTCGAGCACCTCGACGCCGAGGTGGCGTTCGAGGTTGCGCTGCTGGGTCGGGCTCAACATCTGGTCGAAGATGACGCATTGACCGCCGGTCTTCTCGACCAGCGCCTTGATCTCGTCGGCCTTGCCGCTGCCGACGAAGAGCGCCGCGTCGGGCGCCTTCCGTCGTGCGGTCAACCGCGCGACCGGCGTGTCGCCGGCCGACTCGGCGAGCAGCGCGAGTTCGTCGAGGGTGGGGTCGAAGGACCCGGCGCCGAAGCCCAGGTCGACGCCGACCAGGACCGCCCTCGCCTCCCCGGACAAGGGCGTCATCGGCGCGCTCGGGTCCGCGCGGGCGCTGTCCAAGTGCGTCAGGCGCCCGACGCCGGCGCGTCGCCGGCCGGGTGGAAGTTCACCGCGCGCCCCGGCACCACGGTCGAGATCGCGTGCTTATAGACCATCTGGGTCACGGTGTTGCGCAACAGGACGACGTACTGGTCGAACGACTCGATGTGCCCCTGCAGCTTGATGCCGTTGACCAGATAGATCGACACCGGCACATGCTCCTTGCGCAGGAGGTTCAGGAACGGGTCTTGTAGAAGCTGCCCTTTGTTGCTCACGATATGCTCCGTGTTGAAGAGTCGTTGGAAAGTCCACGTTATCACAGGCGCTCCGCGCCCCCGGGTGATCCCTTACGAGTCCTTCGCCGTGAAGGGGTTCCGCGACGACTTCATCTCGATGCGCAGCGGCGTGCCGCTGAGCTTGAAGTGCGCCCGGAAGCGGCCTTCGAGGTAGCGCTTGTAGGCGTCGGTCACGTGCTCGAGCGAGTTGCCGTGGATCACGATCACCGGCGGGTTCTGCCCGCCCTGGTGGGCGTAGCGCAGCTTGGGCCGGAAGGCGCCGGCGCGCTTGGGCTGCTGGAACTGCACCGCCTCCTGCAGCAGGCGGCTGAGCACCGGCGTCGGCAGCTTCTTCGTCGCCGACGCCCAGGCGTCGGCGATCGCGGTCCACACCGGCCCCAGCCCCTGGCGCTTGATCGCCGAGATGTGCAGCACCGGCGCGAACTTCAGGAAGGCCAGGCGCTGCTCGATCGAGCGCTGCAGCATCTCGCGCTGGTAGCTGTCGACCGCGTCCCACTTGTTGACCGCCACCACCACCGCGCGGCCGGCGTCGAGGATGTAGCCGGCGATGTGCGCGTCCTGGTCGGTCACGCCCTGGGTCGCATCGAGCAGCAGCAGCACGACGTTGGCATCGGCGATCGCCTGCAGCGTCTTGACGACCGAGAACTTCTCGATCGCCTCGAACACCTTGCCCTTGCGGCGCAGGCCGGCGGTGTCGATCAGCTCGAACTTCTGGCCGTTGCGCTCGAAGGGCACGCTGATCGCGTCGCGTGTGGTGCCCGGCAGGTCGAAGGCAACCAGCCGCTCCTCGCCGAGCCAGGTGTTGATCAGCGTGCTCTTGCCGACGTTGGGGCGGCCGGCGACGGCCAGGCGGATCGGCCGGTCCGGGTCGTCGAGGTCCTCGTCCTCCTCGGGCCCGAAATCGAAGTCCGCGAAGGCCGCCTCGAGCAGGCTGCGGATGCCCTGGCCGTGCGAGGCCGAGATCGGATGCGGGTCGCCCATGCCGAGCTCGTAGAACTCGGCCGTGCGCGTGCCGTCGGTCATGCCCTCGGCCTTGTTGACGGCCACGAGCACCTTCTTGCCGGCCGTGCGCAGGTAGCGGGCGATGTCGTGGTCCTGTCCCGAGACGCCGGAGCGCACGTCGACGACGAACACCACCACGTCCGCCTCGGCGACGGCCTGGCGCGTCTGCTTGGCCATCTCCTTGTAGATGCCGCTCTCGGCCGTCGGCTCGAAGCCGCCGGTGTCGATGCAGATGAACTCGCGGCTGCCGAAGCGACCGTCGCCGTAGTGGCGGTCACGCGTCAGGCCGGCGTAGTCGGCGACGATCGCGTCGCGGCTCTTGGTGAGCCGGTTGAACAGCGTGGACTTGCCGACGTTCGGCCGGCCGACCAGGGCCAGAACGGGTTTCATGCCCAGCCGCCGCCGCGGAGCGGCTTCGCCGGGCCGCCAGCGGCGCCCCCAAGAGGCGGAGCGGCGAAGCCGCAACGGGGGTGGTTCACGTCACTCGGGGCGGAAGGCGAAGACGCCGCCGCCCTGGGTCACCGCGACCATCGTCGTGCCCACGCGCACCGGCGCGGCGACGATCGGCCGGCCGTCGGTCGGCAGGCGCAGCAGCGTGCGACCGCTGTCGCGGTCCAGGAAGTGCAGCAGCCCGTCGCCGTCGCCGAACACGACGACGCGCTCCAGCGCCAGCGGCGAGCCGAGCGCACGATGCTGGAAGCGGTCGCTGCTCCACAGCGGTTCGCCACTGCGCGCCTTCCAGGCCTGCAGGCGCCCGACCGCATCGGCCGCGACCACCGCGCTGTCGTCGGCGGCCACCCCGGCGACGCCGCCCATCGGCCGCGCCCACAGCAGACTGCCTTTGGCCGCGTCGACGCAGCCGACCGCGGCCTGGAAGCCGCGTGCGCAGATCGTGTCACCGACGCGCGCCGCGGGGCCGACCAGGTCGGCCAGCCGCTCGACCTCGTTGGCGCCGCGCGGCGAGGCGACGGTGGTTTCCCAGCGCAGCGTCCCGCGCAGCGGGTCGAAGCCGGCGAGCCGCGGGCCCTGCCCGGCCACGAGCGTGTCCTTCAAGGCCAGCAGCACCCCGGGCTGCAGCAGGGTCAGCGGATCGCTGGGGCGCTGCTGCACCCAGAGCTTGCGGCCGTCGAGCGCGTCGAAGGCCTGCACGCTGCGGTCCACGCCGAGCACGAAGACGCGCTCCCCCGCCACCAGCGGCGGGGTCACCACGCGGGTCGACAGGCGCGCACGCCAGACCGGCTTGCCGGCATCGAGGACGGCGAGGTCGTTGGAAGTCGTCACGACGGCCGCGAAGCGCCCGTCGCTGCCGACCCCGGCCGACAGCTTGCCGTCCGCGTCACCGCGCCACAGCTCGCGACCGGTGTCCGGCGCGAAGGCCACGACGCGCCCGTCGAGGCTGGCCACCACCACGGCGCCGGTGGTCGCCGCCGGCGCGAGCAGCGGCCCGAGATCGCCGACCCGTTGCGACCAGACCTGCTTGCCGGCGATCTGCGGCTTGATGTCTTCCAGCGGCGCCGGCTTCGGCTTGGCCGGCTCGAAAAAGGCGCAGCCGGCGGCCAGGGCGGCGACCAGCGCCAACGCTGCGGTGCGCCCCGCGCTCATCGCGAAGCCCCGGAGGCGGCCGGCGCGGCGGCGGTCGTCGGGCTGCCCGGTGCGGCGCCGAGCGCCGTGAGCTTGGCCTCGACGAGACGGCGGTAGGCGTCGTCTTCCGCCATCGCGTCGTAGGCGCTGCGGTAGGCGGCAGCGGCCTCGGCCGCCTTGCCCTGCGACTGCAGGATGTCGCCGCGGCGATCGGCCACCAGGCCCGCGAAGGCCTTGGGCGGGTCGGCGGGCAGCTGCTGCAGCGCCTCGTCGGCCTTGTTCTGATCGAGGAGCAAGCCGGCGAGTCGCAGCTTGGCGATGACGCGGTACTCGGCTTCACCGGCCTCGGCGGCGACCCATTCCAGGCTGGCACGGGCGGCGTCGGCCTGGCCCTTGTCGGCCTGCACCTTGGCGGCCAGCAGGCCGGCCTGGCCGGTGAAGACGGTGCGTGCGTAGTGCTCCTTCATGTCGGAGAACACGCGGGCCGCCTTGTCGGCGTCGCCGGCCTTGGCGGCCGCGTCGAGCTCGTCGAACAGCAGGCCGGCCTTCGCGCCACGGTCGCGCTGGTACCACTGCCAGCCGTTGAAACCCGCGAAGCCGGCCAGCGCCAGGATCAGCGTCCAGGTGATCAGGTTGCCGTACTGCTTCCAGAAATGCTTGAGCGCGTCGAGCTGCTCTTGTTCGTCGAGGTCGAGACGGGTGGCCATGCGGTTGCAATGCAGAAGGAAGGGGTCGCGCGACGCGAAGCGCGGATTATGAACGGCGCGCCTCGGCCGGCGGCAGCAGCTCGGCCGCCCAGGCCTGCGGGTTTGCGAGCGGCCGCAGCACCTGCACGGCGCCCTCGCCACCTCGCAGCGGCTTGAGCGCCACCATGCCCTGCGCCAGCTCGTCGGCGCCGAACAGCAGCGCATGGCGGGCGCCGCTGGCGTCGGCCTTCTTGAACTGCGCCTTCATGCTGGCCGGGCCGTCCTTGCCGGCCGGGTGCAGCATCACGGCCACGCCGGCGGCGCGCAGCGCGTCGGCAAGCACCATCGCGGCCGGCAGCGCCTCGGCACTGGGCACGACCGCGAAGGCGTCCGGCGTCACCGCGGCCGGCAGCGCGCCGACCTCGTCGAGCAGCAGCAGCAGCCGCTCCATGCCCAGCCCCCAGCCGACACCGGGCGCGGGCTTGCCGCCGAGCTGCTGCACCAGACCGTCGTAGCGTCCGCCGCCGCAGACCGTGCCCTGGGCCCCGAGGCGATCGGTGACCCACTCGAACACGGTGAGGTTGTAGTAGTCCATGCCGCGCACCAGGCGCGGGTTCAGTCGGTAGTCGATGCCGGCGGCGTCGAGCACCGCGCGCACCGCGTCGAGGTGGGCCCTGGAGCCTTCGCCGAGGAAATCGGGCAGCTGCGGCGCCGCCTCGATCAGCGCCTGCATCGCCGGGTTCTTGCTGTCGAGGATGCGCAGCGGATTGCTGTGCAGGCGGCGCCTGGCGTCGTCGTCGAGCCGGTCGGCATGCGCCTCGAAGTGGCGGACCAATGCCTCGCGGTGCGCGCGGCGCTCCTCGGGCTGGCCGAGGCTGTTCAGCTCGAGCCGCAGGTCGCGGCCCTCGACGAGCCCGAGCGCGCGCCACAGCGCGCGCGTCAGCAGGATCACCTCGGCATCGACGTCCGGGCCGGGGAAACCCAGCACCTCGACGCCGACCTGGTGGAACTGGCGGTAGCGGCCCTTCTGCGGCCGCTCGTGGCGGAACATCGGGCCGATGTAGTACAGGCGCTTGCCGCCCTCGTAGAGCAGCGCATGCTCGACCGCCGCGCGCACGACGCCGGCGGTGCCCTCGGGGCGCAGCGTCAGGCGGTCGCCGTTCATCGAATCCTCGAAGGAGTACATCTCCTTCTCGACGATGTCGGTCACCTCGCCGAGGCCGCGCACGAACAGCGCGGTCGGCTCGACGATCGGCGTGCGCACGCCCGCATAGCCGTGCAGCCGCATCACGCGGCGCACAGTGTCCTCGAGCCATTCCCACCGCGCCGACTCCGGCGGCAGCAGGTCGTTCATGCCCTTCACCGCGCGCAGCGGTGATGCGTCAGGTCGATCGGCGCGTAGCGGTTCAGCCATGTTCTTCGTTCTCGGGCCCGCGGCCGGGCCGGCGCCGCGTCAGCGCGCGGGGGTCGTGCCGCCGTAGCGACGCTCGATGTAGGTCTCGACGATGGCCTGGAACTCGCGCGCGATGCCCTCGCCGCGCAGCGTCATCGCCTTCTCGCCGTCGATGAACACCGGCGCGGCCGGCGCCTCGCCGGTGCCCGGCAGGCTGATGCCGATGTCGGCATGCTTGCTCTCGCCCGGGCCGTTGACGATGCAGCCCATCACCGCGACCTTCATCTTCTCGACGCCCGGGTACCTGCTCTTCCACACCGGCATCTGCGCGCGCAGGAAGTCGTCGATCTGCTTGGCCAGCTCCTGGAAGGTGGTGCTGGTCGTGCGGCCGCAGCCGGGACAGGCGGTCACGCTCGGGTTGAAGGCGCGCAGGCCCAGCGACTGCAGGATCTCGAGCGCGACGACGACCTCCTGGGTGCGTGCCTCGCCGGGCTGCGGCGTCAGGCTGACGCGGATCGTGTCGCCGATGCCTTCCTGCAGCAGCAGCGCCAGCGCCGCCGTGGAGGCGACCGTGCCCTTGGTGCCCATGCCGGCCTCGGTGAGGCCGAGGTGCAGCGGGTAGTCGCAGCGGGCGGCGAGCGCGCGGTAGACGCTCACCAGGTCCTGCACGCCGCTGACCTTGCAGCTGATGAGGATCTGGTTCGCGTCCATGCCCAGCTCGCGCGCATAGGCGGCGGATTGCAGGGCGGACGCGATCAGCGCCTGGTACATCACCTGCTGCGCGTCCCAGGGCTCGGCACGTGCGGCGTTCTCGTCCATCAGCGAGGCGAGCAGTTCCTGGTCGAGGCTGCCCCAGTTCACGCCGATGCGCACCGGCTTCGCGTGGCGCATCGCCGCCTCGATCATCATCGCGAACTGGCGGTCACGCTTGTCGCCCTTGCCGACGTTGCCCGGGTTGATGCGGTACTTGCTCAACGCCTCGGCGCAGGCCGGATGCTCGGTCAGCAGCCGGTGGCCGTTGTAGTGGAAGTCGCCGACCAGCGGCACGTCGATGCCCATGCGGTCGAG
>CAYLKR010000067.1:0-13447 GCA_964384225.1 uncultured Methylibium sp.
GCTGATCGTCAACTACGTCGTCAAGAACGTGAAGAAGATGGTGCCGGCCTTCAGCCTGCCGGGGGCCGCGAACTTCAACGACGCGATCGCGCAGGGCCGCGGCAAGGCCTACACGCGGCCGCAGACCGGCGCCGACGACATCGCCGTGCTGCAGTACACCGGCGGCACCACCGGCGTCAGCAAGGGCGCGGTGCTGAAGCACCGCAACCTCGTCGCCAACCTGCTGCAGGCCGAGGCCTGGTACCAGCCGGCGCTGAAGAAGATCCCGGCCGGCGAGCAGATCGTCACCGTGTGCGCGCTGCCGCTGTATCACATCTTCGGCTTCACCGCGAACATGATGCTGAGCATGCGCATGGGCGGATGCAACATCCTGATCCCCAACCCGCGCGACCTGCCGGCGGTGTTCAAGCAGCTCCAGGGCGAGAAGTTCCACAGCTTCCCGGCCGTCAACACCCTGTTCAACGCGATGGCCCACCACGCCGATTTCGGCAGCGTGGACTGGAGCAACCTCAAGCTGTCGGTCGGCGGCGGCATGGCGGTGCAGAGCGCCACCGCGAAGCTCTGGCTCGAGAAGACCGGCTGCCCGATCATCGAGGCCTACGGCCTGTCGGAGACCTCGCCGGCCGCGACCTGCAACCCGGTCGACAGCACCGCCTACAACGGCAACATCGGCCTGCCGATGCCCAACACCGACATCAAGCTGCTCGACGACGACGGCCACGAGGTGCCGGCCGGCACGCCGGGCGAGATCTGCATCAAGGGCCCGCAGGTGATGGCCGGCTACTGGCAGCGGCCCGACGAGACCGAGAAGGTCATGACGCCCGACGGCTACTTCCGCTCCGGCGACATCGGCGTGGTCGACGAGCGCGGCTACTTCAAGATCGTCGACCGCAAGAAGGACATGATCCTGGTCAGCGGCTTCAACGTCTACCCGAACGAGGTCGAGGACGTGGTCACCCAGATGCCCGGCATCCTGGAATGCGCCGCGGTCGGCGTGCCCGACGAGAAGGCCGGCGAGGCCGTCAAGCTCGTCATCGTGCGCAGCGACCCGGCCGTCACCGAGCAGCAGGTGCGCGCCTACTGCGAGACGGCGCTCACCGGCTACAAGCGGCCCAAGGTGATCGAGTTCCGCACCGAGCTGCCGAAGACCCCGGTCGGCAAGATCCTGCGCCGCGAGCTGCGCGGCAAGTGACTACTTGAGGTTCTTCGCGCTCGCGATCAGCACCTTGCCGCCGGCGAAGGTGATGTCCGCCGAGCGCTGCTCGTCGCCCCAGCGGCAGGCGCGCAGGCCCAGCGTCTCGTTGCATTCGGTCGGCTTGCCGAGCAGGGCCGTGACCTCTTCGTAGGCCATGCCGACCTTCACGCGGTCGTAGTTGGCCAGCGTGAGCTTGCTGCAGGCCGCGAGCAGCAGCAGGGCCAGGGCGGCGGCGAGGGCGGGGCGGTGCGTCATGGCGCGCATCATCGCCGATCGGCGTGCTGCCTCGCCAGCGGTGCCTTGCGGTGGCACCATCGGCGCCTTGCCGCCGTGCGAGGGGAGCCGCATGACCCTGGCCCTGATGGCCGCGATGCCCGAGGAACTGCAGGCCCTGCTGCCGCTGCTCGGCGCGGCGCGCGTCCACCACCATGCCGGGCGCGAGTTCCACAGCGGCCGGCTCGACGGCCGCGAGCTCGTGCTCGCCTGTTCCCCGCCCGGCGCGGTGGCGGCCGCCACCACGGCCACGCTGCTGATCGAGCGCTTCGGCGCCGAGGCCATCGTCTCCTCCGGCGTGGCCGGCGGCCTGCACCCGCGCGTGCGCATCGGCGACGTGGTCGTCGCGCGCGAGCTGCTGCGGCGCGACGCGCAGGCCACGCCGCTCTTCGTGCGCACCGACGCCCCGCCCGACGGCCGTGCGCGTCTGCTGACCGACCCGGAGCTCAGCGCCGCCCTGCTCGGCGCGGCGCGCGCCGCACTGGAAGTCGAGCGCATCGCGCTGGCCGGCTCGCTGGCGCTGCTGGGCATCGCGCTGCCGCAGGTGCACGAGGGCCTGCTGCTCGGTGGCGACCATGCCGTCGCATCCGAGGTCGAGCGCAACGCCCTCGCCCGCGCCCATCCCGAGGCGCTGGCGGTGGAGACCGACGGCGCGGCGCTCGCCGAGGTCTGCCTCGACTGCGACGTGCCGTTCGCGCTGCTGCGCTGCATCGCCGACCGTTCGGACGAGCAGGCGCCGGGTGACCGGCGGCGCTTCGTCGCGCAAGTGGCGGGGCCGATGGTGGCGGCGGTGGTGAGGGCGTGGTTGTGGCGGCAGGACGGGGGGGATTTCGGCCGGTCGGGTTGACCATGGTCCGTTCGGGCTGAGCCTGTCGAAGCCCTTTTGGCGTCTGCTCGGACGGTCGTTGACCGCGCGAGGCCGCGCGGGGTGTTCGCCCCCTCACGGCGACCTACTTTCTTTGCTTCGCCAAAGAAAGTAGGCAAAGAAAGGCGACCCTGCTCCTTGCGTCTCGCTTCGCGAGCCGTGCCCTGCGCTGCTCGCGCCGGGCGGGAAGTCCGCAAACTCGCTCTGCGGGCTCAGACATGCGTCCTTCTTTCTCCGCCCGCCGCTGCGCTGCTCGGCTGCGTCACAAGGGGCCCGACACACTCGTGATCAGATGGACGACGGGGTGTCCGCAACGCTGCCGTCCGTCTAACGCATCGCGCCCGTCACATGCTTTCGGGCGGTTTGCGCTGGAGAGGCGGGGCGGCGATCATCCCATCCCCACATGGATCAGATTGGACCAACCGCCCGCTGCTCCTACGGTTGGCCTATTTGAGGTCGGCGTCAGAAGAAGACGCTCACTTTCTTTGCAACAAAATTGAATGGCAATCGAGTCGAGATACTGGCGCGAAGAGCTGCGGTCCGAACTTTCTGAGCTGAAGCGGCGGCAGAGCTACCGCCGTTGGACGGAGAAGCAGCTTGTGCTTTACGAGCGCAAGCTGATGCTCATTGCATTCCAAGTCCGCTCGCTTCTCGAACGCCCGAAAGTGAATGACACCGCACGCCGGACCGTCATGCCTGTCGTGCGCTATAAGAAAGTGGGAGATCGTCCGTTCACCTACACAGGAACTGGCTGGCCCGAGGACCGATTCGACATGAACCACCCGGAACGCGTCTCCATGTCTGCCATGGACGTGTGTAACCAGCTCATCCACTACTATTGGATGCACACATGGTCAGAGAGAAAGCGATTCGTCGGAATGTTGGTGTTCTCCGACTACATGCGTCACAAGTGGGCCTACGAGTTCCGTATCGATGACCTACTCCGCCTGTTCCAGGTTTTCGCGCAAGAGTCCTCCGTTGTCATTGGCTCTGAGTCTCGCTGGGACGAGAAGAAGCAGGACTATGTTGTCATTCGCGCATTCGGGCCAACTGACGCCTTGTGTCTTCCCGAAGACCGCAGTTGAGAGTTGAACTGCAGAAGTGTTCGCGGCCGGTGCGCCAAGCCCGACAGGCTTTTGAGTATGCAGTTCGCAGGTCAGCTTTTTGTTCAACGCATCGGCCTCTTCTGTCTAACCGTGTAGCCCGAACAGTTGCCGATGACGAACGTGCACCCGCAAGGCGGGGTGTCGACGAACGGCACGAAATCCATCATCGGCATCAAGGTGAGCAAGCAGCCACCGGCCTCTTCGTCCTTCTGATCACCGTCGTATCGGGCCCCTTGTGACGCAGCCGAGCAGCGCAGCGGCGGGCGGATCGAGAAGTCCGCATGTCTGAGGCCCGTACCCGGGCCGAGTTTGCGGACTTCCCGCCCGGCGCGAGCAGCGCAGGGTACGGCTCGCGAAGCGAGACGCAAGGAGCAGGGTCCCCCTTTCTTTGCCTACTTTCTTTCGGGGAAGCGAAAGAAAGTAGGTGCGCCGCCGGACGCACATCCCGGCGCGGCCTCACGCCGTCAAGCCCCGCCGGAGCAACTCGCCGGCTTCGACAAGCGGCCCGAACGGAGGCCCCCGCCTCACGCACCCAGCGGCGGCAAGGCCGACGGCGCCGCCGCCCGCCCCGCCACCGCGCGCGCCAGCGTGCGCTGCAGCTGGTCGATGTCGATCGGCTTGGTCAGGAAGGCGTCCATGCCGGACGCCAGCGCCAGCTCGCGCTCGCCGACGAGTGCCGCCGCGGTCAGCGCGATGATGGGCAGTTGCGAGGAGTCGTGGTGCTCGCGCAGCCGCCGCGTGGCCTCGTGGCCGCTCATCACCGGCATCTGGACGTCCATCAGCACGGCGTCGAAGGGCTCGCCGTCCTGCTCGGCGCGCGCCACGGCGTCCAGCGCCTGCTGGCCGTCGCCGGCCTGGGTCACGCGCACCTGCCACTGCTCGAGCATCGCGGTGGCGATCATCATGTTGACGGCGTTGTCCTCGACCAGCAGCACGCGCGCGCCGTCGAGCACCTGCAGCAGCCGCCCGGCGTCCTGCGGCCCGACCTCGGCGGCCTCGGCCAGCGGCAGCGGCAGGCGCGCCCAGAAGGCGCTGCCGCGCCCGGGCGCGCTGTCGACGCCGACCGAGCCGCCCATCAGCTCGGCGAGCTCGCGGCAGATCGACAGGCCCAGCCCGGTGCCGCCGTGGCGACGGGTGGTGGAGTCGTCGGCCTGGCTGAAGGGCAGGAAGAGCCGCGCCTGCGTGGCCGCGTCGATGCCGGGGCCGGTGTCGGTGACGCGCAGCACGATGTCGGCGCCGTCGCGGCCGAGCCGCACGTGGACCTGGCCGCGGTCGGTGAACTTGAGCGCGTTGCCGAGGTAGTTGGCGAGGATCTGGCGCACGCGCAGCGGGTCGCCGCGCACGACGGGCGGCACGTCCGGTTCGATGTCGAGCGCCAGGCCGAGCCCGGCGGCCGCGGCCAGCGCCTCGAAGCCGTGGACGGTGCCGCGCACGAGGTCGTGCAGCGCGAAGGGCACGGCCTCCATGTCGAGCTTGCCGGCCTCGATCTTGGAGATGTCGAGGATGTCGGAGATCACCGCCGACAGGCTCTGCGCGCTGTCGACGATCTGGTCGAGGTAGCGCTTGCGGCGCGCCGCGTCGAGCCCGGGCTCGCGCGCGAGCCGCGCCAGGCCGAGCAGCGCGTTCAGCGGCGTGCGGATCTCGTGGCTGGTGTTGGCGAGGAAGGTGCTCTTGGCGCGGTTGGCGGCCTCGGCGGCGTCGCGCGCGGCGGCCAGCGCGGCGGCCGCGCGGCGGCGCTCGGTGACGTCCTCGCCGACCCAGATGGTGCCCCCGCCGCTCGGGTCGTTCGGGTCGACGACGCGCGCCAGCATGCGGCCCCAGAAGAGGCTGCCGTCGCGGCGGCGGAGCTCGCGCTCGATCTCGAAGGGCTGGCCGGCGGCGAGCAGCGGGCCGGCCAGGCGGCCGACCTCCGCGTAGGCCTCGGCGCTGGGCCAGACGATCGAGCCCGGCTGGCCGGCGAGTTCGCCGCGACTCCAGCCGAACATGGTCTCGAAGGCGGAGTTGACGTGCACGAAGTGCCGGTCGCGCGTGAAGGCCATGCCGACCGAGGCGTACTGCAGGATCGCCTCGCGTTCAAGGCGGGCGCGCTCAATGTCGCTCGTGTCGCGGCCGACGACCACGAGGTAGTCGCCGCCGTCGGCCCGGAAGCGCGCGGCGGAGATGTTCAGCGTCACCGAGCCGCCCGCCTTGGTGCCGAACAGCGCCGGCATGTCGTGCACCGTGCCCTGCGTCTCGAGCAGCTGCAGCAGGCGCTCGCGGTCCGCCGCGCGGCGCCAGATGCCCAGCTCGGTGGCGGTGCGGCCGATCGCCTCCTCCGGCGTCCAGCCGAGCACGTCGGTGAAGCGCTGGTTGAGCATCAGGTAGCGGCCGCTGTGCAGCTCGGTGAGCGTGACGGTGTCGGGCGTCGTCGCGAACAGCCTCGTCAGCAGCTCCTGCGAGCGCTGCAGCGCGCGCTCGGTGCTGCGCTGGGCGGTCACGTCGCTGTAGATCGACAGCACCGCGGGGCCGTCGGCGAGCTCGATGCGCAGGCTGGTCACCTGCACCTCGACGTAGCGGCCGTCGACGCGCTGCAGGCGGAAGTCGGTCAGCGGCAGCGCGGCGCCCAGCGGCAGCGCGTCGAGGCTGGCGGTGCGCGCCCGGGCGCGGTCGAGCTCGGCGCCGGGCTCGTGGTGGCGGCCGATGTCGATGCCGACCATCGCCGCGGTGTCGGCGTAGCCGAGCAGGCGCACGGCCGCGTCGTTGGCCTCGACGACGATGCCGCGGCGGTGCAGCAGCAGCGGCGAGGGCGAGCGCGCGAACAGCTCGCGGTAACGCGCCTCGGCCGACAGCACGGCCTGCCGGGCCAGCACCTCGTCGGTGACCATGCGGCCGACACCCCAGTAGCCGCGGAAGCGGCCGTCGGCGCCGAACACCGGCTCGCCGCTGACGCTCACGTAGGCCGGACGGCCGTCCACGTCCGGGCGGCGGAACACCAGGTCGCGGAAGGGCCGGCGCGCCTCCAGGTCGGCCTGGTGCTGCGCCATCTGCTCGGGCGGCAACTCCAGGTTGCCGATCTCCCAGCGGCGCCGGCCCATGTAGTCCAGCGGCAGGTTGCGCGCGTCGCCGAGCAGGGTGTCCGACACATGGGTGAAGCGCAGCTGTTCGTCCTGCTCCCAGTACCAATCGGCGGCGATGCGCAGCAGGCCGCCGAAGCGCCGCGCACGCTCGGCGGCGGCGCGCAGCGAACGCGTCAGCGCATGCGAGACCACCAGCCCGGACACCAGCCCGGCGCAGATCAGCAGCAACTGCGTCAGCAGGGCCGAGGCGAGGGTTTCGTCGTCGGCGCGCGCCAGCCAGCCGGCGCGCTCGCCGCCGGCCAGCGCGACGAGCAGCAAGGCGCCGCCCGCCGCCAGGCCGGTGCCGGCGCGCCGGCCCACCAGCACCGCCGCCAGGCACACCAGCACCGCCAGGAAGCCCAGCGGCAGCGCGCGCACGCCCTGGCCGAGCAGCCAGCTGACGGCGCCGGTGGCCAGCAGCGCGGCCCAGCAGCAGCCCAGCACGGCGGGCGTCACATGGCCGCGGCGCGCCGCCACGGCGCCGGCGGCGAAGGCCAGCGCCAGCAGCGCGCAGATCGCCACCAGTTTCGGCGCCTGCAGCACGCCGGCGACGCCGGGGCTCAGCGCGTACAGCAGCGCGAGCGCGGCCGACACGCCCAGGCCGCAGCCGAAGAACAACCACACGATCGTGGCGTCGGCCGGGACATGTGGGGTCGGCTCCGGCGGCGGCGGGCGATCGGACGGAGGGGTCACAGGCTTCAAACTAGGGGGGTACCCATGGTGCCCCATCGCAGCGGAACGCCCGACATGCATTTACCCCGGGAGAACCCTGATCCGGGGTGGGCCGGTTCGCGCGGCGGCCGTCAGCGCGGCCGCGCGGCGTCGAGCGCGTCGCGGGTGGCGAGCGCCACCGCGCGGGCCCGTGCGGCGAAGTCCTCGCCGGCGCCGGCGTAGAGCACCGCGCGCGAGGAGTTGACCAGGATCGGCGCATCCGGCCGCCAGGCGGCGCGCACCGTGGCCTGCGCGTCGCCGCCCTGGGCGCCGACGCCGGGGATCAGCAGCGGCAGCGTCGGCGCGAGTTCGCGCACCCGCGCCAGCTCCGCCGGGAAGGTGGCGCCGACCACCAGGCCGAGCTGGCCGTTGCGGTTCCACTGCGTCTGCGCGAGCTGCGCGAGGTGCTCGTACAGCCGCGGCTGGCCGTCGACATCGGCGAGCACCCGGTTCTGCAGGTCGCTGCCGCCGGGGTTGGAGGTGCGGCACAGCAGGATCGCGCCCTTGCCGGGCCAGCGCAGGTAGGGCTCGATCGAGTCGAAGCCCATGAAGGGCGACAGCGTCACCGCATCGGCCTGGTAGCGCTCGAAGGCCTCGCGGGCGTACTGCTCGGCGGTGGCGCCGATGTCGCCGCGCTTGGCGTCCAGGATCACCGGCACGTCCGGCGCGTTGCGTCGCAGGTAGGCCATCACGCGCTCGAGCTGATCCTCGGCGCGGTGCGCCGCGAAGTAGGCGATCTGCGGCTTGTAGGCCAGCACCAGGTCCTTGGTGGCGTCGACGATGCGCTCGCAGAACTCGGCGATCTTCGTCGCGTCGCCGGTCCACGGCGCGGGGAATTTCGCAGGCTCGGGGTCGAGGCCGACGCACAGCAGCGAGCCGGCCTTGCGCTCGGCGGCGGCGAGGCGGGCCAGGAAGCTCATGCGCGCCGCGCCAGCGCCGCGGCGCTGCCGGTGTAGGACGCCGGGCTCAGCGCGCGCAGCCGCGCCTTCTCGGCCTCCGGCAGCTCCAGCGTCTCGATGAAGGCGGCGACGTCCTCGCGCGTGATCGCCTTGCCGCGCGTCAGCGCCTTGAGCCGCTCGTAGGGCTCGGGCAGGCCGTACCGCCGCATCACGGTCTGGATCGGCTCGGCGAGCACTTCCCAGGCGGCGTCGAGGTCGGCGCCCAGCGCGGCCTCGTTCACCTCCAGCTTGCCGAGGCCGCGCGCCAGCGAATCCCAGGCCAGCAGCGCATAACCGAGCGCGACGCCCATGTTGCGCAGCACGGTCGAGTCGGTCAGGTCGCGCTGCCAGCGGCTGACGGGCAGCTTCTGGCTCAGGTGCGCGAGCAGCGCGTTGGCCAGCCCCAGGTTGCCTTCGGCGTTCTCGAAGTCGATCGGGTTGACCTTGTGCGGCATCGTGCTGCTGCCGATCTCGCCGGCCTTCAGCTTCTGCTTGAAGTAGCCAAGCGAGATGTAGCCCCAGACGTCGCGCGACCAGTCGATCAGGATGGTGTTGCAGCGCGTCACCGCGTCGAACAGCTCGGCCATCCAGTCGTGCGGCTCGATCTGGATCGTGTAGGGGTTGAACACCAGGCCCAGGCGCTGCTCGACGACGCGGCGGGCGAAGGCCTCCCAGTCGACATCGGGGTAGGCGGCGAGGTGGGCGTTGTAGTTGCCGACCGCGCCGTTCATCTTGGCCAGCGGCTTCACGTCGGCGATGCGCGCACGCGCCGCGGCGAGCCGCGCCACCACGTTGGCGATCTCCTTGCCCACCGTCGTCGGGCTCGCGGTCTGGCCGTGGGTGCGGCTGAGCATCGGCAGCGCCGCGAGCTCGTGCGCCATGCGGGTCAGCGTGCCGATCAGGCCGTCGAGCGCCGGCAGCAGCACCTGCTGGCGCGCCGCGGTCAGCATCAGCGCGTGGCTGGTGTTGTTGATGTCCTCGCTGGTGCAGGCGAAGTGGACGAACTCGC
The DNA here is from genome assembly GCA_964384225.1 of uncultured Methylibium sp. Taxonomy (GTDB): domain Bacteria; phylum Pseudomonadota; class Gammaproteobacteria; order Burkholderiales; family Burkholderiaceae_C; genus Methylibium. The sequence continues at coordinate 9,193 of CAYLKR010000067.1, forward strand.
CCGAGCGCTCCAGCTCCGGGCGGCCGGCGAACTGGCGCTTGATCCAGTACTCGACCGCCTTGACGTCGTGGTTGGTGGTCTTCTCGATGTCCTTGATGGCCTGGGCGTCGGCTTCTGAGAAGTCCGCGACCAGGCCCTGAAGGTGAGCACGTGCTTCGGCGGACAGCGAAGGCAGTTCGGGAAGGCCGGCGTCCGACAGCGCGATGAACCACTCCACCTCGACCTGCACGCGGCGGTGCATGAGGCCGTATTCGCTGAGCAGCGGGCGCAGCGCGGCGAGCTTGGGCGCGTAGCGGCCGTCGAGCGGGGAAAGGGCGGTCAGGGCGGAGAGGCTCATCGGGGCGGGCGCGGCGGTCCCGGCACGGCCGGCCCCGGCGCGCAGCGGGTGGTCTGGAAGTTGCTGGATTGTAGGAGCCGAGCCCCGGCCGGCCCTCTTCGGAGGGGAGGCGGGCGAGGCCGGGCCGTAAAACCCTGTGGCTAGAATCGTTTCGACCTTCCGGTTCCCCAGCCCTCGCCCATGAAACTCATCGGTTCGCTCGCCAGCCCCTACGTCCGCAAGGTGCGCGTGGTCATGGCCGAGAAGAAGCTCGACTACCAGTTCGTGCTGGAGGACGTGTGGGCCGAGGCGAGCGCGATCAGCGAGGCCAACCCGCTCGGCAAGGTGCCCTGCCTGGTGATGGACGGCGGCGAGGCGGTGTTCGACTCGCGAGTCATCGTCGAGTACCTGGACATGCTGTCGCCGGTCGGCAAGCTGATCCCGGCCACCGGGCGCGAGCGCGTCGAGGTGCGCACCTGGGAGGCGCTGGCCGACGGGCTGCTCGATGCCGCGATCCTCGCGCGCATGGAACTCACCTGGGCGCACCGCACGCCCGAGCAGCGCAGTGCCGCCTGGGTCGAGCGCCAGATGGACAAGGTGCATGCCGCGATCGAGGCCATGAGCCGCGGCCTCGGCGAGCGGCCGTGGTGCGCCGGTCAGCACCTGTCGCTGGCCGACATCGCGGTCGGCTGCGCGCTCGGCTGGCTGGAGTTCCGCTTCCCGCAGATCGCCTGGCGCGAGGAGCGGCCCAACCTCGCGCGGCTGGTCGACAAGCTCGCGCAGCGGCCGAGCTTCGCCGAGACGGTGCCGCGGCTCGCCTGAGCCCTCAGCCGGCCGCGGCCGGCGGCGGCAGGTCCAGCGTCACCCCCCAGCCTTCCGGTTGCGGCCCGCTGACGAGGGCGGCACCGAGCGCCGCGGCGCGGCGCTGCATGTTCGCCAGCCCGCGCCCGCCCTGGGCGCTGGCCGCCGGCACGAACAGCGGCAGCGGCGCCTGCTCCTGCCCCACGCTGCGCTGCAGCCCGTTGTCGAGCACCTCCAGCCGCAGGCCGCCGTCTTCGTCTTCGCGCGGCGCGAGCCGCAGCCAGACCACCGTGGCCTGGGCGTGCTTCAGCACGTTGGTCAGCGCCTCGCGCACGATGCGCAGCACGTGCAGCGTGTCGCCCGGGGGCAGTTCGGCGCCGCTGGCCGCCTCGTCGACCTGCCAGACCAGCCGCACGCCGGCGGCGCGCAGCGAGGGTTCGACGCGGAAGCGCAGCTCGGCCAGCGCCTCGATCAGCGGCCGCTGGTCGGCCTCGAGCGAATCGAGCGCGAGGCGCAGCTCGACCAGGCAGTCGTCGAGCGCGAGCTTGAGCTCGCGCAGCGGCTCGGCGCCGGCCGCCTCGTCGGCCGCCGGCGGCTGGCGCATCGCCTGGGCCGTCAGCGCCAGCGCGCCGACCAGGCGGCCGCCGAGGCCGTCGTGCATCTCGCGCAGGATGCGGTCGCGCTCGGCGAGCACGGCCTGGCGGCGTTCCTGCTCGCGGCTCTGCGCGAAGGCGGCGGTGAGCTCCTGCTCCTTCTGCGCGACGCGGTCGCGCAGCACGGCGTTCATGCCGCGCAGCGCCGCCGCCGAGCGCGCGAACTCGTCCACCAGCAGCCAGGCCAGCACCGCGAGCAGCAGCAGGATGGTGTAGCGGCTCCAGGTCAGCGCGCCGTAGTCGTAGAAGACGCGGAACACCAGGAAGTCGCGCGCGCCGACCGCCACGCTGATGCCCGCGGCAGCCGCGAGCAGCAGGGCCGGCGTGGCACGGCTGCGCAGCGCGGTGACGGCCAGCGCGGCGAACAGCCCCAGCACGTTGGCCAGCGTGCCGGCCAGCAGCAGGGTCCGCAGCCCGGGGGCGTTGAACACCCATACGGCGGCCGCGAGGCCGAGCGCCGCGGCGGCCCAGGCGCCCAGCACGCGCCTCTCGGTGGGGCCGTCGCGGCCGACGGCGGCCAGCGCGTACAGGCTCATCAGCACGACGAACCAGGCGTAGGAGGCGTGGTAGAGCACCAGCGACAGCGCGGCCCAGACGCCGCTGCCGCCCTCCGGCGGCCCGGTCATGCGCCAGGCCCACAGCAGGCTGCCGGCGCCGAAGCAGGCATAGACGAAGCTGCGCGCACGCAGTGCCAGCAGCAGCGCCAGCGCGCCCATCACGGTGGCGGCGGCGCTCACGACCCAGGCGCCGCGCACCTCGTTGTCGAGCCGCGCGCGGTAGAGCGGTTCGAGCTCGGCGAGCGGGCCGACCCAGACGGTGGACAGCCCGGCATCGCGCCGCGGCTGGCCGATCAGCTCGATCTCCATGCGGTTGCCCGACGGCCGCAGCAGCGCCGGCGGCAGCGGCAGCCAGACCGGGGTGCGCGAGGTGTCGGCGAGCACGCCGTCGCCGGGGCCGACGCCCAGCGCCAGCAGCGACTGGCCGTTGACCTGCACGCGCAGCGCGTTGCCGGCGCGCGGGATGTAGATCGCGGACTGCTCGGCGCGCAGCGCGGCGTCGGGCAGCTCGAGGCGGTAGCGCACCCGGCCATCGCGCCGCGGGGCGCTGGCCTCCCAGGTGTCGGGCAGGGCGATGGGCGCTTCGGCGTGGCCTTCGGCGAGCAGCGCGGCGCGCAGTTCGACGGCGGTGCCCCCGCCCGGCGGCGCGGCACCGCAGGCCGCCAGCGCGAGGGCGGTGGCCAGTGCCGCGGCGAGGCGCCGCGCCCGGCTCACGCCCACCCGGGGCGCGAACTCGCCTGTTCCGCGAGCCGTGCCCGCTCGCCGAGCTGCAGCTTGCGGTAGACATTGCGCACGTCGGTCGCGACCTTGCCCGGGGTGATCAGCAGCCGCTCGGCGATCTCCTCGGCCACGTAGCCCTGCGCGACCAGGCGCAGCACCTCGTGCTCGCGCACCGTGACCTCGTGGCCGCTGGTCTCGGCGGGCTCGAGGTCCATCATGCCGGTGATCGGCGCCGGGCCGGAGTCGCCGCCCAGGTCGCGCAAGCCGGTCTCGGGCGCCAGGCCCTCGTCGCGGAAGCGCTTCAGCAGGTGGCGGGCGATCGCCGGCGAGATCGGCGACTCGCCGCGGGCGGCCTGCTGGACCGCGCGCACCAGTTCCTCGGCGGTGCAGCCCTTGAGGAAGTAGCCGTCGGCGCCCGCCTCGATCGCGCGGATCACGCGCGCCTCGTCGCCGAACACCGAGAACACCAGGATGTGCGGGTGCCAGACGCCGTCGATCGCGGGCGCGTGGCTCAGCTCGCCGATCAGCTCGGTGCCGTCGCCGTCGGGCAGGCCGAGGTCGGACAGCAGCACGTCGGGGCGGCACTGCGGCAGCTCGCTGCGCGCGGTGGAGAGGCGGCTGGCGTGGCCGATGCAGCGGATGCCGGGCGCGTCGTTCAGCGCGTCACGCACATGCTGAGACACCAGCGGGTCGTCCTCGACCAGGTAGACGTTCAGCATCGCGGTCTCCTCGCAGCCTTCGTTGTGCCGCGGATTGTGGCGCCGGCTCCGCAGCGCCACACCCTCGACCGCGGGACCCGTGGCGCCGCTGCGTCAGGCGATTGCCGCGGCGAACGAGTCCGCGCGGGCGCGCGGCCAGTAGAGCCTGAACACCTGGTGCGGCCAGTCGCCTTCGCCGCGCTCGGCGGCGGCGATCGCCCCCGGCTTCACGAAGGGCAGCAGCGTCGCGAGCAGCTTGACCTCGTGGTCGGCGACGCGCCGCACGATGTGCGCCGCGGTGATCTCCTGCGGGTGGCTCAGGCCGGCGGCCTGCACCAGCTCCTTCAGCGCGCGCAGCGTGTGGTCGTGGAAGGACTGCACGCGCTCGGCCTTGGTCGGCACGACCAGCGCGCGCTGGCGCAGCGGGTCCTGCGTCGTCACGCCCGTCGGGCAATGGCCGGTGTGGCAGCTCTGCGCCTGGATGCAGCCGAGCGCGAACATGAAGCCGCG
>CAYLKR010000068.1:0-13436 GCA_964384225.1 uncultured Methylibium sp.
TGCACATCAGGAAGCGGTCGAGCTGGCTCTCGGGCAGCGGGTAGGTGCCGAGCTGGTCGGTCGGGTTCTGCGTCGCGATCACGAAGAAGGGCTCGGGCAGCGCGCGCGTCTCGCCCTCGACCGTCACCTGGTGCTCCTCCATCGCCTCGAGCAGCGCGCTCTGCGTCTTGGGCCCGGCGCGGTTGATCTCGTCGGCCAGCAGCACCTGTGCGAACACCGGGCCGGGGTGGAAGACGAAGCTCTCCTTGCCGCGCTCGTAGACCGACACGCCGACCAGGTCCGAGGGCATCAGGTCCGCGGTGAACTGCACGCGGCTGAAACGCAGGCCCAGCGACACCGCCAGCGCATGCGCCAGCGTCGTCTTGCCGACGCCCGGCACGTCCTCGATCAGCAGGTGGCCGCCGGCCAGCAGGCAGGCCACGCAGTCCTCGATCTGCGGCCGCTTGCCGACGATGATGGTGGCGATCTGGTCGACGAGTCGGTGCAATCGGGCGTGCAGGGTCATGGCATGCACAATAGCCGAAACCGAATTCCAGATGCGCACCGCCTTCTACACGCATGCGGCCTGCGGCCGCCACGACATGGGGCCCGGCCACCCCGAAAGCCCGCAGCGGCTCGCCGCGATCTCCGACCTGCTGATCGCCACCGGCCTGGACATCGCGCTGGTGCATCGCGACGCGCCGCTGGCCGGCGATGCCGACCTCGCGCTGGCGCACGAGCTCGGCTACATCGCCGAGATGCGCGCGTTCCTGCAGCAGATCGAGAAGACCGGGCTGCGTCGCGCCTTCGACGCCGACACCGTGGGCAGCCGCGGCACGCTGGAGGCGGTGCTGCGCGCCGCCGGCGCCGCGGTGGCCGCCACCGACGCGGTGCTCAATGGCGAGGTGCACAACGCCTTCTGCGCGGTGCGGCCGCCCGGCCACCACGCGACGCGGCGCCAGGCGATGGGCTTCTGCTTCGTCAACAACGTGGCGGTGGCCGCGCGCCACGCGCTCGACCGCGGCGAGCTGCAGCGCGTGGCGATCGTCGACTTCGACGTCCACCACGGCAACGGCACCGAGGACATCGTCGCGGGTGACAAGCGCATCCTGATGCTGGGCTTCTTCCAGCACCCGCTCTACCCGCACTCCGGCCTGGTGCCGCTGGGCGACAACGTCCACAACTTCCCGGTCGCGCCCTACACCAAGGGCCCGGAGATCCGCGAGCGCATCCGCGAGGAGTGGACGCCGCGGCTCGACGCCTTCAAGCCGCAGATGCTGTTCCTGTCGGCCGGCTTCGACGCCCACCGCGACGACGAACTCGGCCAGCTCGGCCTGGTCGAGGCCGACTACGCCTGGATCACGCAGTACCTCGTGGACATGGCTGCGCGCCATGCCAAGGGGCGCATCGTGTCGCTGCTGGAAGGCGGCTACAACCTCGGCGCGCTCGCGCGCAGCGTGGCGGCCCACCTGCGGGTGCTGGCCGGCGTCGCCGGCTGATGGCGGCGGCGAGCGCACCGGCCGCGATCGCGCGGCCCCTGACGGCACAGGAGCTGGAGGCGCTCGGCCGTTCGCTCCTCAGTACCAACGCGGCGGTCGAGCTGGCCGTCGTCGCCGCCTGCCTCGCGCTGGCCTGGCTGCTGACGCGGCTGCTGCGCGGGCATGGCACCGGCGATGCCGCCTCGGTGCTGTACGGCGAGAAGCTCTACGACGGCGCGCTGCTGCCGCTGCTGGCGCTCGGCCTCGCGCTGATCGCGCGCCACACGCTGCTGGCCGACTTCCCGCGCGCGGTGTTCCCGCTGGCGATCGCGATGCTGCTGTCGCTGGCGCTGATCCGCTTCGGCGTGCGGGTGCTGCGTGCGGCCTTTCCGTCGTCGACCTTCATGCGCATCGCCGAGCGCTGGTTGTCGTGGGCGGTGTGGGTCGGGCTGATCCTGTGGCTCACCGGCATCGGCCCGGTGCTGCTGCAGGAGCTCGACGGCATCGGCTGGAAGATCGGCTCGAGCCGGGTCACGCTGCTGGCGCTGCTGGAAGGCGCCTTCAACGCGGTGGTCGTGCTGTTCGCGGCGCTGTGGCTGAGCGCGGCGATCGAGTCAAAGCTGCTGACCGGCGCGGTGGAGAACCTGTCGCTGCGCAAGATCGCCGCCAACGGCACGCGCGCGCTGCTGCTGTTCGTCGGGCTGCTGGTGGCGCTGTCGGCGGCGGGCATCGACCTGACGGCGCTCAGCGTCCTCGGCGGCGCGGTCGGCGTCGGCATCGGCTTCGGCCTGCAGAAGCTGGCGGCCAACTATGTCAGCGGCTTCGTGATCCTGGCCGAGCGCTCGCTGCGTATCGGCGACCTGGTCAAGGTCGACGGCTTCGAGGGTCGCATCACCGACATCAACACCCGCGCGACCATCATCCGCTCGCTGGGCGGGCGCGAGTCCATCGTGCCGAACGAACTGCTGATCACCCAGCGCGTCGAGAACGCCTCGCTGAGCGATCCGGCGCTGCTGTCGTCCACCGTGGTGCAGGTCGCCTACGGCACCGACGTGAACGCCTTGCGGCCCAAGCTGCTGGCGGGGCTGGGCAAGATCCCGCGGCTGGCCAACGGCCGGCCCGACCGCGACAGCTCGGTCCACCTGACCGCCTTCGCGGCCGACGGGCTGGAGCTCACCGTCTGGTTCTGGAACTGCGACCCGGAGAACGGCCAGTCCAACCTGCGCTCCGAGGTCAACCATGCGGTGCTGGACGTGCTGACCGCGGAGGGCATCGAGATCCCCTATCCGCAGCGGGTGCTGCACTGGCCGGCCGGCCCGGTGCAGCCGCCCCCCGCCTGATCGGCGCGCGACCTGCGCCAGCGGGATCGCCGCTGCTGCCGGCGCTTGTCGCTCCGCCCGCCGCAGCGGTGACAATGCCGTATCCGGATTTGCTTTGTAGGCCACGTGGCAGCATTAGACGTAGGGCAGAAGTCGAACCAGGCGGCATCCCGCGGCGCCGCGGCCGTCCAGGAGATGCAGCAGGCGCTGGGGCGCCTTTGCAGCAGCGTGTCGTCCGACGGGCTCTGGCCCGAGCGCCTTGCCTCGCTGCAGGAAAGCGCGGAGCGAGCCTGTGACAGTGCGCCGGACGAACTGCTGTTCTTGCTGATCTCCGCGGCGACCCGGCTGCAGGCCCGCTACGGCGTGCACCACGCGCTGGCCTGCGCGCCGATCGTCGGGCTCGCGGCGCGCGTGCTCGGTTGGCCGGACGACGAGCGCCGGGCGCTGATGAAGGCCGCCTTGACGATGAACCTGTCGATCGTCGCGCTGCAGGACGACCTGGCGCACCGCGAGCGCACCCTGACCGTCGAGCAGCGCGTGGCGGTCGAAACCCACCCGATGCGCAGCGCCGAGCGGCTGCGTGCGCTCGGCGTCGCGGATGCGCTGTGGCTCGAGGTGGTCGAACTGCACCACCGGGAGCCCGAGGAACCGCTCGCCGCGCTGGCGCCGGCGGCCCGGCTCGCCGCGCTGCTGCGGCGCGTCGACGTCTTCCTCGCCAAGATCAGCCCGCGCGCCGGCCGGCCCGGCCTGCCGACCACCCAGGCGGCGCGCGATGCCTGCCTCGGCGCGGACGGACGGCCCGACACGCTCGGCGCCGCCATCCTGCGCACGCTCGGCCTGTACCCGCCGGGCAGTCTGGTCACGCTGGTCAACGGCGAGACCGCGGTCGTGTGGCAACGCGGCGCGCGCCTCGACCAGCCGCTGGTGCTCGGCATCGCCGGCCCCGACCGCCAGCCCTGGGCGCGCCCGCTGCTGCGGCGCACCGCCGAAGCGGCCCACGCGATCAAGGGACCGGCCGGCCGGGCCGAAGCGCGCATCCCCTGGGAGCCGCAGGCGCTGCTCTACGCCGCCCGCGCGAGCAGTGACTGAGGACGCGGGCGTGGCCCCCGCCGGGCCGGACGAAGGGGCGCCGGCGGCGCAACGGCGGCTCGTGCAACGCATGCGCCTGCCGCGCAGTGTCGGGCTGGCGCTCGGCAGCGTCGCGGTCGGCTCGGCGCTCTGGCAGTCCGGGGCGGCCGCGCCGAGCTGGGTGCTGCTGGCCGTCCACGCCCTCGTCTGGCCGCAGCTGGCCTGGGCCTGGGGACTGCGCAGCCGCGCGGCGCGGCCCGAGCACCGCAACCTGCTGATCGATGCGGCGCTGGGCGGCATGTGGCTGCCGCTCATGGGCTTCAACCTGCTGCCCTCCGTGCTGATCGCCGCGCTGCTGCTGCTCGGCCCGCTCGCCGTCGGCGGGCTGCGGCTGTTCCTGCCGGGCGTGGCGGCGCTCGCGGCCGCGGCGCTGGCGACCTGGGCCGCGACCGCGGTGCCGCTGCAGCCCTGGCCGACCCCGGCGACCCTGATCGCCTGCCTGCCGCTGCTGGTGATCTATCCGCTGATCATCGGCGCCGAAACGCACCGCCTGTCGATGCGTCTGGCCGATCAGAAGCGCGCGCTCGAGCGCTCCGAGCGCCTGTACCGCGAGGCCTTCGACGCGATGGAGGCCGGCATCGTGCTGTACGACGCCGACGACCGCCTGCGCATCTGCAACCGCGACTTCCGCGGCCTGTACGCCGCGGTATCCGAGACGATGATCCCGGGCCGTCGTTTCGAGGACCTGCTGCGCGACGTCGTCGCCCGCGGCCTCGTGCCGCAGGCCCAGGGGGATGCGCAGGCCTGGATCGACGCCCGGCTCGCGGCCCACCGTGCGCCGGGCGAGCCGATGCTGCGCGAGTTCCCCGACGGCCGCTGGCGCCGCATCATCGAGCGCCGCCTGCCCGACGGCGGGCTGCTCGCCTTCAGCACCGACGTGACCGCGCTGGTGCAGCGCGAGCAGGCGCTGGTCGAGCTCAACGGACGGCTCGAGGAGCTGTCGGAGACCGATGCGCTGACCGGCGTCGCCAACCGCCGTTGCTTCGAGCGCCGGCTGCAGCACGAATGGGCGCACGCGCGCCGCCACGGCGTGCCGCTGGCGCTGCTGATGGTCGATGTCGACCACTTCAAGCGCTACAACGACGCGCATGGCCATCCGCGCGGCGACGACTGCCTGCGCCGCATTGCCGAGCTTCTGCAGCGCTGCGCGCGGCGCGGCGAGGACCTGGTGGCCCGCTACGGCGGCGAGGAGTTCGCGGTGCTGCTGCCGCACACCTCGGGCGAAGACGCCGCGGTCCTGGCGGGGCGCTGCCTGCAGGTGATCGAGGATACGGCGCTGCCGCACGGCGACTCGCCGATCGGCGCCGTCGTCACGCTGAGCATCGGCATCGCGGTCGCGCGGCCGGAGGTGGGCGATGCCGGCCCCGCCGCGCTGGTCGAGCGCGCCGACCGCGCTCTCTATGCCGCCAAGATGGCCGGGCGGCGACGGGCGATGTCCGCCGACAGGGCGGCCCTCAGCCCGAACCCGCCAGCGACCAGCGCGGCACCGTGACGCGGCATTCGATGCCGCCCTGAGGCGCATCGAGCCACTGCACGCGGCCGCCGAGCTGCTTGACGCGCTTGCGCACGCCGCCCAGCCCCAGGCCGTGCGCCCAGCCCTGCGGGTTGCGGCCGATGCCGTCGTCGCACACCACGATCTCCAGCACGTCGTCGGCCAGCTTCAGCGTGACCCAGACCTGCGTGGCCTGCGAATGCGCGATCGCGTTGCTGACCAGCTCGCGCAGCACGCGCGTCAGCGCCGACCACTGCACGACGCTGAGCTCGACGTCGGGCTCGCACTGCATGTGCCAGTCGAGTGCGATGTGCGCGAGCTGCAGGCGCTGCTGCAGGTCGGCCTTCCACTCCCCGGCGGCGTCGGAGAGGCGGTGGCTGCTGGCGGCCAGGCCGCGCGTCAGCGTCTTGAGGTCCTGCAGCGTGTGGCGGATGTAGTCCTCGTGCTCGGGGCTCTGGGCCTGGTACATCATCGTCAGCAGGCGCGCGCCGATGTCGTCGTGCAGGTCCTGGGCGATGCGCGTGCGCTCCTCGCGCCGGCCGCGCTCGACCGCCTGGTCGAAGGCGACCGCGCGCTTGAGCTGCTCGACGATGCGATCGGCGAGCCGTGCGTCCTCGCGGTTGAACAGGCGCCGCCCGCGCTGCGCGAAGCGCAGCGTCAGCGACTCCTCGCCGCGCCCGCCGGGGCCGCGCAGCTCGGGCACCGGCACCAGCAGCGTCGAGCCGTCGCCGCTGGCCGAGGCTTCGCGCACCGGCTTGGCCACCACGCCGGCCTCGAGCGGGTCGAACAGCTCGCGCAGCAGCGCCAGCAGCGAGGCCGCCGCGCGCTCGGGCCGCGCCTCGACCTCGCGCGCCATGCGGTACAGGCGCTCGAACAGACGCTCCATCGACACCATGTTCTCGGCGCGCACCTGGTTGAGCAGCCATTGCCGCACGCCGGCGTACAGGCCGAGCGAGACGAACACCGACAGTGTGATCGACGTGAACTGCCCGAGCGAGAAGGCAGCGACGAAGAGCAGGTCCAGCGAGGTCGCTGCTGATGCCGGCGAGCAGCGAGAACTCGCGCAGCAGCTGCTGCGAGCGCGCCAGGAAGGGCACCAGCATCAGCAGCGAGGACAGGAACACCACCCAGATCATCGAGCCGATGGTGGCGATGCCATGCTGCACCCCCGGCTGGCGCGCCGCCGCGGCGATCGCCAGCGTCAGCAGCACCAGCGTGCCGAGCGTGACGATGCCGAAGCGCCGCAGCAGCAGCGCATAGGGATGGGCCTCGATGCGGTAGGACCAGCTCAGCAGCACGATCGCCGCGGCGCCGTAGGCCATCATCGCGCCCTGGACCCACCACCACGCGCCGGGCAGCGCCTCGCGCCAGACGACGGCGATCAGCGTCGCGGCGCCGAGCCAGCCGGCCAGCCCGATCGCCGTCGCGTGCGGCAGGCGGCGCGGGTGGACGCAGGCGGCGTGCAGGATCGCCGCGGCCGTGACGAGGTCGAAGCCGGTGCGCGCCGGCATTTCCCACTGCGCCAGCAGCGGCGGCAGCGCGAGATCCAGCGTCGTGGCCGCGGCGATGCAGGCGAGGTTGGCGCTCTGCGCCAGGGCCATCACGCCGTACAGGGTGTTGCGCAGCGACGGCCGCACCAGCGTCACCACGATCGCCAGCAGGTAGAGCACCAGCGCCAGCGCGGCGACCAGCGCATACAGCAGCCCGAGCCCGAGCACGCCGCGCGGCGCCGGTGACAGCTCGGCGGTGCCGCCGTCGGCGAAGTACAGGCGCATCCGCGGCTGTGCCAGCGCCGCGCCGAGCTGCGTCTGCAGCTCGCGGTGGTGGGCGCGCTCGCCGTCCGACAGCAGCCAGCGCGGCGAGCGCTGCAGCACCAGGCCGTCGAGCACGGCGATGCGGCTGTCGCCGCCGATCACACCGAGCAGCGCGCGGCCGACGAAGGGCGCGAGCGCCGGGTCGCGGCTGGCGGCGAGCTCGAGTTGGCCCTGCAGGCCGATCCGCCAGGTCGCGTCGATCGCCGGTTGCTCGGCCAGCGCGCGCGTCAGCATGAACAGGCCCGCGCAACCGGCCAGCGCCAGGAGCACCAGCAGCCGCAGCCGCCACGCGAGCCAGCGCGAGGCGTCGCGGGCGCGCAGCCAGGGCTCGGACCGCGAGCGGTCGGGCGCGGTGTCGAGGGTGTCGGGTGGCAGCGTCGGCGCCTGCGTCGACGGCGCGTCCCAGGGCCCGCCGATCGGGCTGCGCTCGGGCAGGCTGCTCATCGTCGGGAGGCCGGGTCGGCCGTGCTCAGCGGGGCGTCACACCAGGCCCTGCTTGCTCGCCAGCACCGCGGCCTCGGCGCGGCTCGAGACGTTGAGCTTGCGGTAGATGGCCTTGATGTGGTCGTTGACGGTGAACCACTTGATGCCCATCAGCCCGGCGATCTCCTTGATCGTGAAGCCCTTGCTGAGGTAGGTCAGGACCTCGGTCTCGCGCGGCGTCAGGCGCTCGTGGTCGGGTTCGGCGTAGACCGGCGCCGGCGCGGCGCGCGCGGGCTGGAAGTCGCCGGGGGCGGGCGGCGTCTCGAGCGCGGCCGAGGCCGTGTCGCCGAGCCGGAAGTGCGACAGCAGCCGGCGCGCGATCGCCGGCGACAGCGGCGGCTGGCCGCGCACGATCTTCTGCAGCTCCTCGACCAGCACCTCGAAGCGGTCCTCCTTCAGCAGGTAGCCGTCGGCGCCGCACTGCAGCGCCGGGAACAGGTGGTCGTCGTCGGAGTAGAGCGTCGTGACGATCTTGGTCGCGCCGTGGCCGGCGAGCTCGGTCAGCAGCTCGAGTCCGTTGCCGTCGGGCAGTTCGAGGTCCACGAGGACCAGCTTGCACGGCTCTGCGCCCGGCGGCAGCGCCGGCGCGCCGCCGACGCCGAGCAGGCGGCGCGCGGTCTCGAGGTTGCCGGCCTCGGCGATGCCGGTCACGTCGGAGAAGCTCTCGCGCACGACGCGCGTGAGGAAGGTGCGGGCGACCGGGTTGTCTTCGACGATCAGGACCTTGACGGCCATGGGGCTCCCTCCTGGGCTGTGACGGCGCGCCTCACCGGGCGGTGTCGGGCGGGGCCAGCACCGCGCGCGACAGCCGAGCGTAACGCTCCCGCAGGTCGGCCAGCCGTTCGTTCTTCTGTGCTTCCGACATCCGGGTGTCCAAGAGTACCTCGGAGCGCTGCTTGAAGTCCTCGATGTCGAGCACGAACTTCAGCTGCTGGTTGCTCGAGCGCTGGAAGCCGGCGAGGTCGAACATGCGCTTGAGGATGGCTCGCTCGTCGGGGGCCTTGCCGAAGCCGAAGATGTAGTCGGCGATGCGCCGGCGCACCGACAGCGGCAGGTCGCGCCGCCACAGCAGCGGGTCCTTCGGGATCAGCGCCGACTCCCACAGCACGCGCAGCTGGGCATGGCGCTGCGGGGCCCGCTCGCGCAGGCGGGACAGCTCCTCGGTGTTGTAGGTGGCCGCGTGGCTGGCGCCGGACAGCACCGCCTCGACCGAATCGGCATGGGTGCCGCGCTTGAGCGAGAGGAAATGTTCCTCGGGCTTGATGCCGCGCGGCACGAACAGCGCATAGGACGGCATTACCGCGCCCGAGGTCGAGCTCGGTTCGCCCATCGCGAAGCGCCAGGTGCGCGGCCGCCCGAGCAACTGCTCGAGCGACTGCAGCGTCCCATCGCGGCGGGTGACGATCAGCGAGCGGTAGCCGGGCGAGCCGGCCGCGTCGACCATCTGCGCGAACACCTCGACGTTGGCGCGCTCGATGCAGTCGAGCGCCGCCTTGTTGGACACCCAGGCCAGCGGCACCAGGCCGCTGACGACGGCATCGACCGTCTCTTCGTAGGTGGCCGGGTAGACGCCGCGCACGTCCAGGCCGGTGTCGGCGCGCATCGCGGCGAAGAAAGGCTCCCAGCCGGCGCGGGTCTCGTCCACCGTGCTGGTGGTGATGACGGCGAAGTTCAGCGTCGGCGGCGTCGCCGCGCGCGCCGCGGCCCAGCCCGCAAGGACCAGCAGAGGCAGCTTCAACAGCGTTCGTCTCACGGGGGCTGTACGGCGGACCAGACCGCCGCGAATTTAGCACCCGCTGCGTGACGCCTCAGCCGACGGTCAGCACCAGCTTGCCGCGCACCTCCCGCGCGGCCATCAGAGCGAACGCGCGCGGCAGCTCGGCGAGCGGCAGGCGCCGCTCGATCGCCGGCCGGATGCGGCCCGCGGCGTACCAGCCGGCCAGCTCGGCCAGCGCCGCGGCGTTGCGCTCGGGCTCGCGCCTGGCGAACTCGCCCCAGAACACGCCGACGAGCGAGGCGCCCTTGAGCAACGCGAGGTTCAGCGGCAGCGACGGGATGTCGCCGCTGGCGAAGCCGATCACGAGGTAGCGGCCGCGCCAGGCGATCGAGCGGAACACCGGCTCGGCAAGCGCGCCGCCGACCGGGTCGTAGACGATGTCGGGCCCGCGCCCGCCGGTGGCGGTGCGGATCTGCTCGCGGAGGTCGCCCTGGCCGTAGTTGAGCGTGGCGTCGGCGCCGAGCGCGGCGCAGAAGGCGCATTTCTCCTCGCTCGACGCGGCGGCGACGACGCGTGCGCCGGCCGCCTTCGCGACCTGGATCGCCGCCGTCCCGACGCCGCCGGCCGCGCCGAGGACCAGCACCGTCTCGCCGGCACGCAGCGCGCCGCGGTCGAGCAGCGCATGGTGGGTGGTGCCATAGGTGCACAGGAAGGCGGCGGCGTCGTCGAAGGCGAAGCCCGGCGGCAGCGGCATCGCGAGCCGCGCGTCGATGCACACCTGCTCGCCGAAGCCGCCGGTGCCGCCGAAGGAGGCCACCGCCACGCCGGGGCGCAGGCCGTCCACGCCGGGCCCGACGGCCTCGACGACGCCGGCGAACTCGGCGCCCGGCACGAAAGGCAGCGGCGGCCGGTGCTGGTACTTGCCCTGGACGATCAGCAGGTCGGGGAAGTTCAGGCTGGCGGCACGCACCGCGACGCGCACCTCGCCGGGGCCGGGCTCGGGCGTCGGCAGCTCGGTCCAGGCGAGCGCGTCGGGGCCGTTAGTCTCGGTACACAGCCAGGCATGCATCGCGGTCCTCGTCCGGGGCGGGTGAGCGGCGATGATAGGCAGCGCCCCGCCGCCCGGGAGTCGCCGGCGCGACGCCGCTCCCTACAATCTTCGCCATGCGCATCCTGATCGCCAACGACGACGGCTACCTCGCGCCGGGGCTCGCCGCGCTCGTCGAGGCCTGCAGCGGGCTCGGCGAGATCGACGTGGTGGCGCCGGAGCAGAACGCGAGCGGCACCTCCAACGCGCTGACGCTGCAGCGGCCGCTGTCGGTGTGGACGGCCGCCAACGGCTTCCGCTACGTGAACGGCACGCCGTCGGACTGCGTCCACGTGGCGCTGACCGGCCTGCTCGGGCACCGGCCCGACCTGGTGCTCTCGGGCATCAACAACGGCGCCAACATGGGCGACGACACCCTGTACTCGGGCACCGTCGCCGCGGCGATGGAGGGCTATCTGTTCGGCATCCCGGCCATCGCCTTCTCGCTGGCCGAAAAGGGCTGGCAGCACCTGGACTGCGCCGCGCGCGTGGCGCGCGAGGTGGTCGAGCGCGTGATCGCCGCGCCGCCGGCGCCGGGCGCCTGGCTGCTGAACGTCAACGTGCCGGTGCGCCCCTACGAGGCGCTGCGCGGCCGGGTCACGACGCGGCTCGGGCGCCGCCATGCCAGCGAGCCGGTGATCCGCCAGAGCAACCCGCGCGGTGAGCCGATCTACTGGATCGGTGCCGCCGGCGACGCGCGCGAGGCCGGCGAGGGCACCGACTTCCATGCCGTCGCCGAAGGCCGGGTGTCGATCACGCCGCTGCAGGTCGACCTGACCGACCACGGCGCGCTGCCGGTCTGGCGCGACTGGCTGGCGACGGCATGAGCCGACGCCCGGCAGGGCCGCGCTTTCCGGCCGGCCTGGCGCGTGTCGCGCCGGCGGCGCAGGCGCGTGGTGGCGAGCTGCTGCGACCGCAACGCCCGCTCGACGACGCGGCACGCGAGCGGGCGCGTCTGGCGACGCCCGCCGGGCTGGGCCTCGACTCCCAGCAGGTGCGTGCGCGCATGGTGGCGCGCCTGCGCGCCGAGGGCGTGCGCGACGAGCGCGTGCTCGCGGCGCTGCACGCCGTGCCGCGCCACCTGTTCGTCGACACCGCGCTCGCCAACCAGGCCTACGAGGACACCAGCCTGCCGATCGGGCTGGGGCAGACCATCTCCAAGCCCTCGGTGGTGGCACGGATGCTCGAGCTGCTGCTCGCGCCGCACGCGCCGGGCAAGCCGCTCGCGCTGCTCGAGATCGGCACCGGCTGCGGCTACCAGGCCGCGCTGCTGGCCGCGCTGGCGCGCACCGTGGTGTCGGTCGAGCGGCTCAAGCCGCTGCACGAGCGTGCGCGCGAGACGCTCGCCGCGCTGCGCCCGCCGGGGCTGCGCTTGGTCTATGGCGACGGCCGCCTCGGCCATGCGCCGAACGCACCCTACGACGGGATCATCGCGGCCGCCGGCGGCGAAGACCTGCCCACCGCCTGGGTGGAGCAGCTCGCGCCCGGCGGCCGGCTCGTCGCGCCGATGCAGCAGGCCGGCGGCGCCCAGGTGCTCGTGGTCTGCGACCGTCTCGCCGACGGCCGCGTGCAACGCCGCATTCACGAGGCCGTGAGGTTCGTCCCCTTAAAATCCGGCGTCGATTGACGCGAACCTCCGCTCTCCGCAATGTCCCTCAGATTTCCCGGTTCCAGCACCCTGCGCGGCATCCTCGTGCTCGCCTGCGTGGCGGCGTTGAGTGCGTGCTCGTCGAACATGCGCCGCGCGCCGGTCGAAGACCGCAGCGCCCGCACCGCCCTGCCGCCGCCGGCGGGCGCGAGCGCGCCCGAGGCCGCCGCGTCGGCGGCGCTGCCGGGTGCCGAGAACGCCGGCAAGCCCGGGTACTACACGGTCCGGCCGGGCGACACGATGATCCGCATCGGCCTCGAGACCGGCCAGAACTGGCGCGACATCCAGCGCTGGAACAACCTCGACAACCCGAACGTGCTCGAGGTCGGCCAGGTGCTGCGTGTGCAGCCGCCGGCCCCGATCGCCGAGCCGGGCATGCCCGGGCCGCGCCCGGTGGCCAGTGCCAAGGTCGAGGCGCGTCCGCTCGATGCGAAGCCGGGGGCCGCCGCGTCGGCCCCGGCGACGGCGGTCGCGCCGGCCACCCCGGGCCCGTCAGCGACGCCCGCGCCTGCGCCCGCGCCGGCCCCCGCCGCGCGCGACGACGACGAACCGCAATGGACCTGGCCCGCCACCGGGGCGGTGCTGTCCGGCTACGACGAGGCGCGCAGCAAGGGCGTCGCGATCGGCGGCAAGACGGGGGATCCGGTGCTCGCGGCTGCCGATGGTCGCGTCGTCTACGCGGGCTCGGGCCTGCGCGGCTATGGCAACCTCGTGATCGTGAAGCACAACGCGACCTACCTGACCGCCTACGCGCACAACCAGGCCCTGCTGGTCAAGGAGGACCAGCCCGTCAAGCGCGGCCAGAAGATCGCCGAGATGGGCTCGACGGACGCCGAGCGCGTGCAGCTGCACTTCGAGATCCGCAAGCTCGGCAAGCCGGTCGATCCGACGCGGCTGCTGCCGCCACGCTAGCGCAGGGGGCCGCAGTGGTCGACCGGAAACGCCCGACGCCCGCTGCGCCCGACACCGACCTGCCCGCCGCGGCGGGTGAGCGGCCCGACGGCTCGCCCGCGCTCAACGGCCACGATGCCGGTTTCGAGCCCGAGGCCGTCGGCCTCGACCTCGCGCCGGTCGATGCCGAGCCGGCCGATCCGGTGGCGCTGGCGGCCGGCGACGCCGAGGTCGGCAACACCCTCCAGACCTATCTGCGGGAGATCCGCCGCGCGCCCCTGTTCACGCCCGAGGAGGAGTACGCCACCGCCTGCAGGGCGCGCGACGGCGACTTCGCGGCGCGCCAGCAGATGATCGAGCGCAACCTGCGGCTGGTCGTCAGCATCGCCAAGAACTACCT
>CAYLKR010000069.1:0-13384 GCA_964384225.1 uncultured Methylibium sp.
GGCGCAGCTGCAGCTCAACCCGGCCGAGATGGGCCCGATCGCGGTGCAGATCGTGCTCGACGGCGCGCAGGCGCAGATCGACTTCGCCGCCGCCCATGCGCGCACGCGCGAGGCGATCGAGGCCGGCCTGCCCTCGCTGGCCGCCGCGCTGCACGGCGCCGGCCTGACGCTCGCCGGTGGCGGCGTCTTCGAGCAGCGCCCGGGCCGCGATGGCGAAGCCGCCGCGGGCGACGGCGGCCGCGACGGCGCCGCACCCGACGCCGACGAACGTCCGGCGGCCGCCGCACCGCGCGCCGTCGCCGTGCGCGGCCTGCTCGACGCCTACGCCTGAGCGCGCGGCGGGTGGGCCGTTAAGGCCGGAAACGCCGCCCTTATCGCCGCTTAAGCGCGGCGACCCCCTCGAATAATCGATGCCATTCCCGACGCGTGGGGGCCCGTCCCGCCGTGCGTCGCCCTGGCAAGGAGTGCCCCATGTCTGCAGCCGCGGCGCAAGCCGTCGAAGAAGCGCCGGTCAAGAAGCGGCGCCTGCCGAAGAAGCTGATCGTCATCCTCGCGGCGGTGACGCTGCTGCTCGCCGTCGGCGGCGGGGCGGCCGTCTACCTGGTGAAGAAGCGCGCCGCCGAGGCGGCAGCGGCCGAGGCCGAGGAGGGCGGCGACCACGCCGATGCCGCCGCGGCGCCCGAGAAGAAGGAGCGCGCCGGGCCGCCGAGCTTCCTGCCGATGGACGCCTTCGTCGTCAACCTCGCCGACCGCGATTCCGAACGCTATGCGCAGGTCGGCGTGACGCTGCAGGTCGACGATGCCAAGGTCGCCGAGCAGCTCAAGCTCTACATGCCGGCGATCCGCAACGGCGTGCTGATGGTGCTGGCGCACAAGACCTCGGCCGAGCTGCTGGAGCGCGAAGGCAAGGAAAGGCTCGCCGCCGAGATCATGCGCGAGGCCGCGCGACCGCTGGGCATCGAGCTGCCCGACCCGGCCGCCGCGGCCAGCGCGCCGGCGGCCCGGAAGAAGAAGGGTGAGCCCGAGGTGCACAACCCGATCGAGCACGTCCACTTCTCCAGCTTCATCATCCAATGAACTACGTCCCCCCCCGTTGCGGCTTCGCCGCTCCCCCCCAGGGGGGCGCCGCTGGCGGACCGGCGAAGCCGGATCCGCGGCGGCTGCTTGGCCGCCCGACTCGTGCATTCGACGAGCCGAGCGCAGGGTTTCCCGAGCCGGCGAGACCCCCTCGGGGGGTCGCCGACTGCGGTCGCCCCATCGGGGCGACAAGCGTCGGCGGGGGGCGGTCATGAATCAGCAGATTCTTTCGCAGGACGAAGTCGACGCGCTGCTGCAGGGCATCACCGGCGAGAGCCAGAAGCTCGAGGCCGAGGAGGTCGAGCAGGGCGCGATCCGCGACTACAAGCTCGAGAGCCAGGAGCGGATCGTCCGTGGGCGCATGCCCACGATGGAGATCATCAACGAGCGCTTCTCGCGCAACATCCGCGTCGGGCTGTTCAACATGATCCGGCGCACGCCGGAGGTGGCGGTCGGCGCGATCAAGGTGCAGAAGTACAGCGCCTTCCTGCGCGAGATCGTCGTGCCGACCAACTTCAACATCGTGTCGGTGCGGCCGCTGCGCGGCAGCGGGCTGATCGTCTGCGACCCGACGCTGGTGTTCTCGGTGATCGACGCGCTGTTCGGCGGTGCCGGCAAGTTCCACACCCGCATCGAGGGCCGCGACTTCTCGCCGACCGAGCAGCGCGTGATCATGCGCCTCGTCGAGGTGATCACCGCCGAGTACAAGAAGGCGTGGTCCGGCGTCTACCCGGTCGAGCTGGAGTACCAGCGCTCGGAGATGCAGCCGCAGTTCGCCACCGTCGCGGCACCGAGCGAGATCGTCGTCACGACCTCGTTCACGCTGGAGATCGGCGAGACCACCGGCACGATCCACTTCTGCATCCCCTACGCGACGCTCGAGCCGATCCGCGACACGCTGTACTCGGCCACCGTCGGCGATTCCGCCGAGCCCGACCGCCGCTGGGTCAAGCTGCTGACGCAGCAGATCCAGGCCGCCGAGGTCGACCTCGTCACCGAGCTGGCCACGGCATCGGCCACCGTCGAGCAGCTGCTCGCGCTGAAGCCCGGCGACTTCATCGAGCTCGAGCTCGAGCCGGTCGTCAAGGCCAAGGTCGACGGGGTGCCGGTGTTCGACTGCCAGTACGGCACGAGCAACGGCAAGTACTCGATCAAGATCATCGAGCTGCTGACCAAGCAGCAGCAATCCTGGCTGGGAGAACACCATGGCTGAACCCGCAAGCACCGAACAGGACGACATGGCGGCCGAATGGGCCGCCGCCCTCGAACAGCAGGCGTCCAGCGCACCGGCCACCGAGGTCGTGGCGCCCGCCGAGCAGGTGGCGCCGGCGGCCTTCACCAACTTCGCGCCCAGCGGCGGCACCGGGGCCGGCAACGACATCAACATGATCCTGGACATCCCGGTCCAGCTGACCGTGGAGCTGGGCCGCACGCGCATCCCGATCAAGCACATCCTGCAGCTCGCGCAGGGCTCGGTGGTCGAGCTCGACGCGCTGGCCGGCGAGCCGATGGACGTGCTGGTCAACGGCTACCTGATCGCGCAGGGCGAGGTGGTGGTCGTCAACGACAAGTTCGGCATCCGCCTGACCGACATCGTCACGCCCAGCGAGCGCATGCGCCGCCTGTCGCGCGGGATGTGACATGACGCTCCCCCCCGTTGCGGCTTCGCCGCTCCCCCCCAGGGGGGCGACGCTGGCGGACCGGCGAAGCCGGATCCGCGGCGTCCGCTTGGCGGGCCGAGACGTGCGGACCATCGCGCTCAACATCACCGACTTTGCTTCATGACTGGCTCCCTGGGCTTCGGGCTGCTTTGGTTCGTCGTCATCCTGGCGGCGATCCCGCTGGCGCTGTGGCTGCTCAAGCGCACGCCCTATGGCGCGGCGATGAGCGGCGGCGCGGGCGCGCCGGTGCGGCCGGTGGCCTCGCTGCCGATCGGGCCGAACCAGCGCCTGGTCACGGTCGAGGTCGGACAGGGCGAGGAGCGCCGCTGGCTGGTGCTGGGCGTCACGCCGCAGGCGATCACGCCGCTGCACACGCTCACGGCCCAGGGCGAGCCGCCGTCGGCCACGCCGGCCGAGCCGCCGTTCGCGCAACTCTTGAAGAAGGTGCGTGATGCGCGCCGCTGAAGCCTCTTGTTTCTTGGTCCGCCACCGCCGCGGCGCGCTGATCGCCGCCGTGTCGGTGTTGTCGGCCGTTCCTGCAGCGGCTTTAGCCCAGCAGGCGGGCGGCGCGAACCTGCCGCTGATCGTGGGGCAGGGCGCGGGCGGCACCAGCTACTCGGTGCCGATCCAGACGCTGCTGTTCTTCACCGCGCTGTCCTTCCTGCCGGCGGTGCTGCTGATGATGACGGGCTTCACCCGCATCGTCATCGTGCTCGGCCTGCTGCGCCAGGCGCTCGGCACGCCCACCGCGCCGCCGAACCAGGTGCTGATCGGCCTGAGCCTGTTCCTGACGCTGTTCGTGATGGGCCCGACGATCGACAAGGTCTACGCCGACGCCTACCAGCCCTTCGCCGCCAACCAGATCCCCTTCGACGAGGCGCTTGCGCGCGGCGAGAAGCCGATGCGCGAGTTCATGCTCAAGCAGACGCGCCAGAGCGACCTGATGCTGTTCGCCAAGCTCGCCAAGCTCGACCCCGCCATCAAGGGCGAGGAGGCGCCGTTCCGCGTGCTGGTGCCGGCCTTCGTGACCAGCGAGCTCAAGAGCGCCTTCCAGATCGGCTTCCTGATCTTCATCCCTTTCCTGATCATCGACATGATCGTCGCCAGCGTGCTGATGAGCCTGGGCATGATGATGCTGAGCCCGGTGCTGGTGGCCTTGCCCTTCAAGCTGATGCTGTTCGTGCTGGCGGACGGCTGGAACCTGCTGCTGGGCTCGCTGGCGGCCTCCTTCGCGACCTGAACGAAAGCACGACATGGATCCGCAACAGGTCTTCACCTTCGGCCAGCAGGGCCTCGTCATGCTGCTGATGATCAGTGCGCCGCTGCTGCTCACGGTGCTGGCGGTCGGCCTGATCGTCAGCGTGTTCCAGGCGGCCACGCAGATCCACGAGGCGACGCTGTCCTTCGTGCCCAAGCTGATCGCCGCGGTGGCGGTGCTGGCGATCGCCGGGCCGTGGATGATCACCTCGATCGTCGAGTACCTGCAGCGCACGCTCCAGTCGATCCCGACCGTCGTGGGCTAGTCATGACAGCCCCCACGCTTGCGGCTGCGTCGCTGCGCTGCCCCCCGGGTGGGCGCAGCCGGCCTTGGGGCGGCCCGGCGGCCGGCTGACCGTGCTCACGTTCTCCGAGGCGGAACTGACCGCCTGGCTGAGCCCGCTGGTCTGGCCCTTCATCCGCATCCTGGCGCTGTTCACCAGCGCGCCGGTGCTCGGCATGCGCAGCGTGCCGGTGCGCGTGAAGATCGCGCTGGCGCTCTTCATCACGGTGGCCGCCCAGGCCTCGCTGCCGCCGGCGCCGGTGATCGCGCTCGACAGCCCGGCGGCGCTGGAGGCGCTCGTGCACAACCTGCTGATCGGGCTGGCGCTGGGCTTCGCGGCGCGCGTCGTGTTCGCGGCGATCGAGTACGCCGGCGAGCTGATCGGCCTGCAGATGGGCCTGAACTTCGCGGCCTTCTTCGATCCGATCAGCGCCTCGCAGTCCACCGCCGTCAGCCGCTTCTTCGGCACCGTGGCGACGCTGCTCTTCGTCGTGATGAACGGCCACCTGCTGCTGACCGCGGCAGTCATCCAGAGCTTCACCGTGTTCCCGGTCGGCGGCTCGTCGGGCGGCTTCCTGGCCGCGCTGCAGCCCCAGGTCTGGGGCGCCGAGGTGTTCCGCCTCGGGCTGTGGATCGCGCTGCCGATCATCACGATGCTGCTGTTCGTGAACCTGATGCTCGGCGTGATCTCGCGCGTGGCGAGCCAGTTGAACGTGTTCGCGATCGGCTTCCCGATCACGCTGGCGGTCGGCCTGGTCGGCATCACGCTGACGCTGCCGATGATGGAAGCGCCGTTCACGATGGCGCTCGAGCGCATGTTGAGCCAGTTCCAGCACTGAGCCGCGCCGGCCCACCCGGCGACCAAAGCCGGGAATTCGCCGCAAAAGCCCCTTCTCATGCGCAAATCTGGCACGCAGATTGCGCCGATATTGGTAGTAACCCGAAAACGTCGGGTGGCTTCCTGGAGGTGCCCCATGCGCGCAACCCTGATGGCCCTGATGATCGCCTGTTCTGCACCGGCCTGGTGCGCCGAGGACATCATCGACGTTCTGCAGCGTTCGCAGCAGATGCAGCTCGACGCGCTGACGGCCCAGGAGGTGGATCCGTCCAGCGCCGAGTCGCAGGTGGTGCAGCGCAGCTTCGACAAGGTGCTGCTGGCGCTGAACCTGCGCCAGCCGGGGGTGCGGCTGATCGTCGTGCGCAGCCCGCTGCTGGCGGTCTGCCTGATGGGGCGGGTGGTGGCGGCCAACGTGTCGCTGGCCGGCCTGACCGAGAGCGAACGCACCTTCATCCTGGCGCACGAGCTCGGTCACATCGCGCACCGCCACTGGGCCCAGCTCGGCGAGCTCTACAAGCGCCACATCCCGGGCGAGGTGCGCCCCGAGACGACCGATCCGGTCGCCGGTGTCCTGGGCCGCGAGGCCTCGGAGCTGTCGCACCAGCACGAGTACGAGGCCGACGCCTTCGCGCTGCGCCTGCTGCGCCGCCTCGGCGAGCCGGAGGACACGCCGGTGGTGCTGTTCACCGAGCACCTGCCGATGGTCAAGACCACCGCCACCCACCCCGGCACGCACCAGCGCCTGGCGCACCTGAAGCGGGTGGACTGAGTCGGCGTGTCAGCCGCGGCCCGGCTCGACGCCGGGGTACTGCGGCAGGCCGTCGGCGATGTCCCACCACGCCGCCTTCGACGCGACATGGATGTGCCCGGCGGGCCGCAGCGCCGCCGCGGCATCGTCGTCGAGGCTGCCGACACGCAGCCGCAGCACGCCGGGCAGTCCGTCGCGGCGGCTGTGGATCGGCGAGCCGCAGTGGCGGCAGAAGCTGCGCCACTTGCCGGGCGAGGATTCGTGGCCGGCCAGCGCGTCGGCCCCGGCGAGCAGCGTGAAGTCCTCGCTGCGCACCGGCGCGTTGGCCGCGAACGCCGAACCCTGCGCCTTGCGGCACTGGCCGCAGTGGCACAGCAGCACCGGGCCGGCGAAGGCTGCGACGCGGTAGCGCACCGCGCCGCACAGGCAGCCGCCGCTCAAGGGAAACGAAGCAGTCATGGTGGGAAGGGGGCCTTTCGCCAGCGAACGGACCCGCCCAGCGGCCGCCATGGATCCGGCTCTGCCGGGCCACCAGCGGCGCCCCCTCGAGGGGGAGCGGCGAAGCCGCAACGGGGGTGGTCGTTCACACCAACCCGTTGCGGATGGCGTAGACGGTCATTTCCGAGTTGTTCGCCAGGCCCAGCTTCTCCAGCACCCGCGCCCGGTAGACGCTGACGGTCTTGGGGCTGAGCGTCAGCTCGGTCGCGATGTCCGACAGCCGCTTGCCCGAGGCGATCAGCACCAGCGTCTGCAGTTCGCGGTCGGAGAGCTTCTCGTGCGCGACCGCGGCGACCGGCTGGGTCAGGCTCTCGGCCAGCATCTGCGCGATCTCGGGGGTGATGTACTTGCGGCCCTGGGCGACCATGCGCACCGCATCCACGAGCACCCGTGCGTCGCTGCCCTTGTTGACGTAGCCGTAGGCGCCGGCGCGCAGCGCGCGGATCGCGTACTGCTCCTCGGGGTGCATCGACACGACCAGCACGCGCATCGCGCCGGGCTCGTCCTTCAGCACCTGCAGGACGTCAAGGCCGCTGCGCCCGGGCATGTTGATGTCGAGCACCAGCACGTCGCAGGAGGTGGTGCGCAGCAGGCTGCGCAGCTCGCCGTAGTCGCCGGCCTCGCCGACGACCTCGATGTCCTGCGCATCGGCCAGCGTGTCGCGGATGCCGCGCCGGATCAGGGCGTGGTCGTCGCACAGGATCACTCGGGTCGCCATGGGCCGACTCTACTGTGAGCCGGACCCGTCAGCCAACCACCCGCAGGCGGGGTCAGAGCTCGTCCCAGGAGGTCGGGTCGTCGGGGTCGGGCTCTAGGTCGGCCAGGCCGGCCTCGGTGTCGCCGCCCTCGATCGGCACCGACAGGATCAGCGTCGTGCCGCCCGGCCCGCTGGCCAGCTCGACCCAGCCGCCCACCTGCGCGGCGCGCTCGCGCAGCCCGCGGATGCCGAAGGAGCGCGCCTTGGCCAGGTCCTCCTGGCCGAGGCCGCGGCCGTTGTCGGTGACCTCCAGCGACATCATCCGCCCGGCCAGCGTCAGGTCGAGGTCGACGCGGGTCGCGAAGGCATGCTTGCTGACGTTGGTCAGCGCCTCCTGGGCGGTGCGGTAGGCCGCCAGCGCCACGCCCTCGGGCAGCGGCGGCAGCTCCTCGCGGTTGCAGCGGAAGGTGGCCATCACGCCGTTGCGGCGCTCGAAGCGCTGCGTCATCCACTGCAGCGCGGCGATCAGGCCCTGCTCCAGGATCGCCGGGCGCAGGTTGTGCATGATGCGCTTGCTCGATTCGAGCGCCGAGCCGACCGTCTCGATCGCCGCGTGGGCGCGCTGCGCCACCGCCGGGTCGCCGGCGCGGCGGGCGATCCACTCGAGGTCGAACTTGAGCGCCGTCAGCGAGCCGCCGACGTCGTCGTGGATCTCGCGCGCGATCGCCGCGCGCTCGGCCTCCACGCTGCTCTGCAGGTACTGAGCGAGCTCGCGCAGGCGCTGCTCGCTCTGGCCGAGCGCCAGGTCGGCCTCGAGCTTGGCACGCTGCGCCTCGACGCTCTCGATCGCGTGCAGCACCGCCGGCACCAGCCGCGCGAGGTTGTCCTTCAGCAGGTAGTCGCTGGCGCCGTTGAGCATGGCCTGCACCGCGACCTGCTCGCCGATCTCGCCGGAGATCAGGATGAAGGGCAGCAGCCGGCCGCTCTCGCGCAGGATCTCCAGCGCCTTCAGGCCGGAGAAGCCGGGCAGGTTGTAGTCGCTCAGGATCACGTCCCAGGGCTCGCCGAGCGCGGCGCGGTACTCGGCCTCGGTCTCGACGCGCACCATGTCGGCGTCGATGCCGCCGCGGCGCAGGTGCGCCAGCGTGACCTCGTAGTCGACCTCGTTGTCCTCCAGGTGCAGCACCCGCAGATGCTGCGGCACGGTCAGCGGGGCAGGCCTGGAGGCGGTCGGCTCGGTCATGGCGTGTCGGCGCCGGCGCGGGGCCGGGCGGCTAAGCAGGGAATTGGGCGGGGTTTGCGGCCGTCATCTTGACACCATCGCAGCGGTCGGCGCCGAAGAATCGTCCCGAGCCCCGCGCTGCGTGCGGCGGCGCGCGGCCGGCTGCGGCCGGCAGCGCCGCAGCCTGCCGCCGGCCCGCCCCGTTCGCCCTGGTGCCGACGCCGATGAACCTCACGCCGACCGCCCCTGAACCCGCCGAGAGCGCGATGCCCTTGCTGATGGCGGCCGACCTTCAGGACCACCTGATGACGGCCGGCAACGACCTCGACCGCCTGCAGCGCCTGCTGGCCGACAGCTGCGACACGCTGATGGCGCGCTTCCACGGCGCGCTGCACCGTCTGGGCACGCTGGAGGGCGACCCGGCGCTGCGCGGCCACGACGCGGTGTTCCACGAGGTGCAGCGCCAGCTCGCCGAGGCGGTGACCGCACTGCAGTTCCAGGACATGGCCTCGCAGCTGATCGCCCACACCCACCAGCGCCTGCGCAACTGCGCCGACCAGCTCGCCCGCGACGCCTTCGGGCCCGACGCCGACGGCGAGACCGTCGTCGCGCCGGCGCCGCTGCGCCCCAATCCCGTGACCCAGGACGAGATGGACGCCGGGTCCGTCGAGCTGTTCTGAACGCCGGTTCAAGTTCCCCCGCCACCGACCGATACCCCCCGAATATTCCGGAGAGCGCGATGCATTCAATCCTTGCCGTGGACGATTCGGCCTCGATGCGCCAGATGGTGTCCTTCACCCTGAAGAGCGCCGGCTACCAGGTCACCGAGGCCGTGGACGGCCAGGACGCCTGGGAGAAGGCCGGCACCAAGGCCTTCGACCTCGTGCTGACCGACCAGAACATGCCCCAGCTCGACGGCATCGGCCTGACCAAGCGGCTGCGCGGCCACCCCCAGTTCAAGAGCACCCCGATCCTGATCCTTACCACCGAGTCCAGCGACCAGATGAAGCAGGCCGGCCGCGCCGCGGGCGCCACCGGCTGGCTCGTCAAGCCCTTCGATCCGGCCAAGCTGATCGAGGTCATCCGCAAGGTCATCCGCTGAGCCGGGGCACGACATGGCCGACATGAACACCGACAGCGCCAGCGCCGGCGCCGGCATCGACCTCAGCCAGTTCTACCAGGTCTTCTTCGAGGAGGCCGGCGAGAACCTCGACCGCATGGAGCAGCTGCTGCTGGCGATCGACGTCACGGCCGCCGACGACGAGGAGCTGAATGCGATCTTCCGCTGCGCCCATTCGATCAAGGGCGGCGCGGCGACCTTCGGCTTCGCCGACGTGGCCGAGCTGACGCACCAGATGGAGACGCTGCTGGACAAGCTGCGCCGCCACGAGCTCGAGCCGACCGCGCCGATGGTCGACGTGCTGCTGCAGTCCGGCGACGCGCTGCGCTCGCAGCTCGCCGTCCACCAGGGCGCCGCCAGCGACGCGATGGACACGACCGAGCTGCTGGCCGACATCCGCGGCTTCGTGTCCGGCGAGCGCGCTGCCGCGGCCGCCGCACCGGCCCCGGCAGCCAGGCCGGCGGCGGCGCCGGCGCCGGCCGCCGCACCGCAGGCCTCCCAGGTGGTCGTGCCCGACGGCGAGCCCGACGTGCCGGTCACGATCGACGGCGACCGCATCCTGGAGCTGACGCTCGGCCCGCTGGAGCGGCCCGAGCTGGCGGCGAGCATCGTCGAGCTGTTCACGGAGATCGACGGCCTCGGCAGCATCGAGCCGATCGACGGCGGCATGCCGCAGGACGGCCTGCGCCGCTTCAAGCTGATCACCGGCAGCAGCGACGGCGACCTGATCGACCTGATGGGCTTCCACGTCGCGCGCGAGCAGATCGTGCTGCGGCCCTTCGCCGGCGACCGCGTGGCGCCCGGCTACGGCTTCCACCCCGGCGCGCCCGGCTCGCCGGTGCTGGAGGAGGACAAGGGCTTCGGCTTCTTCGACGGCGCGCCCGGTTCGCCGGGTGCCCAGGCCGGTGACGCCACCCCGGCGGCGGCTGCCGCCGCGCCGGCCCCGGCCGCCGCCGGCCCGGCCAAGCCCGCCGCCCCGCGCGGCGACAAGGCCCCGGCCGCCCAGCTGGAGGCCGCGACGCTGCGCGTCTCGGTCGAGAAGGTCGACCAGCTGATCAACCTGATGGGCGAGCTCGTCATCACCCAGGCGATGCTGGCGCAGAACAGCCGCAGCATCGACCCGGTGCTCTACCAGAGCATGGTCTCGGGCCTGACCGCGCTGGACCGCAACACCCGCGACCTGCAGGAAGCGGTGATGTCGATCCGCATGATTCCGATGGGCACGGTGTTCAACCGCTTCCCGCGCATGCTGCGCGACCTGGCCGCCAAGCTCGGCAAGAAGGTCGACTTCGTGACGCAGGGCGAGGCCACCGAGCTCGACAAGGGCCTGGTCGAGAAGATCACCGACCCGCTGACCCACCTGGTGCGCAACTCCTGCGACCACGGCATCGAGAGCCCCGAGGAGCGCCGCGCCAAGGGCAAGCCCGAGACCGGCACGATCACGCTGGCCGCCAGCCACCAGGGCGGCAGCATCGTCATCGAGGTCAAGGACGACGGCAAGGGCCTGTCGCGCGAGAAGCTGATCAAGAAGGCCCGAGAGCGCGGCATCGACGCGCCCGACAGCATGACCGACGCCGAGGTCTGGAGCCTGATCTTCGCGCCGGGCTTCAGCACCGCCGAGGTCGTGACCGACGTGTCGGGCCGCGGCGTCGGCATGGACGTGGTCAAGAAGAACATCACCGCCCTCGGCGGCACGGTCGACATCGACTCGGCCGAGGGCTACGGCATGCGCGTCGCGGTGCGCCTGCCGCTGACGCTGGCGATCATGGACGGCATGAGCGTGGGCGTCGGCGACGAGGTCTACATCCTGCCGCTGTCCAGCGTCGTCGAGAGCTTCACGGTCGGCGAGAACGCGGTCAAGACGATCGGCGGCAACGGCCGCGTGGTCGAGGTGCGCGACGAGTACATGCCGGTGCTGGACCTCGAGCAGGTGTTCGAGGTGCCGCGCTCGACGGAGCTGGCGGGCACCGGGATCATGGTCGTCGCCGAGGCCGAGGGCTCGCGTGTCGCGCTGCTGGTCGACGAGCTGCTCGGCCAGCAGCAGGTGGTGGTCAAGAACCTCGAGGCCAACTACCGCAAGGTCGACGACATCTCCGGCGCCACCATCATGGGCGATGGCCGCGTGGCGCTGATCCTCGACGTCGGCTCGCTGGTGCGCCGCGCGCGGCACTAACGTCCGGGGGTCTCGCGATGCGTGCGCTCTTCCATCAGCTCGAGCTGCCGTTCACCGCCCGTCCGGCCGCCGGCCGGACGCGCGCGGGCGGGGCTCCTTCACATCCCCTGCCGGCGCCCCTACCCGGTGCGCGCGGCCCTTCGATCCCGGCGGAGATCCCGCCTTCGTTGTCCCGTCGCCCCGGCGGCGCTTCCTAGGAGATTGAGCATGAAGCTCGGCAATTTGCGTATCGGTCAGCGCCTGGCGGCCGGCTTCGGCAGCCTGATGGCGCTGATGGTGGTGATCGTCGTGCTGGCCTACCAGCAGTTCGAGACCGTCAAGCACGACTTCGCCGAAGTCGTCGAGATGGAGCGCCGCGCCTTCCTGGCCAGCGAGTGGCTCGGGCTGACCACGCTCAACGGCAACCGCGCGGTGGCGATCGCCAAGTCCGGCGGGAACCCGCAGGTCGATGCCTACTTCGCGCCGCTGGTCAAGCAGACGAGCGCGCGCATCTCCGAGATCCAGAAGGAGCTCGAGGCGCATGTCACTTCGGAGAAGGGCAAGGCGCTGATGGCCGACATCGCCGGCCAGCGCAAGGCCTACATCGCCGAGCGCAACGAGGTCTTCGCGCTGATCAAGGCGGGCGATGTCGCCGGCGCCCAGCGCGTGCTCGAGCAGCGCATGATGCCCGCCAACGACAGCTACCTGAAGGTCATCGACGCCTTCAACACCTTCGAGCACGAGCTGGTCAAGGAGCGCACCGCGGTCGTCGAGGCGTCGGTCGACCGCGCCGAGGCGGTGCTGCTGGTGCTGACCCTGCTCGCGCTGGGCACCGGCGGCCTGGCCGCCTGGCTCATCACGCGCTCGGTCACGCGGCCGCTCGCGAAGGCCGTGGCCGCCACCCGCACGATGGCCGGCGGCGACCTGACCCAGGCCGTGCAGGCCGACGGCCGCGACGAGGCCGCCGACCTGCTGCGCGCGCTCGGCGACATGCAGGGCTCGCTGCAGCGCCTGATCGGCGAGGTGCGCAGCACCACCGACAGCATCACCACGGCGTCGACCGAGATCGCCACCGGCAACCAGGACCTGAGCGCACGCACCGAGCAGACTGCCAGCAACCTGCAGCAGACCGCCAGCTCGATGGAGCAGCTCACCGGCACCGTCAGGCAGACCGCCGACTCGGCGCGCACCGCCAACCAGCTCGCCAGCTCCGCGCAGGCCTCGGCCGCCAAGGGCGGCGAGGTGGTCTCGCAGGTCGTCTCGACGATGGAGGACATCAATGCGAGCAGCAAGAAGATCGCCGACATCATCGGCGTGATCGACGGCATCGCCTTCCAGACCAACATCCTCGCGCTCAATGCCGCGGTGGAGGCGGCGCGCGCCGGCGAGCAGGGCCGCGGCTTCGCGGTCGTCGCCTCCGAGGTGCGCAGCCTCGCGCAGCGCAGCGCCGAGGCGGCCAAGGAGATCAAGGCCCTGATCGGCGCCAGCGTCGACAAGGTCGACTCCGGCACCCGTCTCGTGGCCGACGCCGGCCAGACCATGGGCGAGATCGTCGCCAGCGTGCAGCGCGTCTCCGACATCATCGGCGAGATCACCGCCGCGGCCGCCGAGCAGAGCGACGGCATCGGCCAGGTCAACGGCGCGGTCAACAACCTCGACCAGATGACGCAGCAGAACGCCGCCCTGGTCGAGCAGAGCGCCGCCGCCGCCGCGAGCCTGAAGGACCAGGCGATGCGCCTGGGCCAGGCCCTCGGGGCCTTCCGCGTCGCGGCCACCCCGCACGACGCCGCGCCAGCCGCGCCGCGCGCACGGCCGGCGGCCGCGCCGGCGG
>CAYLKR010000070.1:0-13038 GCA_964384225.1 uncultured Methylibium sp.
CGGCCAGCACGTAGGCGCTCGAGGCCGTGGGCATCGCCGCGAAGGCGACCAGCACCGTCCACTGCAGCGGCGACAGCGGAACCACCAGGCCGAAGCCGAGCGCGAAAGCCGGCAGCAGCGCATGCCGGATGGTCAGGAAGCCGGCCGCCAGGCGGGGCGCGGCCGTCAGCCCGCCCAGCTGCAGGCCGGCGCCGACGGCCATCAGGCCGATCGGCAGCGCTGCCTGCCCGATGCGCTGCAGCACGGTGCCCACGGCGTCGGGGAAGCTCACCCCGGCGAGATTGGCGGCGAGGCCGCCGAGCGTCGAGAGGATCAGCGGGTTGCGCGCCAGCTCGCGGCCGAAATGGTGGCCGCCCGCGCGCGCCAGCGGCAGCACCGCGCCGACGTTGCACACCGGCACGCACACCGCGACCAGCACCGCCATCGCGGCCACGCCGGCCGCGCCGCCCAGGCGCTCGGCCATCGCCAGCGCGATGTAGGAATTGAAGCGGAACGCCGTCTGCGCGCCGGACGCGTGCAGCAGCCCGTCGACGCGCGGGAAGCGCCGCAACGCATAGGCCAGCGCGATGCCGAGGCCGACGGTCGCCAGCCCGCCGCCGGCCAGCGCCGCGGCGTCGCCCGGGTTCAAGGGGTTGCGCACGATCGACGTGAACAGCAGCACCGGGAACAGCAGGTAGTAGACGAGCTTCTCGGCCGAGGCCCAGACCGTGCGATCCAGCGGCGTGTGGCGGCAGACGAAGAAGCCGACCAGGATCAGCAGGAAGTCGGGCAGCAGCAGCAGCAGATCGCGCATCCGTGGAGCGTAAGGCCGCGCCGCATGCGTAGCTTCACGTATGCGCGACTAAGTGATTTCCGGGTCGGAACCGAGCCGCCATCCGCGGCACAGTCCGGGGATCGGGGGCGTTTGCCCCGGCCCGAGCCCAAGGAGAGCCCATGTCCCGCTGCCCACGCCGTCTCGTCCTCGCCACCGCTGCCGCCGCGCTGCTGGTCGCCGCCGGGGGCGCCTCGGCCCAGGCCTACCCGAACAAGCCGGTGCGGCTGATCGTGCCGTTCGCACCCGGGGGCACGACCGACATCATCGCCCGCGTGGTGGCCGAGAAGATCTCCGGCCCGCTCGGCCAGACCATGGTGGTCGAGAACAAGGGCGGCGGCGGCGGCGTGATCGGCGCCGACCAGCTGGCCAAGTCGCCGGCCGACGGCTACGCACTGGGCATGGCCACGGTGTCCACCACCGCCGCCAACCCGGCCATCAACCCGAAGATGCCGTACAACACGCTGACGGACTTCACGCCCATCATCAACATCGCGGCCACGCCGAACGTGATCGCCGTGCATCCGAGCTTCCCGGCGCGGGACTACAAAGGCTTCCTCGCCGAGATCAAGAAGAACCCCGGTAAGTACAGCTTCGCGAGCTCCGGCACCGGCGGCATCGGCCACCTGCAGATGGAGCTCTACAAGAGCCTCACCGGCACCTTCATCACCCACATCCCCTACCGCGGCGCCGGCCCGGCGCTGAACGACACGGTCGCCGGCCAGGTGCCGGTCATCTTCGACAACCTGCCTTCGGCGCTGCCCTTCATCAAGGACGGCCGGCTGATCGCGATCGTCGTCGCGGCGCCGAACCGCGTCGCCGCGTTGCCGAACGTGCCGACCTTCAAGGAGGTCGGGCTGGAGCCGGTCAACCGCATGGCCTACTACGGCATCCTCGGGCCCAAGGGGCTGCCGAAGGAGGTGGTCGACAAGGTGAGCGCCGCCGTCAGGAGCACGGTCAACCTGCCCGACGTGAAGAAGCGCATCGAGGACACCGGTTCGCTGCTCGTGCTCAACAGCCCCACCGAGTTCGCGCAGCAGATCGAGGCCGAGTACGCGGTCTACAAGCAGGTGGTCGAGAAGCAGAAGCTCAAGCTGGACTGAGCCCGGCTGCCCACGACACAAGGCCGCCCGCGGGCGGCCTTGTCGTTTGGCGGCACACTTTCGGCATGACCGTCGACCTCGCTCCCTTGCCGCTGCCGCCGGCGAGCGCCGAGGCCATCGACCGCTTCGTCGATGCGCTGTGGATCGAGGACGGCCTGTCGGCCAACACGCTGGCGGCCTACCGTCGCGACCTGACGCTGTACGCGCAGTGGCTGGCCGCGGCGTCCGGCAAGGCGCTCGACGCCAGTGCCGAGAGCGACCTGCTGGCCTACGCCAGCGCGCGCCACGCCGGCAGCCGCGCGACCAGCGCCAACCGGCGGCTGACCGTGTTCAAGCGCTACTTCCGCTGGGCCTTGCGCGAGCACCGCTTGTCTGCCGACCCGACGCTGAAGCTTCAATCGGCCCGCCAGCCGCTGCGCGTGCCCAAGACGCTCACCGAGGCCCAGGTCGAGGCGCTGCTGGCCGCCCCCGACCCCGCCACGCCACTCGGGCTGCGCGACCGCGCGATGCTCGAGCTGATGTATGCCAGCGGCCTGCGCGTCAGCGAGCTCGTCACCCTGAAGAGCGTGCACGTCGGCCTCGCCGAGGGCGCGCTGCGCGTCACCGGCAAGGGCAGCAAGGAGCGCCTGCTGCCCTTCGGCGAGGAGGCCCATGGCTGGCTGACGCGCTACTTGCGCGAAGCGCGCGCGGTCATCCTGGCCGGGCAGGCGAGCGAGGCGCTCTTCGTCACCGCCCGCGGCGGCGCGATGACGCGCCAGGCCTTCTGGGGGCTGGTGAAGAAGTACGCCCGCGCGGCCGGCATCCCGGCCGCGCTGTCGCCGCACACGCTGCGCCATGCCTTCGCGACCCACCTGCTGAACCATGGCGCCGACCTGCGCGCAGTGCAGATGCTGCTCGGCCATGCCGACATCTCCACGACGACGATCTACACCCACGTGGCGCGCGAGCGGCTGAAGGCCCTGCATGCTCAGCACCATCCTCGCGGCTAGGCGGCGGGGCCTGGGCGTCGCGGCCGCAGGGACCGGCGTGGCGGTCGCTGCCGCCGCGGCAGCCTGGCTCCTGCTGCAGCCGGCGCCGCTCCAGCCCGCCACGCCGCAGGCCGATTGGGACGAGGCCGAGACCTGGGTTTTCGACCCGCCGCCCGATCCCTTCGGCGGCGATGCGCTGCTCGACCTGCGTGGCCTGAACGAGACCGTGGCCGGCGAGACTGGCTTCGTGCGTGTCGGCACCGACGGCGATTTCGTCCGCGGCGATGGTCAGCCGCTGCGGTTCTGGGGCGTCAACAGCGACGTCGGCCGCAGTCCGTGGACGGCGCGCCCGCTGTGGCCGAAGGAGGCGCCGGACCTTGCGCGCCACGCGCGCTTCCTGGCCAAGCGCGGCGTCAACCTGGTGCGGCTGCACCGCCAGATCGCCCCGGACCTCGACCGTGATCCGAAGGCCGCCTTGGAGGACATCGACCGCCTGGAGCGAGACGCGATCTGGCGCGCGGTGGCCGCCTACCGCAGGGAAGGCATCTACACGGTGATTTCGCCGTACTGGGCGGTGCCGATGAAGTTCGCGAGTGCCTGGGGCATCGCCGGAGGTGCCGAGCAGTCGGCGCTCGGGCTGCTGTTCTTCGACGAGCGGCTGCAGGCGGCCTACAAGGCCTGGATGCGGCAGCTGCTGGCCGAGCCCAACCCCTACACCGGGCTGCCGCTGGCGCACGACCCGAGCGTCGCGCTGGTCCAGCTCCAGAACGAGGACAGCCTGCTGTTCTGGACGTTCAACGGCATCCGCGGTCCGCAGCGCCGTGCGCTGGAGCTGCGCTTCGGCCGCTTCATTGCCGAACGCCACGGCGGCAGCGTGTTCGCCGCGCTTCGCGCCTGGGGCGAGGCGTCGGTCGACGGCGACGAGCCCGAGGCCGGCCGCCTCGCGCTGCTCGACCTCTGGGAGCTGACCCAGCCGCCGCCTGCGTCGGCCGGCCGGGCGGCGCGCGTGGCGGCGCAGACCGAGTTCCTGACGCGCACGATGCACGACTTCAACGCCGAGATGACCGCCTACCTGAAGCGCGAGCTCGGCGTGCGCCCGCTCGTCAATGCCGGCAACTGGCGCACCGCGAGCGGGCCGCGACTCGGCGACGCCGAGCGCTGGAGCTACCTTGCAGCGGACGTCGACGCCGTCAACCGCTACACCGGCGGCGTGCACCAGGGCGAGCACGCGGGGTGGGCGATCGTCGCGGGCGACCGCTACACCAGCCTGAGCGTGCTGCGCGAACCCGGGGAGCTGCCAGTGGCCCTGAAGCAGACGATCGACCGGCCGATCCTCGTGACCGAAGCCGCCTGGGTGCCGCCGAATGCCTATGCCGCCGAAGGCCCGTTGCTCGTGGCGGCCTACTCGGCGCTGAGCGGCGTCGACGGCTACCTCTGGTTCGCCGCCGACGCCGAGGGCTTCCAACCCCCAGGGTCGGCGAACGGCTGGCTGCCGTCGCAGCGCAAGTGGATCTTCGCGACGCCGGAGACGCTCGGCAGCTTTCCTGCCGCTGCCCTCGCCTACCGGCGCGGCGACCTGCGGCGCGGCGCGGCGGCGGTGGTCGAGCACCGGACCCTGGACGCGCTCTGGGCCCGCGATCTGCCGTCGATCGCCGAGGAGCCCGGCTTCGATCCGAACCGCGACGCCGGCGACGCGCCGCAGCGGTCGGCGGATCGGGACGAGGTGCCGCCCGAGGCCTTTCTGGCCGGCCCGGTGGTGCGAGGGTTCGGGCCGCACGGCGAAGCCGGCCGCGCCGGGCCCTTCGACGGCCGGGACGGACGTGGCCTGATCGAGCCCCACCGCGTGCGGGCGGGCACCGGCGAGATCGAACTGAACCACGTCGAGGGCTGGGTGCGCGTCGATGCACCGCGGGTCCAGGGCGTTGCGGCTCATTTCGTGCAGGCCGCCGAACACCGCCTCGGCGATGTGAGCTTCCGTTGCGGCAACGCCTACGGCGCTGCGCTGGCCGTCTCGATGGACGGCGAGCCGCTGGCCCGTTCGCGGCGGATCCTGCTGCAGTACGCGACCCAGAGCCGCCCGAGCGGCTGGCGCGACCGGCCGGCGGTGCTGAAGGTCGACGGGCGCGCCCGCGTGGTCGGCCGCGAGGTCGTCGACCATGGCGGCCCACCGTGGCGGGTCGTGAAGGCAAGGCTCGAGGTCGAGGTGAGGAATCCGCAACTGACCACGGCGACCGTGCTCGACGCCAACGGCCAGCCCGCCGGCGAGGTGGCCGTCACCACGGTCGACGGTGGGATCCGCCTGAGCTTCCCGCCGGACGCGCTCTACGTGCTGCTGCGCTGAAGGACCGCGGCGCCGGGCTCAGCCAGCGAGCCACGCCAGCTCCTCGGCGCTGAAGCCGGCCGCCTCGCGGGCGTCGAGGTTCAGCGGCGGGCGCGGCTTCGGCGCGTCGTAGCGCGCCGCCAGTTCGGGATAGATCGCGACCGGGTCCAGCCCGTCGCGTGCGCACAGCCAGCGGTACCAGCGGTTGCCGACCGCGACGTGGCCAACCTCGTCGCGCAGGATCAGCGCGAGGATCTCGACCGCACGCGTGTCGCCGACCTTGGCGAACTTGCGCTGCAGCGGCGGTGTGGCGTCCAGCCCGCGCGCCTCCAGCGTGCGCGGCACCAGCGCCATGCGGGCCAGCGGGTCGGAGGCGGTGCGCTCGGTCATGGCCCACAGCCCGTCGTGGGCCGGAAAGTCGCCGTAGTCGTGGTCCAGGCTGCGCAGGTGCTCGCGCAGCAGCGTGAAGTGCAGCGCCTCCTCGGCGGCGACGCGCAGCCAGTCGCGGTAGTAGGCCGGTGGCAACCCCGGGAAGCGCCAGACCGCATCGAGGGCGAGGTTGATGGCGTTGAACTCGATGTGCGCGATCGCGTGGACCAGCGCCGCGCGGCCCTCGCGCGTGCCGATCGGACGCTGCGGCACCTGCAGCGCCGGCAACAGCACGGGGCGCGCCGGGCGGCCGGGCAGGGCGGTGGCGGCTTCGAGCCGGGCGTCGGTGTCCAGCCGCAGCGCGTCGCGGCGCGCGTGCAGGGCGCGCGCCGCCGCGGCCTTGGCGGCGGGGTCGGGCTGTTGCAGCACGGCCAGTGCTTCGGCGCGGAGGTCCACGGGGCTCATCCGTAAAATTGTGCCTTTGCCGGAGCCCCGCATGGCCTTGTTCCAGCTCGACGACCGCGTGCCCCAGGTCCACCCCGACGCCTATGTGGCCGACAGCGCCGAGCTGATCGGCACGGTGATCGTCGAGGCGGGCGCGAGCGTCTGGTCGAACGTCGTCGCGCGCGGGGACAACGAGCCGATCACCATCGGCCGCGGCGCCAACGTGCAGGAGGGCACGGTGCTGCACACCGACATGGGGTTCCCGCTGACCGTCGGTGCCGGCGCCACCGTCGGCCACCAGGCGATGCTGCACGGTTGCACGGTGGGCGAGGGCGCGCTGATCGGCATCCAGGCCGTCGTGCTCAACGGCGCCGTGATCGGCCCGCGCTGTCTGGTCGGCGCCGGCGCGCTGGTCACCGAGGGCAAGGTGTTCGCCGAGGAGGGCATGCTGATCCTCGGCAGCCCGGCCAAGGCGGTGCGGCCGGTGAAGCCGGAGGATCTCGACCGCATCCGCCGCGGCGCCGAGAGCTACGCCGCGCGAGGCGCGCGCTACAAGACCGCGTTGAAGCGCATCGGTTGAGCATGAAGCGACTTGTACACACGGCGGCGGGCCGAGCGCCGGGCCGCCCCAAGCCGGCCCGCGTCCCCTCGGGGGACCGGTCGATGGACTCATCGGCCGAGGGGCTGTCATGAGCGAACTCCACAAATTCCTGTTCGAAGGCCTGCCGGTGCGCGGCATGCTCGTGCGGCTGACCGAGGCCTGGACCGACCTGCTGTCGCGCCGCGAGGCGGCCGGCGGCTACCCCGCGCCGGTGCGCGCGCTGCTCGGCGAGATGGCCGCGGCCGGCGTGCTGATGCAGTCCAACATCAAGTTCAACGGCGCGCTGATCCTGCAGATCTCCGGCGACGGGCCGGTCAAGCTGGCGGTCGCCGAGGTGCAGCCCGATCTGGCGCTGCGCGCCACCGCGACGGTGCTCGCCGAGGTGCCGGCCGATGCGCGGCTGGAGGCGCTGGTCAACGTCGGCGGCAAGGGCCGCTGCGCGATCACGCTGGACCCCAAGGAGCGGCTGCCCGGCCAGCAGCCCTACCAGGGCGTCGTGCCGCTGCACGGCGACCGCCGCGAACCGCTGCAGAACCTGGCCGAGGTGCTGGAGCACTACATGCTGCAGTCCGAGCAGCTCGACACCCGGCTCGTGCTGGCCGCCGACGACCGCATCGCCGCCGGCCTGCTGATCCAGCGCCTGCCGGTGGAGGGCGCCGGCAACCTGGCCGGCGCACGCAACGAGGACGAGATCGGCCTCAACGAGGGCTTCAACCGCATCGCCCACCTGGCCGCGACGCTGACGCGCGAGGAGCTGCTGACGCTCGACGCCGACACCATCCTGCGCCGCCTGTTCTGGGAGGAGCGGGTGCTGCGCTTCGAGCCGCTGCGGGGCGATCGCGGTCCGCGCTTCGCCTGCCGCTGCTCGCGCGCGCGGGTCGCCGGCATGCTGCAGGGCCTGGGCCGCGAGGAGATCGACGGGCTGATCGCCGAGCGCGGCGCGGCCGAGGTGGCCTGCGAGTTCTGCGGCGCCCAGTACCGCTTCGACGCGGTCGACGTCGGCGAGGTCTTCACCGCGCCGCGCGACCAGCCCCCGGCCTCGCGCGCGGTGCAGTGACTCCGCGGCGCGTCAGGGCGGCGTAACGCTCCCGGTGCTACAGTCCCGCTCCATCTAAGGGTCCTTCCCCGTCCCTTGATGCCCCGCCGCCCGGCGCGGCGGGATATCGAGGGGGTCGCAATCCGCCATCCGGTGCAGCCGTGTCGCGGAAGGTTGTGCAACCAGCCGTAGTTCCGGAAACCGGAGCGAAAGTGAGCGAAAGATGATGCAGGAATACCGCTCGAACTCCTACCTGTTCGGCAGCAA
Organism: uncultured Methylibium sp.; assembly: GCA_964384225.1. Taxonomy (GTDB): domain Bacteria; phylum Pseudomonadota; class Gammaproteobacteria; order Burkholderiales; family Burkholderiaceae_C; genus Methylibium. The sequence goes on from CAYLKR010000070.1 coordinate 7,920, forward strand.
TGCGCCGTATGTGGAGGAGCTCTACGAGGCCTACCTCGACAACCCCACCGCGGTGCCCGACCGCTGGCGCGCCTACTTCGACGCGCTGCAGAACGTGCCGGCCGCCGACGGCTCCGAGAGCCGCGACGTCGCCCATGCGCCGATCGTCGAGTCCTTCGCGCAGCGTGCCAAGGCCAACGCGTTCGCCGTCAAGGCCAGCGCCGCCGAACTGGCGGTCGCGCGCAAGCAGGTCCACGTCCAGTCGCTGATCGCCGCCTACCGCTCGCTGGGCGCGCGCTGGGCCGACCTCGACCCGCTCAAGCGCACCGAGCGCCCCAAGATCCCCGAGCTGGAGCCGGCGTTCTACGACCTGAGCGAGTCCGACATGGACATCACGTTCAGCGCGACGAACACCTATTTCACCACCGCCGAGCAGCAGACGCTGCGCGAGATCCTGCAGGCGCTGCGCGAAACCTACTGCGGCTCGATCGGCGCCGAGTTCATGCACATCACCGAGCCGGCCGAGAAGCGCTGGTGGCAGGAGCGCCTCGAGCGCGTGCGCAGCAAGCCCAGCTTCAGCGCCGCCGAGAAGAAGCACATCCTCGACCGGCTGACTGCCGCCGAAGGCCTGGAGCGCTACCTGCACACCAAGTACGTCGGCCAGAAGCGCTTCAGCCTCGAGGGCGGCGAGAGCTTCATCGCCAGCATGGACGAGGTGGTGCAGCGCGCCGGCGAGCGCGGCGTGCAGGAGATCGTCATCGGCATGGCCCACCGCGGGCGCCTGAACGTGCTGGTCAACACGCTCGGCAAGATGCCCGCCGACCTGTTCGCCGAGTTCGACCACACGGCGAAGGAAGAACTGCCCGCGGGGGACGTGAAGTACCACCAGGGCTTCTCGAGCGACGTGACCACGCCGGCCGGCCCGGTGCACCTGAGCCTGGCCTTCAACCCCTCGCACCTCGAGATCGTCAACCCGGTGGTCGAGGGATCGGTGAAGGCGCGCCTCGACCGCCGCGGCGACAAGGACGGTGCCACCGTCCTGCCGGTGCTGGTGCACGGCGACGCCGCCTTCGCCGGCCAGGGCGTGGTGATGGAGACGCTGGCGCTGGCGCAGACGCGCGGCTACTACACCGGCGGCACGGTCCACCTCGTCATCAACAACCAGATCGGCTTCACCACCAGCGACCCGCGCGACTCGCGCTCGACGCTCTACTGCACCGACGTCGTCAAGATGATCGAGGCGCCGGTGCTGCACGTGAACGGCGACGACCCCGAGGCGGTGGTGCTGTGCACCCAGCTCGCGCTGGACTACCGGCAGGAGTTCAACAAGGACGTCGTCGTCGACATCATCTGCTTCCGCAAGCTGGGCCACAACGAGCAGGACACACCCTCGCTGACCCAGCCGCTGATGTACAAGAAGATCGCGCAGCATCCGGGCACGCGCAAGCTCTACGCCGACAAGCTGGTGACCCAGGGCACGCTCAAGCCCGACGAGCCGGATGCGATGGTCAAGGCCTTCCGCGCCGCGATGGACGCCGGCAAACACACCGTCGACCCGGTGCTGACCAACTACAAGAGCAAGTACGCGGTCGACTGGTCGCCCTTCCTGAACAAGAAGTGGACCGACGCGGCCGACACCGCGCTGCCGCTGGCCGAGATCAAGCGCCTGTCCGAGCGGCTGACGACGCTGCCGAAGAACTTCAAGGCCCACCCGCTGGTCGAGAAGGTGCTCGCCGACCGCGCCGCGATGGGCCGCGGCGAGATCAACGTCGACTGGGGCATGGGCGAGCACCTCGCCTTCGCCTCGCTGGTGGCCAGCGGCTACCCGGTGCGGCTGTCCGGCGAGGACTGCGGCCGCGGCACCTTCACCCACCGCCACGCGGTGCTGCACGACCAGAACCGCGAGAAGTGGGACGAGGGCACCTACACGCCGCTGCAGCACGTGGCCGACGGCCAGGCACCGTTCACGGTGATCGACTCGATCCTGTCGGAGGAGGCGGTGCTCGGCTTCGAGTACGGCTACGCCAGCGCCGACCCGAACACGCTGGTGATCTGGGAGGCGCAGTTCGGCGACTTCGTCAACGGCGCGCAGGTCGTGATCGACCAGTTCATCGCCTCCGGCGAGGTCAAGTGGGGCCGGGCCAACGGCCTGACGCTGATGCTGCCGCACGGCTACGAGGGCCAGGGGCCGGAGCACAGCTCGGCTCGCCTCGAGCGCTTCATGCAGCTCGCGGCCGACAACAACATGCAGATCTGCCAGCCCACGTCGGCCAGCCAGATCTTCCACCTGCTGCGCCGCCAGCAGGTGCGCATGTTCCGCAAGCCGCTGGTGATCATGACGCCGAAGTCGCTGCTGCGCGCCAAGGACGCGACCTCGCCGCTGTCGGACTTCACGCGCGGCGAGTTCAAGACCGTGATCGGCGAGCGCAGCGACGAGATCGACGCCGCCAAGGTCAAGCGGGTGATCGCCTGCTCGGGCAAGGTCTACTACGACCTGGTCAAGAAGCGCGAGGAGAAGAAGGCCTTCGACACGGCGGTGATCCGCGTCGAGCAGCTCTATCCCTTCCCGCACAAGGCCTTCGCCGCCGAGATGAAGAAGTACCCCTCGGCGACCGAGATCGTCTGGTGCCAGGACGAGCCGCAGAACCAGGGCGCCTGGTTCTTCGTGCAGCACTACATCCACGAGAACATGCACGAGGGCCAGAAGCTCGGCTACGCCGGGCGACCGGCCTCGGCCTCGCCGGCGGTGGGCTATGCCCACCTGCACCAGGAGCAGCAGAAGGCGCTGCTCGACCAGGCCTACGGCAAGCTCAAGGGCTTCGTCCTGAGCAAGTGAGTCCCGGGCGGCGCGTGGCGCCTGCGGGAGCTTGAGCGGCTCCCGCGCCCTCCGCCTGCTCACACCCTACCGAATCCAGCGAAGAACATCATGGCCATCATCGAAGTCAAAGTGCCCCAGCTCAGCGAATCCGTGGCCGAGGCCACGCTGCTGCAGTGGAAGAAGAAGCCCGGCGAGGCGGTCGCCATCGACGAGATCCTGATCGAGATCGAGACCGACAAGGTAGTGCTCGAGGTCCCGGCGCCCGCGGCCGGCGTGATGGCGCAGATCGTCAAGGGCGACGGAGAGAGCTGCATCAGCGACGAGGTGATCGCCAAGATCGACACCGACGGTGCGGCTGCCGTCAGCCCGCTCGAGGTGAAGGCGGTGCCCGAGGCCGCGCCGGCCCCAACCGCTCCCGCGGCCGGCGGCAGCAGGTCCGACGTCGCGATGCCCGCCGCCGCCAAGCTGATGGCCGACCACGGCCTGGCCGCCGGCTCGGTGGCCGGGACCGGCAAGGACGGCCGCGTGACCAAGGGCGACGTGCTCGGCGCCGTCGCGGCCGGCGCCAAGCCGGCCGCCGCGGTGGCCGTGCCCCCGCCGGTCGCGGTGCCGGCGGTCGCCGCGGCCAAGCCGCCGCTGCCGGCGGTGTCGCTCGCGATCCCGATGCCCAACCTCGGCGACCGCCCCGAGCAGCGCGTGCCGATGAGCCGACTGCGCGCGCGCGTCGCCGAGCGCCTGCTGCAGTCCCAGGCCACCAACGCCATCCTGACCACGTTCAACGAAGTGAACATGGCCCCGGTGATGGAGATGCGCAAGCGCTTCCAGGAGAAGTTCGAGAAGGAGCACGGCGTCAAGATCGGCTTCATGAGCTTCTTCGTGAAGGCCGCGGTCGCGGCGCTGAAGAAGTTCCCGGTGCTGAACGCTTCGGTCGACGGCAACGACATCGTCTACCACGGCTACTTCGACATCGGCATCGCGGTCGGTTCGCCGCGCGGCCTGGTCGTGCCGATCCTGCGCAACGCCGACCAGATGAGCTTCGCCGACATCGAGAAGAAGATCGCCGAGTTCGGCAAGAAGGCCGGCGAGGGCAAGCTTTCGCTCGACGAGCTGAGCGGCGGCACCTTCTCGATCAGCAACGGCGGCGTGTTCGGCTCGATGCTGTCCACGCCCATCATCAACCCGCCGCAGAGCGCCATCCTCGGTGTGCACGCGACCAAGGACCGTGCGGTGGTCGAGAACGGCCAGATCGTGATCCGCCCGATCAACTACCTGGCGATGAGCTACGACCACCGCATCATCGACGGCCGCGAGGCCGTGCTCGGCCTGGTGGCCATGAAGGAGGCTCTGGAAGATCCGGCGCGCCTGCTCTTCGACATCTGATCCGGAATCCGACATGAGCACCAAGCACTTCGACGTCGTCGTCATCGGCGGCGGCCCCGGCGGCTACATCGCGGCGATCCGCGCTGCCCAGCTGGGCTTCAACACGGCCTGCATCGACGAGTGGAAGAACGCCGCCGGCGGCCCCGCGCCGGGCGGCACCTGCACCAACGTCGGCTGCATCCCCAGCAAGGCGCTGCTGCAGTCGAGCGAGCATTACGAGCATGCCGGACATGCCTTCGCCGATCACGGCATCGGCCTGAAGGACCTGAGCATCGACGTCGCCAAGATGCTCGGCCGCAAGAACACCGTCGTGAAGCAGAACAACGAAGGGATCCTGTATCTCTTCAAGAAGAACAAGGTCACGTTCTTCCATGGCCGCGGCTCGTTCGTGAAGGCGGTGGACGGCGGCTACGAGATCCAGGTGTCGGGAGCGGCCGCCGAGACGGTCGTCGGCAAGCATGTGATCGTCGCGACCGGCTCGAACGCGCGCGCCTTGCCGGGCACGGCCTTCGACGAGGACCGCATCCTCAGCAACGACGGCGCGCTGCGCATCCCGGCGGTGCCGAAGACGCTGGGCCTGATCGGCTCGGGGGTCATCGGCCTCGAGATGGGCTCGGTATGGCGCCGCCTCGGCGCCCAGGTCACGGTGCTCGAGGCGCTGCCGACCTTCCTCGGCGCGGTCGACGAGCAGATCGCCAAGGAGGCGCAGAAGGCCTTCATGAAGCAGAAGCTCAAGATCGAGCTGGGCGTCAAGGTCGGCGAGATCACCAAGACCGCCGACAGCGTCAGCGTCGCCTACACGGATGCCAAGGGCAATGCCAAGACGCTCGAGGTCGAGCGCCTGATCGTCTCGATCGGCCGCGTGCCGAACACCATCGGCCTGAACCCCGAGGCGGTCGGCCTGAAGCTCGACGAGCGCGGCGCGATCGTCGTCGACGACGA
>CAYLKR010000071.1:0-12897 GCA_964384225.1 uncultured Methylibium sp.
ACCGCCGGCCTGCAGCCCGGCGACCTGATCGTGCTGGCGGCGCGCCCGTCGATGGGCAAGACCGCGTTCGCGCTGAACATCGCCGAGCACGTGGCCGTCAACGAGGGCCTGCCGGCGGTGGTGTTCTCGATGGAAATGGGCGCCTCGCAGCTGGCGCTGCGGATGGTCGGCTCGCTCGGCCGCATCGACCAGTCGGGCCTGCGCACCGGCCGGCTGCGCGACGACGAGTGGGGACGCCTGACCGAGGCGGTCGACAAGCTCGGCAAGGCCAGCATCTTCATCGACGAGAGTGCGGCACTCACCCCCGGCGAGCTTCGCGCGCGCGCCCGGCGCCAGGCGCGCCAGTGCGGCAAGCTCGGGTTGATCGTGGTCGACTACCTGCAGCTGATGAGCGGCTCCAGCAGCAGCGAGGAGAACCGCGCCACCGTGCTCGGCGAGATTTCGCGCGGCCTGAAGTCGCTCGCCAAGGAGCTGAAGTGCCCGGTGATCGCGCTGTCGCAGCTCAACCGCAGCGTCGAGAGCCGCACCGACAAGCGGCCGATGATGAGCGACCTGCGCGAGTCCGGCGCCATCGAACAGGACGCCGACGTCATCATGTTCATCTACCGCGACGACTACTACAACAAGGAAACGTCCAAGGAGCCGGGCGTCGCCGAGATCATCATCGCGAAGCAGCGCAACGGCCCGGTGGGGACCGTGAAGCTGACCTTCCTGAAGCCGCTGACCAAGTTCGACAACCTCGCGCCGGGGAGCGTGGGGGCGGATTACTGAGGCGATCCGCCGCAGCATGCGCCGCCGCGCGGGCGTGCAGTAGTCGTTCGGCGGTGGCTGGGTAGGAATGCATCGACCGTTCAACCCGACAGGAGTCAAGGCATGTCCTACATCGACGGTTTCGTGATCGCGGTTCCCATGGCCAACAAGCAGAAGTTCATCGAGCACGCGCGTCACTTCGACCCCCTGTTCATCGAACTGGGCGCGATCCGTGTCATCGAGGGTTGGGGCGACGATGTCCCCGACGGCAAAGTCACCGACTTCCGCCGCGCGGTCCAGGCGACCGCCGAGGAAACGGTGGCCTTCGCGTGGGTCGAGTGGCCGGACAAGGCCACGCGCGACGCCGGCATGAAGAAGATGCTGGAAGACCCGCGAATGGACCCGTCCACCCCCGGCAACCCGCCCATGCCCTTCGACGGCAAGCGGATGATCTTCGGTGGTTTCGAGCAGGTGGTCGAAGTCAAGGCTTGAGCCGCCGCGCGTCCCGGCATCTGGACGTGGGGCGCACCATGGAGGGCCTTGGGTAGAGGGAGTCGCCGGACAAGCGGCGCTCTGGGGCTGGGGTTCGGGGGGACCCGTCCGGATCCCGCCCACTTCGCCTGCTCCCGCCGGCAAAGAGCGCACAGGGACGAGCTATCAGCCGCTCCGGTGTGCCAATGGCCACTGGCGGCAGTCCCGTGAGTCACGGTCCGGCCATCAGCGAGTATTCGGCAACGACCGCTTCGATGTTGTCCGACGTCGACCGTCGTACAGGGAATCCATGATCGTGTTGAGGATGCAGCACTGCCCCGATAGAGGCAGCGATCTGAACTTCATCGCGACCGCTCGTCGAACGGCTGGTGAGCGAAAGGGTCTGCACGCACTCCGATGCCCCTTCGCGCCGACGCCAGACGCTGAGAAGTTGATTTCGGACCAGATACGAGAGACGGGCGATGCTGTGACGAGCCAGTGCTGGAAAGTGGAGGTTTCTGGATGAACGTCGCTCACGTTCATGTCCATAGTTCATCCATCGACGGCACTTCCGCCGCGATTCGGCCTAACCGCCGACCTCGCAAACCTATCTTTAAGGAAAGTTCTCATGTCCAAACACGGCAAGACTTCCGCGTCGCCGAAACCGATCACCCGCGCAGACGTGTCCCGCATCCAAGGCGCCGTGGCGCACACCCACGGTGGTGGCACGCCGAAGGGGAGCTACGTCGGCCGCCTGCAACGCCAGGTCGCAGTGCCGGCCAAGCCGACCAAGTGAGCAGTCCGACTCCAAGGTGACGCCATGACCAAGAAAGACGATCTCGACAACCACGCCAACCAACTTAACCCGAACAACGACGAGTACTGGCACTCCCGGGGCTATGACGAGCGCCCGGACAACGCAGGAGGCGACGATCCAGCGGAAGACGACGAAAGCTGAGCCGTGACCCAGTCGGGCCAAGTGCCCTGACCTTCAGGAATCCCTGCAGTCAGCCGGCGCCGTATGGCTTGCCATCGGCGCTGGTACTCATCCTTGTCGATCAAGATGACCGAGCGAGGTTTGCCGGATTCGGTCTTGATCCAGTAGTCCTGCCAAAGCAAAGCAACCCTCGCTAGCATCACGGGGGCTGCCATCTGTTCGGTTCGCTCAAACTTGCCCCTCAGGTGAGCTGTCAGCCTGAGCCACCAAACTTCGAATGCCCTCAGCGTCAGGGTTCGGGTTCCGTCGAAGTAGTTTCCAGCGTCTGCGTCCGACTGCTCAAGGATGGCGGCCACAGCGCTACGGCCTGGCGGGCCTTTCGGCCACTGGCCGGTATGCCCGCGTTCGGCGATCGCAAACGTCAGCTCGAAGAGCTTGCGTACGGGACGGCGAATGCCATTCCGGCGCTTCAGCTTCATCTCGGTGTTGAGGGTCACATCGGGCGACACACCAAGAAAGATGGGGTGCGAGCGCAGACCAGCGAAGTACTGTGCGCCCCACTCTGCGTCCAAGGTGACGAACAGACCTTCGATCGCGTACATCAGCAATCGATTTGCCAGTCGTTGGACCGCCTGCCAACTTTCGGCCGCCTCCCATTCAGCTTGCGAGTCAACCGGACTTGGCGCTGGGTCTGGATCCAACCGCAAGAAGCCCAGGGCCGCTTGTTGCGCGCCACGCAGTGCGTCATTCGATGCTGCGGCATTGAGGTGGACCACGAAGTCCTCTAGCGCGATAGCCTGACGAACGGTCTCCTCCAACGTAACGCCGTCTGCCTTGGACCAGAAATGGAACAGCCTGCCGAGCTGGGACGGTAGACCGTCTGATAGTTGGGGCGCACTGGCCACCATCTGGTCGAACTCTCGATCGGTCCACCCGGCTCCGATAGCGCGTTCGCGCGCCAGACGTTGACTGTGATTTTCAGCTTGCCTCAGCGTCGACGGGCGCAGTCGATCGAGTTCTCCTTCGGCAATGCGGCTCTTTGAGATCCCAGTGACGTTTGCGAGGTGAACTTTCGGATTGACGCCTTCCAGTAGTGCGCCCCATTGCAGCGGCAGTTGCAGCAGCAGACCACACATCCGTTGCACTTCCGAGCGGGCCAACTCCTCCGAGACGGCGTCGGCGCTCGCGGATTGCTTCCTGTCAGTGGCATCTTCCAAAATAGGGCCTCCAATGCGTCCGCCGTGTTGGGCTGACTGGCGGGCGCCATTTTCATCGGCATGCAGTCCGTGAACTCCTTGCACCGATGTTCCACGGTGCAAAGCAGCTGTCTGGCCTGAACATACAAGCGGCGCTTTCAGGGCGACGTATTCGCGGGCGCCGAAGTCGGCAGAGGGTCGGAAGCGGTCGCAGCGGCTCCGGTCGAGCCAAGTCCCGTGGCGATCGGCGGACCTTGTTCGCCGCACTCAGTGAAAGTCCCTCGAGGAGGTGCCCAGCCGCCCGAGCCAGGGCGTCAGGTCCTCCAGGTGGTGCGCGACCAGGTGCATCACGCCCTCGGGCGTCTTCTGCCACTGCCCGGCCACCGCCAGCAGCCGTGAGGCGAGCAGCGGCTGGCGGTAGCGCTCGCGTACGCGCCGCCAGACGATCACGTTGACGTTGCCGGTCTCGTCCTCGAGGGTGACGAACATCGTTTCCTTCGCCGTCTCGGGCTGCTGGCGCATCACGACGATGCCGCAGGCGCGGGCGCTGGCGCCGTCGCGCAGCGCGGCGAGCTGGTGGGCGTTGCGCCAGCCGCGTTGCGCGAGTCGGGGGCGCAGCAGCGCGAGCGGGTGGCGGCGCAGCGTCAGGCCGGTGGCAGCGAGGTCGAGGCGGATCGCCTCGCCTTCGGGCGCGGCGGGCAGGGCCGGCGGCGCATCGGGCTGCGGCGCGTCGGCCAGCAGGGCGCTGCGGCGCGGCTGGCCGCTGGCGAGCCAGCTCTGCCGGCGCCGGTGCCCGGCCAGCGCGGCGAGGGCGTCGGCGCGGGCGAGCCGCTGCAGTTCCTCGGGCGCGAGCGCGGCGCGGCGCGCGAGGTCGTCGACGTCGGCGAAGGGCGCGGCGGCGCGTGCCGCGACGAGCCTCGCCACCGCCGCCGCGGCGAGGCCCGAGACCAGGCCCAGCCCGAGCCGCACGGCCGGCTGCGCGTCGCCGGTCGGCTCCAGCGAGCAATCCCAGTCGCTGGCGCACACGTCGATGGCGCGCACCTCCACGCCGTGCCGCCTGGCGTCCTGCACGAGCTGCGACGGCGAATAGAAGCCCATCGGCTGCGAATTCAGCAGCGCCGCCAGGAAGACCGCCGGCTCGTGGCACTTGAGCCAGGCGCTCACGTAGGCCAGCAGCGCGAAGCTGTAGGCATGGCTCTCCGGGAAGCCGTAGTCGCCGAAGCCCTTGATCTGCTCGAAGAGCTGCTCGGCGAAGTCGCGCTCGTAGCCCCGGGCGACCATGTTCTCGACGATGCGCTCGCGGAAATGGTGCACGCCGCCCTTGCGCTTCCAGGCAGCCATCGCGCGGCGCAGCTGGTCGGCCTCGCCGCCGCTGAAGCCGGCGGCGATCATGCAGACCTGCATCACCTGCTCCTGGAAGATCGGCACGCCCAGCGTGCGGGCGAGCGCCGCGTCGAGTTCGGGCTTGGGCGAGGCGGCCGACTCCTGGCCCCGCTTGCGCTTCAGGTAGGGGTGGACCATGCCGCCCTTGATCGGCCCGGGCCGCACGATCGCGACCTCGATCACCAGGTCGTAGAACTCGCGCGGCTGCAGCCGCGGCAGCATGCTCTGCTGGGCGCGGCTCTCGATCTGGAACACGCCGGCGGTGTCGGCGCGGCAGATCATGTCGTAGGTGGCGGGGTCGTCGGCCGGGATGTCGGCCAGATCCCAGTGCCGGCCGCGCAGCACGCGCAGGAGGTCGAGGCTGCGCCTGAGCGCCGTCAGCATGCCGAGCGCGAGCACGTCGACCTTCAGCAGGCCGAGCGACTCGAGGTCGTCCTTGTCCCACTGGATCACGCAGCGCTCGGGCATCGCGGCGTTCTCGACCGGCACCATGCGCGACAGCGCATCCTTGGCGATCACGAAGCCGCCGACATGCTGAGACAGGTGGCGCGGGAAGCCGTGCAGCGCCGCGCTCAGCGCCAGCCACTGCCGCACGACCGCGGCCTCGGGGTCGAAGCCGGCTTCGAGCAGGCGCTCGCGCAGCTGCGCGGGATCGTCGAACCACTGGTGGCTGCGCGCCAGCCGCGCGATGCGGGCCTCGTCGAGGCCGAGCGCCTTGCCGACGTCGCGCACCGCGCTGCGCGTGCGGTAGGTGATCAGCGCCGCGGCCAGCGCGGTGCGGTGGCGGCCGTACTTGCGGTAGACGTACTGGATCACCTCCTCGCGGCGTTCGTGCTCGAAGTCGACGTCGATGTCCGGCGCCTCGTCGCGCTCCTCGCTGATGAAGCGCTCGAACAGCAGCGTGGTCTTGGTCGGGTCGACCGCGGTGATGCCCAGGCAGTAGCAGGCCGCCGAGTTGGCCGCCGAGCCGCGGCCCTGGCAGAGGATGCCCTGCGAGCGGGCGAACACGACGATGTCGTGCACCGTCAGGAAGAAGGCCTCGTAGCGCTTGCGCGCGACCAGCGCGAGCTCGCGTTCGAGCTGGGCGCGCACCGACGCCGGCACGCCGGCCGGGTAGCGGTTGCGCGCGCCGGCCTCGGTGAGGCGGCGCAGGTGCTCGATCGCGGTGAGGCCGGGCGGCACGATCTCGTCCGGGTACTCGTAGCGCAGCTCGTCGAGCGTGAAGCGGCAGCGCGCGGCCATCTCGACGCCGCGCGCCAGCCACTCGGGCCGGTAGAGCTGCGCCAGCGTCGGGCGCGAGCGCAGGTGCTGCTCGCCGTTGCGCGGCAGCGCGAGGCCGCAGTCGGCCAGCGGGCGCTTCAGGCGGATCGCGGTCAGCGTGTCGAGCAGCGGCTTGCGCGAGCGTGCGTGCATGCGCACGTCGCCGGCGGCGGCCAGCGGCACGCCGCTGGCGGCCGACAGCGCGAGCAGCCGGTCGACCCAGGCGGCGTCATCGGCCCCGCGCAGCAGCTCGACGGCGATCGAGGCGCGGTCGCCGAAGCGCGCGGCCAGCGACCGGGCCTGGGCCAGCAGCGTGGCGTCGTCGTCCTCGCGCTTCGGCAGCAGCAGCGCCAGGCTGTCGGGCAGGCCGCCCGCGCGGCCGGCGCCGGCCAGCGGGGCGTCGAGGTCGTCGAGGGCGAGCCGGTAGCCGCCCTTGGCGCTGCGCATGCGCCCGCGCGTGATCAGCCCGCCCAGCTGGGCATAGCCTTCGCGGTTCATCGCGATCAGCACCAGCCGGCAGCCGGGCTCTCCATTCGCCGCGTCGAGCGTGAACTCGGCGCCGATCAGCAGTTGCAGCGCGCGCCCTGCGGCGCGCTGCTCCTTCCAGGCCTCGTGTGCGCGCACCACGCCGGCCACCGAACAGTCGTCGGTGATCGCGAGTGCCGCGTAGCCGAGCTGGGCGGCGCGCGCCACCAGCTCGGCCGGGTGCGAGGCGGCGGTGAGGAAGCTGAAGTTGCTGCGGCAGTGCAGTTCGGCATAGGCCGGCAGGCCGGCGGCGTTGACCTGCGGCGGCGGCTCGGGCGGCGGCGCCGGCTTCGGCGCCTTGGGGCGGGCGGGCTGGGGCATGGGGCGGCAAGGCCTCAGCCCTCGCCGGGCCGCCCCGGGAGGGCTGAGCGCCCCCGGGGGCGGGAGCGACCCCTTCGTGGCCCTTGGGGGCAGCACCGCAGGTGCGTGGGGGGCGTCATGTCATCCGAACCAGCCGTGCAGGAACCAGCCGCCTGGCCGTTCGCCCTGTCGCTCGCGGTAGACCCAGCGCAGCCGGTGGTCGTCGCCCTCGGCCACGTGGTAGTCGCGCCGCACCAGCGCGCCGTCCCACCAGCCCGACTCGATGCGCTCGGCGCGCGAGCACAGCCGCAGCGTGCCGCCGCCGTGGCGCGGCCGGCCGAGCGCGTCATGGCCCAGCGGCTCGGGTGCCGGCAGCAGCCAGGCCGGCCGTGGCAGCGCGGTGGCGCCGGTCGGCGCCGGGGCGACGGGTTCGTGGACCGGCCGGGGGCGCTGCGCGCGCTCGGGCCGGTGGTCGGCCAGCGGCTGCCAGCGTTGCACCCGCTGCGGCCCGAGCCGCGCGACCAGCCGGTCGAGCAGCGCGGCGCGCCCGGCCTCGTCCTGGCCCGGCAGCGCCAGCAGCTCGCCGGGGCGGCCGCCGTCGGGGACCGCGGCCTCGAGCAGCAGTTCGATCTCGTAGACCGGCGCGATCAGCACCTGGCGCTGCAGCCGCTCGCGCCACAGCAGCGCGAGCTGGGCGGCGTCGCGGCTCGGCGTGGACAGCTGCATCCACAGCAGGGTGTCGGGTGCCCGGTCCCGGTCACGGCGGCTGCGCTCGTGGCCGAGCCGCAGCATGATCACGGTGGCCGACTGCCAGCGCCGCTGCAGCCAGCCGGCCAGCGCCGGCAGCAGCGCCTGCGTGGCCGCGACCAGCACCTCGGCGTCGTCGGCGCGCTGCAGCAGTTCGCGCTTCAGCATGAAGCGCTCCGGTGGCTCGAACCAGGCATGCGCCTCGGGCGCGTCGCCATAGGCGCGGTCGAGCGCACACAGCGGCGCGGCGCCGAAGCGCTGCTGCACCCCGGCGCGCGGCAGCGCGCGCAGCGCGCCGAGGCGCTGCACGCCGAGCGCCTCGAGCAGCGCGTGCTGCGCCGGTGTCCAGGGCTGCAGCGCGCCGAGCGCGGCGACCGGCAGCGCGTCGAGCCGGCGGGCGCAGCTCGCCGCCTTCAGCACGCGCCGCCGCACGCTGCCGCTGGTGGCCAGCAGCCAGGCCGCGGCGGCGGTCGGCGCGCAGGCCAGCCGCACCTGTGCGCCGCAGCCCTGGGCCAGCGCGAGCGCGCGCCGCTGCAGCGCGCGCAGGCCGCCGAACAGGCGCAGCGTGGAGCCCACTTCGAGCAGCACGCCGCTGGGCGCCAGGCACAGCCGCGGCGTCAGCGCCGACAGCGCGAGCGCCAGCGTCTCGACGAGGGCGGCCTCGCGCACCGGATCGCGCGGCTGCACGACGAGCGCCGGGGCCAGCGCCAGCGCGGTCGCGCTGCTCTGGCCGGTCTGTACGCCGAGCGCACGCGCCGCACGGCTGACGCCGACCAGCCGGTGCTGCTCGACGACCGCCAGCGGCAGCACCGCTTCACACCCGGGCAGCGAGGCGAGCAGGGCTTGCAGCGGCAGCTGGGGCAGGTGCAGGGCGATCCACGGCATCGTGACGCTCCGGGACAGGCGGCCGGGCCGAGGCCGGCCAGGGCAGGGCGAGCAGCAACGGCGCGGCCATCGGCGGGCCGCGGCGCTTGAAGACCTCGAGGGCGAGCCGGTAGCCGGGCCGCGGCGCACCGGCGACGCGCAGCGGCGCCGGGCTGCTCAGCGCACGGTCGGCGGGCGGGCGCAGCGCCATCAGCGGCGTGGCGCCGGCCTGGGCGGCCAGGTGCAGGCGGCGCAGCGTGGTGGTTGTCGCCGGGCCCTGCTGCCACCACAGCACCGCCGCGAAGCTGCCGGCGCGCAGCGCCTGCTCGGCGGCCCAGGCGGCGTCGGCGGCGCGTTCGGGGCTGACGCAGACCAGTCGTGCCGGCGCGAGCCCGAACCCCGCCAGCGCCGCCACGCAGGGCCATCCGGGCGGCGCGACCCACAGCAGCTCGCGCGGCCCCTGGGCGCGCCCGCCCAGGGCCCGCAGCCAGGGCGCGAACAGGGCCAGCTCGCCGGCGCCCGGCGGGATCAGCAATTCGGTCAGCCCGGCCAGCGGCCAGCCGGCGCCCGGCAGCTCGGCGTCCAGGGCCGGCCAGCCGGAGGACAGCGTCTCGATCCCCGGTGCCTCGCGCTGCCCGGCACGCCACAGCGCCAGCCCGCCCGTCAGGGGCGGCTCGCAAGGTGGATTCGGGGAGCACATCGGGGTGGGAGGGCGGTGGCGGGGGAGCAAGAATACTGTATATAAATACAGCTTCCAAGTCCGCTGTCACCTCGGGGACGCGGGTTGTTCCGGTGTGGTCAAAGCCGCCGGAGCAGAGCACGCTCGCACGCCATCCCAACCCCCTCAGGAGCCCTCATGAGCGCCCCCGACACCTGCTGCACCCTGGTGCCCTATTTCAAGATCCACGCCGGCCAGGTGGAGGCCTTCAAGGCCCTCGGCCAGCGTTTCATCGCGCAGACCCGCAGCGAGCCGAAGTGCGTGCACTACGCCTTCAGCTTCGAGGGCGACAACGCGCACTGCCGCGAAGGCTACGACGACGCCGCGGGCATCCTGACCCACCTGGAGAACGTCGGCCCCCTGCTCGGGGAGGCGCTGAAGATCGCCGACATCACCCGCCTCGAGGTGCATGGCCCGGCGGCCGAGATCGACAAGCTGCGCGAGCCGATGAAGGGCCTGAACCCGCAGTTCTACGTGGTCGAGCCGGGCGGCTTCCGCCGCTGAGTCAGACGACCCAGAAATCGGCCGCGGTCAGCGCGAGCCCGGTGCCCAGCTGCGCGATCAGCACCTGGGCGCCGGCGCCGTTGCCGTCGGCGTCGTAGAACAGCCGGCCGGTGCCGGCGGCGTAGACCAGCCGGTCGTCGGCGTCGGCCGCGGCCGAGCCGACGACGAAGGCGCCCGCCGCCAGCGCGCCGGCGCCACCGAGCGCGGCGAAGACCGCCGCGTCGAACTCGAAGCGGTCGTCGGCGACGCTGAAGTCGGCGATGCGGTCGACATTGCCGCTGCCGATCGGCGCGGCGGTGAAGCGGAAGACGTCGAGCCCGGCGCCGCCGGTCAGGCTGTCGTTGCCGGCGCCGCCGACCAGCGTGTCGTTGCCGGCGCCGCCGTCGAGCGTGTCGTTGCCCAGCGCGCCGTCGAGGCGGTTGGCCGCGGCATTGCCGCCCAGCGTGTCGGCGCGGCCGCTGCCGAGCAGGTGCTCGATGCGGATCAGCCGGTCGCTGCCGAAGCCGGTGGCCTGGAAGCCGGTCAGCGCGAGCGAGACGGTGACCGAGACGTTGGCGTTCGCGTAGCTCGCGGTGTCGCTGCCGGCGGCGCCGTCGAGCACGTTGCCGAAGGCGTTGCCGGTGAGCACGTTGTCGAGTTCGTTGCCGCTGCCGTTGATGCCGCCGTTGAAGTTGAGCTCGAGGTTCTCGATGTGCGTCGGCAGCACGTAGCCGTTGAACCAGACGCGCACGGTGTCGGTGCCGCCGGCGGCGGAGGTCTCGATCGCGAGCTGGCCGGCGTTGTAGAGCACGTAGGTGTCGTCGCCGGCCTCGCCTAGCAGCAGGTCCTCGCCGCCGCCGCCGTACGGGTTGCCGCCGCCGTCGAGCGTGTCGTTGCCGGCGCGGCCGTAGAGCACGTCGTCGCCGTAGCCGCCGCGCAGGTCGTTGGCGTGGAGGTCGCCGCGCAGGCGGTCGTCGTGGTCGGTGCCGATCAGCCCTTCGATCGAATAGAACTGGTCCTCCCAGTACAAGGCGTCGGCGCCGCCGCTGGCGATGCCCTGGGCGAGGTTGACGGTGACGCCGGCGCCATGGCTCTGGTAGCTGAGGTAGTCGATCAGCCCGTCGGACTCGAAGCCGCCGGTCAGCGCGTTGCTGCCGTAGCCGCCGAGCAGGGTGTCGGAGCCGGCGGCGCCGTTGAGCTGGTCGTCGCCGCTTGCGCCGTCGAGGCGGTTGCCGTCGGCATTGCCCTGGATCCAGTCGGTGCCCGAAGTGCCGACGATCGCCTCGATGCCGGTCACGGTGGTGACCAAGGCGCTGCCGAAGCTCGCCTGCTGGCTCTGCAGGTTGATCTGTGCGAAGGTGCTGGGCGCCATCGCCGACAGGTCCAGCGTGTCGAAGCCACTGCCGCCCTCGAGCAGCTGCCCGGGGCCATCGTGAAGCACGATGATCTGGTCGTCGCCGGCGCCGCCCTGCAGCACGTCGAGGCCGCTGCTGTCGGCGTCGACGAGCGAGTCGTTGCCGTCGCCTCCGAGCAGCGAGTCGTCGCCGTCGTCGCCGTGGAGGATGTCGTTGCCGGCTCCGCCGATGAGCGTGTCGTGGCCGTCGCCGCCGTAGAGCGAGTCGTTGCCGGCCAGCGCCGAGAGGCTGTCGTTGCCGGCGGCGCCGTTCAGGACTTCGAGCCCCGTGACCTCGTTGCGGCCGGTCATCTTGTCGGCATAGGCCGAGCCGATCACGCCCTCGAAGCCGGTGACGGTGTCGCTGCCGGTGCCGCCGCCCGAGGCGCGGCCGGTGTTGCCGTTGTAGATCACGGCGCCGGTGGCGTTCTCGAAGGTCAGGGTGTCGAAGCCGCTGGAGGTGACGATGTCGTCCGGCCCGTCGGGGTTGGGGATCACCTCGATGTCGTCGACGCCGCCGTCGAGCAGGTCGTTGCCGCCCGAGGCATGGATGGTGTCGTTGCCGCCGCTGCCTTCGACGGTGTCGTTGCCGGCACCGCCGTCCATCTCGTAGGCGATGAAGTATTCCAGTGCCGACGCCGTGCTGCGCGTCAGCAGGTCGTTGCCGCCGCGGCCTTCGAGGAGGTTCTCGCCAATGCCGCCGCGCAGCGTGTCGGCCTGGTTGCTGCCGGCGACATGCTGGAAGTCGTAGGCGTACAGCGACAGCGTGCCCGAGCCGGTGGTCACCGTGTCGCTGTTGAGGTCGACCGATACCCCGGTGCCGACATTCACGAAGTCCAGCGTGTTGAAACCTTCGCCGCCCGACAGCATGGCATTGCCGCCGCCGACGAGGATGCGGTCGTCGCCGGCGCCGCCCAGGACGGTGTCGTTGCCGCCGCCGCCCGAGAGGGTGTCGTTGCCGTCGCCGCCGTAGAGCGCGTTGTCGCCGGCGGTGCCGGTGAGACGGTCGGCATGGTCGCTGCCGATCAGGCCCTCGAAGCCCGAGACCTGGTCGTTGCCGTTCGCGACGATCACCGCGTTCGCGAGGCTGGCCGTCACGCCGCCGGCCGCGCTCGCGTAGCTCAGCAGGTCGAAGCCGTCGCCGCCGGCCAGCGTGTCGTTGCCGGCGCCGCCGTCGATCGTGTCGTCGCCGCCGCTGCCTTCCAGGCGGTCGGCCGCGGCGCTGCCGAGCATGCGGTCGGCGGTGCTGCTGCCGATGACGCGTTCGATGCTGCTCAGCTGGTCGGTCCAGTACGGCGAGCCGTCGACGAAGAAGCTGCTGATGACCGTCCCGGCCACGAGATCGACGACGAGGTAGCCGCCGCCGCTGTCGTCGCTGTAGTCGGCGGTGTCGAAGCCGTCGCCGCCGTCGAGCGTGTCGTTCAGCGCGCCGCCGACCAGCGTGTCGTTGCCGGCGTCGCCCCAGATGTCGTCCTCGGCGTCGGGGAAGCCGACCAGCAGGTCGGCACCCGGGGTTCCGTTGGTGTAGACGGGCATGCGCGGTCTCCGGAGCGTGTGCGTGACGGCTGCCAGCCTAACGGGCGGGCGTTAGGCCGGCGTTATGCCAACGATGGTACTCGGCGCCGGTCTGCGCCGGCTCGGGTCGGGGGTTGCGGCTACAGCACGTCGGACGCGTAGTCCGCCAGCCGCGAGCGCTCGCCGCGGGCCAGCATCACGTGACCGCTGTGCGGCCAGCCCTTGAAGCGGTCGACCGCATAGGTCAGGCCCGAACTGCCCTCGGTCAGGTAGGGCGTGTCGATCTGCGCCAGGTTGCCCAGGCAGACGATCTTGGTGCCCGGGCCGGCGCGCGTGATCAGCGTCTTCATCTGCT
>CAYLKR010000072.1:0-12668 GCA_964384225.1 uncultured Methylibium sp.
TCTTGAGCAGCCGCGCGTCGTTGCGCAGGTTCTTGGCCGCCGTCGGGTCCGCCTGACCGAGCTTGATCGCTTCCCACGTCACACCGTGCTGGCGCTCCAGCATCGGCAGCAGGCGCTGGTTGTGCAGGCGCTTCGCGTTGTCGAAGTGCAGGCGCATGCCTTCCGAAAACGGCTCATCGCCTTCGGCAATGGCGTCGTACAAGTCGCCTACGGGAATGAGCTGCCCGAGTTCCAGGTCCGCTCGGCGATCCACCAGCAACTGCAGCATCAGCTTCAGCGCGGTGCGCTCGCGCTGCAGCGCCGCCGAGACCGCGATCAGCGTCTGCACCAGCGCCGGGCTGAACGGATAGACCTTGCGGAACATCTCGCGGTCGGCCGTGGTGGTGAGCAAGGTGTCGAGCACGTCCTTGCGCATCTTCATCACGTCGTCGAACGTGGTCTGCAGCGTTTTCCGCGCGGCTTCGTCCACCGGGCGCAGGACGCGCTTCTCCGCGATGGCCGGCAGGTTGCGGTCTTCCAGCGTGATGCGGTGGAAGCGCGCTTCCCAGTGCTTCAGCACGTCACTGAACTGCAGCTGCACAGCGCCGGCGAGGTTCTCGCCCACCAGGTCGCGCAGGTCGCGCTGGCGCGCGACGAAGCTGACCAGCGGCACGGGCCGATCGGCGTTGGTGGCCTCCACCAGCTTGACCAGCTTGGTGCCCTCGCGGCTGACGAAGTTGACGTCCGCAGCGTGGCTCGCGAGCCAGAGAACCAACTCGTCAAGGAACAGGATGACCGCGTCGTAGCCCAGCGCCTGAGCGTGGCGGCTCATGATGCTTAGACCATCGTCGAGCGAGACGAAAGACTCGCCGCTGCCGGCCAGGCTGCGGTACGCCGAGAAGTACTGTGTGATCAGGTCGCCGACGAGCCGTGAACGCTCTTCGCCATTTGGCGGCTCCAACATGGCTACCTCGAAGCTGGCGGCGTCCCAGCCGCTGTCGAACTCGCCCCAGCCGCCACCGCCGCCCCCCCCGGTGCCTCCAACGCCCTTGTTCAACTGCGCGAAGAAGGGCTCATCGCCCATGCGCTCGCGCAGCTCGCGCGCATCCTTGAACAGGCCCTCGGCGAGGTAGAAGCCGGGAACCGGAGCCTCAGGATGTTTCTTGCGCACGTACTCGGCGTACTGGCCGAGGATGGCGGATTCCATGTCTCGCGCGCCGATCATGTGGTACGGCACGAGCAGGAACTTGCGGCCGTGCGTCCAGCTGTGGCGCGCCACGACTTCGGCCAGCTCGGGGATCGAGCGCGCCTGGGTGTTGCCGGCGAGCAGCAGGTTGAGCACCGCCATGAAGTGGCTCTTGCCGGAGCCGAAACTGCCGTGCAGGTAGGCGGCCTTGCTGCTCGCCGTCTGCACGGCCTGCTGGATGAAGCCCAGGGCATTGCTGAAGGCATCGACCAGCTGCGGCGTCACCACATAGTCGCGCAGCGTCTGCTCCGGCTCGGTTACGCCCTTGGACAACTGCAGGACGAAGTCGCCCTGATGCACGCGCTCCGGGATGGATATCAAGTCTTTCAGCAGCGGCATCTGTCAGTTCCTTCTATGGGTGCACCGTGGCATGAGCGGCGAGGTACTTCATCAGCAGATCGCTCAGTTCGGACACCGGCAGTTGGCTCTCGTCAAAAGCTGCGCCGTGGGCAATGTCGTCGCGTTGCTGCTTGATGCGCCTGAAGGTCGAGAGGTCGGCCTCGGCCTCCGCGGTGGCCTGCGACGGCAGCAGCACCGACGAGACCAGGGTGAATCGGTCGATCAGGTTGTGTTTGTCGCCCATGGTCTTACGGATGCGATCGATGAACAGCGCTGCCATGTCCGGTTGATGCGGGATCGCGAGCGTGCTGAAGAAGCGCTCCTCGTAGTCCTTGAACGTCTTCTTGATCAGGATCTCAAGCGCGGCCCAGCCGGAGACGAACACGCGGAAAGGCTCGCGTCCATAGGCTGCCATGTCAGCAAAGAGACGGACCGTCGAGGCGAGTTCCGCGCTCTTGGCGAGCAATGCAAAGCGATCTGCAACCGACTTGGTGCCTTGCGGCGATAGCGGCGAGGAGACCGTGATGTCCGCGGTGCCGCCCGAGAAGGCCAGGCTGTAGACCGTATGCCCAGCCGCGTCGGTGCAGTAGGTGCCGGCGGTTGCCTCTTCGAAACGGACGCGCGTCTTCGATTCAAGCGCCAGCGCCAACTGCATGGCCCGATGCTGGTGGACGTATCGCTGGCGAATCTCGCCCTTGTCATATGCGTCGAAGGTCAGGATGAAGTCCGCGTGCTGCTGAAAGCTCTTGCCGATCGTGACGGCAAGGGGCCCTGTCCCCTGGAAGAGCAGCAGCGGCCATCCACCGGTACGCCGGCGGCGAGCCTCGCGAATCTCCGCGATCTCCGCAGCGAGGCGCTCGTCCAAGGTTCCGACTTTCTCGGGGCCGAAGATGCCCTGCAAGGCCAGATGACTGAGCGCCAGCCCGCGGTCGCTGTTGGCGCAGACTGCATCGATGTCTTTGGTGAGCGAGTACGACCAGCCCACACCGGAGGCCAACGGAACGGCGCCCGTGTCCGCCGGCATGCCGATGCCGCCGATGACTCGCCACGCGCAAAGGTGCGTGAACGCCATCGTGACGGGCGCGGGTGCGTCACTCATGCCGCAGCCTTCTTTCGGCCGCGCTTCGCCGCCGTGACAACCGGCTTCCAACCGCGGAGGTCGTCCAATGTGAACCCTAGCGCCCGGGCCTCCTCGTTGACGAAGCCGCGGTAGTACGTGCCCATCCGCTCGCCGTAAACGGGGTCGATCTCGTTGTGCCACTGCTCCAGCCAGGGCACCAGATCGAGCAGGCCGGCGAGCAGCGGCTGCAGGCGCGCTGGCTCCCAGCCCTCGTTCTCCTTCATCTCCAGGTAGTAGGCCGCCAGCGCGGTGGCCTGCTGCAGATGGTTCCAGCCCGCCCAGGCGATGGGCAGGCTGGTGTCGGCGCCGCGTTCGCAGCCGGAGTAGCTGACCCACCGCTCCTTGGGCACGTCCAGACCACCGCGCAGGCGCCAGCAGTCCGCCTTCAGGAAGTCCTTGCTCTGGTACTTGGGCGGCACGGGGATCTTGCCGACCTTCTCGCCGGCGTCCTCGCGCCGCTGCAGCGCCCAGGTGTCTTCCCACTGCGCGCGCTTGCGCAGGCCCGTGTCGGTGTAGCGCAGCACGGGCAGGAAGGGCACCGATTCGCCCGCGACGAGCTCGGCCACGATCTGCATAAGGTCGAATCCCGAGTGGCCGGCGTACAGCTCGGCGATTTGCATGAAGGCGGCGTCGTTACGCACCGCGTCGGCCAAACGGTTGACCGTGGTGAGCTGCGGCGCGTGGTCGGCGCTGGCGAGCCACAGGTGCGGGGCTTCCAGCCGATCGAGCAGCCAATCACGCAGCGCAGCGTGCTCCAGGTCTTCCCAGGCCGGCGTGTTCCAGCGGCGCTTGTATTCGGGCCGCTCGATCAGGCCGATGTCGCGGTCACGCTCGATCAGGTCAATGCGGCGGTGTACGAGCTGGCGGTAGTCCTCGGGCCAGTGGGTCGGGACCTCGGTGATCGGCATGGAGCCGTGGCGCTCGAACCAGGTGGTCGTCTCGCGGCCGGCGGCCATGCGCCGGGCCAGCACGATCTCGAAGGCGCGCTCGCCCAGTCGGACCTCGGGCGGCACGCCCGTTGCGTAGCGCAGCTCACCCGCGTCGGCAGGCAGCAGGCCATAGATCCCGTAGCACTCCCAGTCGAGTTCCTCCTGCCACGCGATCGCCTGGCGACGCAGCCCAGTGGCACGTTCGCGCATCTCGTCGAGGGTCTGGCGCGTCGGCAGTGGCTGCGAACCTTCGGCGGCGAAGCGGAACCGGGCTGTAGGCAGGCAGGCCTCAATGTCGCGGGCCAGCGTATCCAGGGTGCGCGCCAGCGCCAACGGCCGCTGCTGGGCCAGTGGGAACTCCGCGATGTTGCTGGCATTGAAGGCATAGCGAGCCTCCCACGCCTCATTCTGCAAGCCGCGACCGATGCCACTCCCCGCTTTGTCTTGACATACCTGCTTCAACCAGAAGCACGCTATAGACGAGTTGAGCGCCCCAAGTAGCCCGAGATGTTCGTCCTCGCTGGTGCCGGCCGGGAGCTTGATGACGGGCGCCGTCTGCTTAAAGACTGTTCCGCGATGCTCACCACCCTTGGAACCGTCGCGCAGCTTGATAACCGGTGCGGTTCGGTTGAATACCTTTCCACCGCGGTCAAGTACGAAGTGATTGTGTGTAGCAACCTCACCAAACGTGATTGTCAACGGGCTCAGTAATCGCTGCCGGTACACCTCGCGAAGGTCCCACCATCGAAGTCCACGTTGCTCTACTGGGACACCAAATGCCTTGCGATCGCGAAGTGAGGTTCGATAAGGCCAAAGGTAACGCACGTGTCCCGCCGACTCACGTTCGTCAAGATCGCGGCCCTGCGAGTCGTACGGCCAGAGAGCGACCGACGTCGGCGAACAGGTCCAGTCACGAACATCGTCCCCCTCGGCAATGGTGCGCACGTGCTCTAGGCCAACTCGCTTGGGCAGGCTGGCCGGAATCATGAGACAGTTGTCCTCGCCAGTAATGACGTGGTACCCAAGATCCGCACCAGCCTCCTCAAGCCGGCGGCCAGAAGCTTCAACAGTCTCGCGAAGCTCGGCTGCGCCACCGCCACCAATGCTCCACGGATGCTTCGAGAAGGTCGCCCGTAACGTGTCCCCGACACTCACGAACTCGCTCTCCGAACCCACGCAGTCGAGTTGGGTCAAGATGGCCGTCCAAACAAGCCCTCGGGAAGGATCGTCTGGGGCACTTGGCTCACCCTTACTTCCCATCACCGTGCGCACTACTTCCGCAATGGGAGCACGGTGGCGTCCAAACAGGATCACGGTCGGCGTCCCGTGCCCCGGGATGTAGGCGCCAGAGGTGTCGACGACGTGCGTTAGATCCAGCCTAGGCAGCACCACCTCAATGAGCTTGCTGCCGAATTCGCGCTTCATGAAACTGTTCGCGGTAATCAGACCGACGAAGCCCGCGGGTCTACCGTTGCCGGTGAGCGCCAGCTCGAAGAAGTGCTCGGTGAACGGGCACCCGAGCGAATACTGACGGTGGCAGCTGGCATACCGCTGCCGGTAGGCCGCGTTCAGCGCCGCGTCCTTCACAACGATGTAGGGCGGATTGCCAACCACGGCGTGGTATTGCCGCCCCAGGATACGATTGACCTCATCGAGATCCTCGCTTGCATAGGCGTGCGCCAGCCCGGTGCCCGCGTAGTGCTCGGCCCCCTCGAACATGCCCTCGGTGGCAGTCATGCCAAAGCGCTTCCCATGCAGGAGGCTGTCGCCGATTGCGACGTTCAGCTTGAAGTCAGGGGCTTCGCTCAGACGATGGACACCGCTGACCTTGAGCGCAGCCACCAGCAGCCGGAAACGGGAGATCGCGACGGCGAAGGGATTCAGGTCCACGCCGGCGACGGCATCCAGCGCACGCTGAGCGATATCGCGCGGGTTGCGCGCCGGTTCGTGTTGGACCCATTCGTCGACCAGCCGGCGAAAGCCGCCCAGCAGGAAGTGGCCTGATCCGCAGGTGGGATCGATCATCCGTACTTCGCGGAAACCGAACTCGCGGATGGCGGGCGTCAGCGTGCGGTCGAGGATGAACTCCTCGACGAATTCCGGCGTCTGCAACAGCGCGTACCGCTTGCGCGCTGCTTCCGACAGGTCCTGGTACAGGTCGCCGAGGAAGCGGGTGTTCCAGTCTGGGTCTGTGAAGTCGTGCGCGAGGCTGCCGGTGTTCGGGTCCACCTGTTGCCAGAACTGGCGCAGGGCCATCGCGGCGTCGCCGCTCAAGCCCAGGCGGAACACCGGGTTGTGCGCCTCATCGAAGAAGGTGTGCAGTCCTGGCAGCGCACCCGCTTCGCGGAAAGCAGCAAGCAGGTAGTCACGGTCGCTCTCCAGCGGCCGTTCGCGGAAGTAGGCCTCGTGCCGGTCGCGCGCCAACGCCAAGCGGCCGGACTCCGGCGTTCCGCTTAGCCAGGGGCGCTCGACCAGTTCGTTGTCTTCGATGAACCGCAGGAAAACGCAAGATAGCAGCCAGTGCACGCCGGCCTGCGTGATCACCTGGTCCGCCCAGGACTCGAAGGTCTCTGCCGTGCGGTCGGCGTCGCGGGCCGTCTGCCATTCCGCCTGCAGGCTGGCCTTCAGCTCGGCCACCTCCGCGATGCGCTGACGCAGGTCGTCTTCGAAGCGCTTGAGCAGGCGGGTGAGATCCGAGAGCAGTTGGGGGGCGTTGATCACTGAGCTGTTTCTTCCTGTTGTGGTGTTCCGGCGGGGGGCCTACGTGGCGATGCCTGCGCGGTGTCTGTTCTCCACCCAGGCCTGCGGCAGCGCCAAAGCGCGGGTGTTCTGCATGTTGTTCACGATCGGCACTGCGACACCGTCGATCAGCGGCAGGCCTTGATTGGCCGTGGGCAGCATCAACCAGACGCTGGGCGTGTGCCCGGGACGGCCGGCGTGTTCCTCGACCTCGGTGATCAGGGTCATCAGGTCGTAGCGCGCCAGCAGGCCGGCGCGCACCAGCAGGATCGGCGCCGTGCTCTGCAACAGCGCCGTCCGCAGCGTGGGCAGTGTGCGCTGGACGAGACGTTGAAGGTTGATCCAGTGCCGGCTGCCGCGGTCGGCCGCGTCGGCTTCGAGAACCGCATTCCAATCGACGCGGGCTGCTGCCGCCTGCTCGTGCAACGCTTTGAGCACCAGCGCATCGAAGTTCACGCGCTGCAGCGGCGTAGGCTGAGTGCCTGGCGCGCCGAAGCGATGCAGCAGTTCAGCCTCGGCCCTGCGTGCGATGCGCGGGTGAACAGTCAGCACGAGCAGGCCACCTTGCTGCAAGCCTCGCTTGAGCCGTTCTTCGACAGCGGCAGCATCGGCCACCTCGGCGTCGCCTTCGGGCCCCGCGCTGAACTCGGTGGCATGACGTGAAAACACCGTGGTGGTGCCGGCCGTCTGTGCGCTGCCTAGGGTCGAGAGGCGGTACGCGCCGGCGCCGCCAGCGGCCGAAGGGTCCCAACTCAAGGGTGCGCCGGCCTCTTCCAGCAGACGGTCCAGCTCGGGCCGGCCGGGTAGTGCCGAGGCTTCGGGGTAGCGTCCGCGCACGCGGTCTTGAATGTCGCGCAGTCGCAGTTGCGGTGCGCCGACAAGCGCCCCCAACGACTGGCGCAGGGCCTGCAACGGGGCCATGCCACGCGGGTAGATTTCCTGCCGGCTCGACAACGCGGCCTTGCGCGACGCCGAGGCGGCCAGACGCAGCAGCCGGGAGGGGGCAATCGGGGCAGCCGGCGCGTTGTCGGAGGCAAGCACCGCGGGTAGCGGCACGCCCTCCAGCGTTTCGAGGACGCGCGGCGGCGGGAGCAGGGGATCGGCCAGCGCGCAGGCGTCTGCGGCGGCACCGAGCTGGCGGGCGTAGTCGGCCCAGGCCGAGGCGGTGGCGATCAGGGCGCAGGGCTGGTGGTCGAAGGCCTCGAAGCGCGGCTGGTCGAGGTGCGACTCGGCCTCCACCGCGGCCCGCAACACTGCGCTGGCCTGGCGCAGCCGCTCGGCGTCGTCCTGCGCTGCGCAGCCGCGCAAGGCCAGCAGCGCCATCGCGCTCTCGATGGCGCTCATCACCTGGCCCTGGCTGCGCAGCAAGGTGTCGAGCTGCTGGCGCAGTTCCGTGAAGGCCGGATTCTTCAGCCAGCGTTCACGCGCCTTGATGAGCGCGGCAGTCAGCGTGCCCCGGTCCACCTGGTTGGCCTGTGCAGACTCGCCCAGGCTGGGCCAGCCGCCGGCCTGCACGCTGTCGTCCAAGCCCAGGTAGTGGGCGAGGGCGGCTTCCTCGGGCCGGTCATCACCGGCAGGGCGGCGCGGTAGCAGCTGTGCCGCCAGCTCGTTGACGCTGACGGCGCCGCCGGCTTCCTCGTCCGCGTCGTGCACGGTGCTGCGGCCCTGGGTAAGGTCCGGTCGCAGGCGAGCCAGTTCCTTGGCGGTGAGGCGAATCTCCTTGCGGATCTTGTCGCCCACACCCCGCAGGTAGCGGAAGCGGATGCGATCGACAGCCAGCAGTTCACGGGCGTTGTGGATGCCCATGCGCTCCAGGACGTCCTGCGCTTCGAGGCTGTAGCCCAGCTCGGCCATCGTCGTGAGCGGCGTGGCCGTCATGGCGATGGCAGCCAAGCCCTCCGCTGCGCTCGCATCTCCAGGCTGAACGGTCTGGCGACCGGCAAAAATGGCGCGCCACGCACGAAGCATTTCTTCGGCGTTGTCGAAGCGCTCTCGGTAGTCGCGCTTCAACGCCTTGGCGAAGAACGCTGTGAAGCCCTCGCGCGTGACCGGGTCGAAGACATCGCTCTCGACCGTGGCCTCGACGTCGAGCATGGCCGGTGAGGTCTGCCCATCGCCCCATACCGGGGGCTGGCCGACCGCCATCTCGTAGAGCGTGACGGCCAGCGCGAAGCGCTCGGCATACAGGTCCCAGCGCGGCGGCCGCCGCAGCGATAGGAATGGGTCGAGGTATGGGTGCGTGCCCGCCGTGATGTTGTCGGCCGGCGTGCGACACAGCGAGAAGTCGAACAGCACGAGCTGGAGCTTGCGGTTGCGGTTCTCGGCAATGCCGATGTTCTCGGGCTTGATGTCGCGATGAGCGACGCCCTCGGCTTCGAGGTGGTTCACCGCTTCGATCAGCTCTTCGCCGAAGCGTTGCAGCATGTCGAGCGACAGACGCCCCTCTTGTTTGAGCTTCTCGGCCATCGTCGTGGCACCAGCGCTCTTGAGCAGCAGGGCCGTACGACCGGCAACGGAGAGCGTCTCGCGGTGAGCCACGATGTTCTGGTGATGCAGCCGCGCGAGTACCTCGCCCTCTGCAGCCAGACGGTCGTTGTGCGCGACGTCACACGCAACCTTGAGCACGTGCTCTTCGTCGCTGCCGTCCTTGCGCACCAGCAGCGCGTCACTGGACGAGCCGCGCCCCATGCGTTTGATGACGGTGAATCCACCGTCGAGGCGGTCGTCCTTACCGGCGACGCTCGGGTCTACCGTGGCTTCCGGGTCGGGGGTGGTGAGTTCGTCCTCGACACGATCCAGGTCGTCCAGAAACTGCTGCACGGTCTCGTATCGGGCGAGCACGTCAGGGCAGGTGGCGAACTGGATGAGTTCCTGCTGACGTGCGCCGCAGCCGTCCATCACGTCCGACAGACGCAGCCCTTGGCCGACGCGCAGCTTCTCGGCCAGGTCGAGCACCGATTCGGCGGGCGGCTGGCCGCTGAAGAGCTGGTAGGCGATGCAGCCCAGCGAGAACACATCGAGGCTCGGGCCGTGCGCGGGGTCCGCACGGGTCGTCTCCGGCGCGAGGTAGATCATCCCCGGGTCTTCGACATAGTCCTCGACATGCTGGGTGCCGGTCGTGTGGTGGACGGTGTATGGCGATGCGGAGTCACCGACGTTGCGCGACGCCGTCTGCCAGTTCATCAGGCGCAGGTGCAATGCACCGCTGCCGATGCCATGGACGAGGATGCTCTGCGGCCCCAGAGCCCGGTGGTAGAGGCGCTTGGAGTGCGCGTATTTCAACGTCTCGGCGATGTCGCGCACCAGCTGCAGGCGCTGCGTGATCGAGAGGTCTTTGCCGTTGTCGCGCAGCAGGTGATCCAGGCGCACGGCCTTGGGGTCGTGATCGAAGATCAGTGCCGGGCCGAGCTCGGTCTCCTTGTAGTCCTTGACCTTCAGGATGCCCGGATGGTCGATGCCTTCGAGGATCTCGAACTCACGGCGCGCCTGGCGAACGCGCGTGGAGCGGATCTCTGGGCTCGAGGCGGTTGCGACGGTGTAGATGCGCACCCGGCGGTGCACCGTGTCGATGCTGACGTGTTGGGCTTCCCAATCCTGGAAGCCTTCACCTTCGGACAGCAGCTTGCCGAGGCGGTAGTCGCCCACCTGTCGGTGCTTGTTGGAAGGACGAATGCCGGCCTCGGTGAGCCCGCGAGCGATGGCGCGAGCCTGCTGCGAGTCGACGTTCGTCAACGAGCGATTGGTGATGCCGTTGGCCAGCGCACCCACGATGCCCGGATCGTCCAGGGTGCCGGGGCGGCCGCGTTGGAAGGTGGCCGTCTTCGCGAGCCCCTCTAGCTTGCAAGACAGACTGGTCGACGAAAGGAAGATCGCAGGCTCGACGAAGGGCAGGCGGATCTTCGCCTTGGTGATCGCTGGCTGCCGCTTCAGCAGGCTGGCCAGGCGCTTGGCCTTGCGGTTCGCGAGGATGACCGGGTTGTCGACGGTCGCGGATCGGCCGTCGGTCGTCCAGGTCCAGCTGTGCACATCGCCGGTCAGCACTCCGGGACGGCTCTTGATCTCCACGAGGAATAGGCCGGCAGGCGAGAGAACCAGTGCGTCGACCTCGCTGACCTTGCCCTCGTCGTCGATGAATTCGAAGTTGGTCCAGACGTGCCATGGATCGCGGTCGGGCAGCTGGCTTCGAAGCCAGTCCAGTGCCTCTCGCTCCCATGCGAAGTTGGACTCGGCGATGACATGCCACCGGGCGCCGGTGAGGGTCATGGGTTCACCTCGCGGTCATCCGGGACGTGCTCGAACAGGTCGCCGACCTGGCAGTTGAAGAGTCGGCAGAGCTGGTCGACGGCAGGGAGATCGACGCGTGTCGTTGTCTCCTTGTAGAGCGCGGTGATCGTGCTGCGATTCAGCCCCGTGCGCCGCGAAACGTCCGCGATGCGAAGCTTGTCTCGGCCCATGAGGGTGGATAGGTGGCAGCGGATCATTGGGTGCGTCCGGGGTGCTGCGTAGAATAGCAGAATGGTTTGCAACGCATAACCCGGAACCGTGTTTTCTTGGACTTCTGCCTTACAAGCGTGGCCGACGGCTCCGGAATCGATTACCTTCCGTCCATGGCCGCTGACAACCGATCGCTCCGAAACCGGTGGTCCGAATTCTTCGGAAGCCTGCGCATGCAGCTGGGCGCAGCCTTTGCCGTGGGTCTGCCCGCAGACGACGCGGCCCTGTCCGGTGACCTGGACGCGGATCAGGAACGAGAAGGTGGGCTCGTGCGCGGGCGGTCAGTCGCCGGCGATGCGGCGCGCCGCCACCGAGAGGATTCTCCCGGCTACGTGACGCGAAACGGCCTCGGCAGTCTCGAGGTCGGTGCGTTCAGGGATCGACCCGGGGACTGATCAACGCTTGCCGGGACGGCTGTCCTGGTCGGTGGGCGATTGAGCTTCGGGCTGCGCCGTGCCCGGCTTGGCTGTTGTGGCCTGCGGTTTTGGCGCCGGGCCCATCACTGGGACGCCATCTTTGTCGAAATGCCATTCGCCGATGGGCTCGACCTTGGGCGGAGTGCCAAGGTCCGGCTGGCTCGCGTTGGCGCCCACCGTGTCCCAGACCGCTCGATTGCCGCCGTGATTGGGGCTGACCTTGCCGAGTCGCACCGAGGACTTGTAGTTCTCGCTGAGCGTCCCGGCGTCCTGCGAAATCTGGCTGCGCCCCTTGTCGATCTTGTTCTTTGCTTCGGTTTCGCCGGCGCTGACGCGGCCGGCGAGGTCATTGCCCACTGATTGGTTGGGCACGGCACGCTGGCGAGTCTGGCGCGCACGGATCTCGGCTTCGTTGGTCGCGGTCTGCTGGCGCAGTGTGTTCCCGTCCGAAGCGCTCACGTTGGTGTTGTACTGCTCGCGCAGCGACGCATCGGGCCAACCCAGGGTCGCAGGCAGCGGTGTCGACGGACCCAGCGGGCTGTCGGTCGGAACGTAGCCGGTTGCCGCACTTCCGCCGCGCGCGTACGAGTAGGCGATCTCGGTCACCGCGCGCTGCAGCTTGATCGGGTCTTCCTCACGCAGCAGACCGCGCTCCGCGAGACGCCGCGCCGCATAGTTGGTGAAGTCGGTCTGTGTGCCACTGCTCCATTCGCGCATGAACTGCGCGGTGCGGGCGAGTTCGCGCGCTTGGCCGTAGGCGTTGTCGCTGGAGGTCTGCCGCTCGTTGGCCTCACGGGACGACGACTCGTAGCCGGCGGTGGATGTCGCGCGGTTGCCGCGGGCCCACTGATAGGCCTCCGATGAACGGAAGTCCTTGATCAAGGCGCTCGCTTCCGTGAGCTGCGCGCTCTCGACTGCCTTGCGGGCAAAGTCGTAAGCGCTTTGCAGCATCTGCTGATCGACAGCGCGACCCTCTGCCCTGGCGTCGGCGCCGATCTCGGTCAGAGGGATCTTCACGCCGATCGATGCCGCCGCGGCGACGGTCTTGCCGACCGTCGAGTCGTCGCTCAGACCAAGGCGGCGGTTGACGTCGCGCGCCACCGAGTTGAGGGTCTGGAATTGCGTGCTGGTCGAGCCGCCGTCGGACGTGCTCGTGGCGCCCGATCTCTGCTGCGAGCGCTCGTAGCTGTCCTGGATGCCGAGTGCTCGGCTCAGCGCGGTGGCCTGGCTGCGCTGCATGGCCTCGCGTTCGGTGCGCGCCAGCGTCTCGGCTTCGCGTGCGCTTTCGCCCAAGGCGTTCGCTTGCCGTTCAGTGAAGGTGAATGTGCTGGCCAGGCGGCTCAGGTTGGCTTGGTAGCGGAAGACGCCGGCATCGGGACCGCTGCCCTGGATGGTGGTGCCGTAGG
>CAYLKR010000073.1:0-12611 GCA_964384225.1 uncultured Methylibium sp.
CGATCGCGCGCGTGATGCTGAAGGACGCGCCGATCCTGCTGCTCGACGAGGCGACGAGCGCGCTCGACAGCGAGGTCGAGGCGGCGATCCAGGCCAGCCTCTACCGGCTGATGGAGGGCAAGACGGTGGTCGCGATCGCGCACCGGCTGTCCACCATCGCGGCGATGGACCGGCTGATCGTGCTCGACCGCGGCCGCATCGTCGAGGAAGGCACGCACCAGAGCCTGCTGGCGCGCGGCGGCCTGTACGCGAGGCTGTGGGCGCACCAGAGCGGCGGCTTCCTCGGCGCCGAGCCGGACGAGGAGGGCGACGAACCGCCGCCCGTGTCGGCCACCGCCAACGATCCGCTGCCAGCGGCGCCGGCCGACCGGGTGCCCGCCGACACCGTGGCGCGCTGAACGCTCACGTGAACGCCACCTCGACCGTCCGGCGCGTCGAGGGGTGCAGCCCGCCGACGTCGGGTCGGCAGCGGCGCTTCAATCGACGAACACGACCCTCACGATGCGCCACTCCTGCGGCGCCTGGTTGTTGCGCGTGCAGCCCAGGGCCTCGGGCTCGGCGCCGGGCGCCAGCTCGGAGCGCGAGCGGTCGCCGGTGCCGGTGCCGCCGTGGTAGCGGTCCAGCCAGACCTTGATCGTGCGTGTCGGGTGGGTGTTGCGGACCAGCATCTGCTGGCCGCCGCGCAGCACGCAGTGGCCGGCCGGTTCCTCGACGAACTGCACGAAGCGGGCGGCGTCCTCCTCGGCCGCCGCCGCGGCGGCGCCGGCGAGAGCGAGCAGCAAGGCGAGGGCGGGGCGGCGCATCGACGGCACGGCGAAGCCGCAGCGGAAAGGATTCATGTCAGAAGCAGTCGGGTTCGGGCAGCGCGAGGCGGCAGCTCCAGCGGAAGCCCTCGGTGCCCTGCTTGGCCGAGCGGCGCAGCACGGCCGTCGGCTCGTTGGCGATCTCGTCCGGCAGAGGCACGGCGAGGGGCACGCCGCGGCTGTTGGTGTAGAAGTTGACGAAGCAGGTCTCGCGGCCGCGGCACAAGGCCTCGATCTGCTGCTGGTAGGCGCCGCGCTCCTTGGCCTGCGCGACCGGCACGATGACCTGCAGGATCATCCCCTGGCGCCCCGCGACGGTCCAGGGCTCGGGCCCGGCGACGGCCCCACCCCCCAGCGCGGCAAGGACGGCGGCGACGGCGAGCGGGCGGTATGGCAGGGCTGTCATCAAGGCGGCTGCTCCAAGCCTGTGCGGCGCAGGCAGTGTAGGGTGTGGGTTCCATGAACGCAGAACCCGCGCCGAAAGCCGACACGAGTGCCGCCCCGGGCGCCGACCGTGTGCGCGCCGAGACCCGCGCCTGGCTCGAGCGCGCGGTGATCGGCCTGAACCTGTGCCCCTTCGCGCGCGCGGTGCACGTGAAGCAGCGCATCCGCTGGGTGGTCTGCGAGGCACGCGACACCGACGCGCTGCTCGCCACGCTCTGCGACGAGCTCGACCGGCTCGCCGCCGCCGACCCCGAAGCCGTGGACACGACGCTGCTGATCCACCCGCACGTGCTGGGCGACTTCGACGACTATCTCGGTTTCCTCGACGTGGCCGAAGCCGCGCTCGTGCAGCTCGGCCACGCCGGCGAGCTGCAGGTCGCGAGCTTCCACCCCGACTACCGCTTCGCGGACACCGAGGCCGACGACATCGCCAATGCGACCAACCGCTCGCCGTGGCCGATGCTGCACCTGCTGCGCGAGGCGAGCGTCGCGCGCGCGGTGGCCGCCTTCCCCGAGCCGGAGGCGATCTACGAGACCAACATCGCGACGCTGCGCCGCCTGGGCGCCGACGGCTGGGCGGCACTGCGCGCCGACTGCCGCCGCGACGCCGACGAGGCACCCGGCAGCTCCCCCTGATCGGGGGCCCGCGCCGGGCGCGGCGTGACATCGCGCACGCGGCGGTCGGCGCGCACGCGGCGGGCTGCGTTGTAGCGGCAGGAACCGGCGCACGATGAAGGCCGGCCGTTGCGCGACAGCAGGGTGTCGGCCCCTCGATTCACCGGATCGGTCGTCGCACGACGCGCGCAGAGTGATGTTCGCCGCCGAACGCTTCATCGAAGGAGGTCGACGAGATGGACGCTACGCCCCTCGAACCCGCCGCCGCACGCTACGAGCTGCGCTTCCAGTCGCTGTTCAACGAAGGCCGCGCGCTCGTCTTCCCCTGCGACGCCGAGGGCCATGTGCCGCTCGACGACCTGAGCGACGCGGCGCGTCGCAACTACCTCTACGCCCGCGCCGTCGTCGGCCGCGAGTTCGCGGTGCCGGCCGTCACGCCGCGCGGGCTGCACTGAGCGCCCCGGCGTCCCCAGCCACCGCGAGGGCCGGCGCTGCCGGCCCTTCGTCGTCGAGGGGTCCGTGCCGCTACCATCGCCGCGCCTTCACTCCCGCCGAGGACCCCGCCGATGGCCTCCAGCCTGCTTGCCCTGCTCGACGACATCGCCACCGTGCTCGACGACGTCGCGGTGCTGACCAAGGTGGCGACGAAGAAGACCGCCGGCGTGCTCGGCGACGACCTCGCGCTGAACGCGCAGCAGGTGGCCGGCGTGCGCGCCGACCGCGAGCTGCCGGTGGTGTGGGCGGTGGCCAAGGGCTCGGTCGTCAACAAGGCCATCCTGGTGCCGGCGGCACTCGCCATCAGCGCCCTGCTGCCCTGGCTGATCACGCCGCTGCTGATGATCGGCGGTGCCTTCCTGTGCTACGAGGGCGTCGAGAAGCTCGCGCACAAGCTGCTCGCGAGCCGCGAGGAGGACGAGGCGCATCACGCGGCGCTGACGAAGGCGCTGACCGACCCGAACGCCGACCTCGTCGCTTTCGAGCGGGACAAGATCAAGGGCGCGGTGCGCACCGACTTCATCCTGTCCGCCGAGATCATCGTGATCTCGCTCGGCACCGTGGCGGCGGCGCCCTTCGGCACGCGGGTGGCGGTGCTGCTGTCGATCGCCGCGATCATGACGGTGGGCGTCTACGGTCTGGTGGCCGGCATCGTGAAGCTCGACGACGGCGGCCTGTGGCTGACGCGCCGCGCCGGTGCCGCGGCCCAGGCCGCGGGCCGCGCGATCCTCGTGACGGCGCCGTGGCTGATGAAGGCCTTGTCGGTGGCCGGGACCGCGGCGATGTTCCTCGTCGGCGGCGGCATCCTGGTGCACGGCTGGCCGGCGCTGCACCACCTGGTGGAGGCGGCGGCCATCGACACCGGCTGGCTCGGCCTGCTCGGCGCGATGACCGCCGAGGCGGTGGTCGGCATCGCCGCCGGTGCGCTGGTGCTCGGCGGCGTGACGCTCGGCAAGAAAGCCTTCGGCGCCGCGCGCGCCGCCTGAGCTCAGTTGCGCTTGGCGATGTCGAGCAGTTCCACCTCGAAGTGCAGCGTCGCGTTCGGCGGGATCACGCCGCCGCCGGCCCCGCGCGGGCCGTAGGCGATCGCGGCCGGGCAGGTGAGCCTGGCCTTGCCACCGACCTTCATCTTCTGCACGCCCTCGGTCCAGCAGGGGATCACGCCGCCGAGCGGGAAGGCGGCCGGCTGGCCGCGCTTGTAGGAGCTGTCGAACTCGCTGCCGCTGACCAGCGTGCCGCGGTAATGGACCTGCACCACGTCGGCCGCGGTCGGGCTCGCGCCCTTGCCGTCCTTAAGCGAGCGGTAGACCAGGCCGCTGGGCGTGGTCTCGGCGCCCTTCTCGGCCGCGGCGGCCTTCAGCGCGTCGGCATCGGCGTTCTGGGCCAGGGCAGGGGCGGCGAGCGCGAACAGCGACACGAACAGCAGGGTTCTCACAAACAGGCTCCTGGAGTGGACGGGAGCCGGATCATCGCGGGTTTCGGCGGCGGGCTCCATCGGGCGCGCTGCGTACACTTGCCGCCCCGCCGGGCGACGCCATGACCCTGCTGCTCGCGCCCATGGAGGGGCTGCTCGACCACCTGCTGCGCGACACGCTCACGCAGGCCGGCGGCGTGGACCGCTGCGTGTCGGAGTTCATCCGCGTCACCGGCACGCTGCTGCCCGAGCGCGCCTTCCTGCGCATCGTGCCGGAGCTGGCCCACGGCGGGCGCACGGCCGCCGGCGTGCCGGTGCGCGCCCAGCTGATGGGCTCCGACCCGGGCTGCCTGGCCGAGAACGCGGCGCGGCTGGCCGGCCTCGGCCCGGCCGGCATCGACCTCAACTTCGGCTGCCCGGCCAAGGTCGTCAACCGCCACGGCGGCGGCGCGGCGCTGCTGCAGGACCCGGAGCTGCTGACGCGCATCGTCGGCGCGGTGCGCCGCGCGGTGCCGGCGGCGATGCCGGTGTCGGCCAAGATGCGCCTGGGCTATGCCGACGACGGCCGCGCCGAGGAATGCGCGCAGGCGATCGAGGCCGGCGGCGCCGGCGAACTGGTCGTGCACGCCCGCACCAAGGCCCAGGGCTACCGGCCGCCGGCGCACTGGGCGCGGGTGGCCGACGTGCGCGCCGCGGTGCGCATCCCGGTCGTCGCCAACGGCGAGATCTGGACCGTGGAGGACGCGCGCCGCTGCCGCGAGCTGTCGGGCTGCGACGCGCTGATGCTCGGCCGCGGCATGGTCTGCGACCCCGGGCTCGCGCTGGCGGTGGCCGCCGACGCGCGCGGCGCCGCGGCGGCCGGCCTGGCCTGGGATGCGGTGCAGCCGCTGGTCGAGGCCTTCTGGGCACGCGTGCAGCTGCACATCGAGCCGCGCGCCCGTGCCGGCCGGCTCAAGCAGTGGCTGAACCTGCTGCGCCGTCGCCACCCCGAGGCCGAGGCCCTTTATCAGGCGATCCGCACGGTCGGCGACGCCCGCGAGGTCGGCCGGGCGCTGGCCGCGGCGCGGTGTTGGCGCGAGGCCGCCTGAGGGGGCCCGGCAAACCCCTAGGCCGCGGTCTCGGGCGCCCCGGCGCGGGCCGACGGCGCCATACTTGGTGCAGCGTCGTCCGGAGCCCCTGCCATGAGCCAGCCGCTGTACCTTGCGTCGATCCCGGTGTGCCGCCAGTACCTCGGGTCGCTGTCGGCGATCCTCGTGAAGGCCGAAGCCCATGCCCAGGCGCGCAAGATCGAGCCCGACGCGCTGCTCGACGCGCGGCTCTACCCCGACATGTTCCCGCTGCGCCGCCAGGTGCAGCTGAGCTGCGACTTCGCGAAGAACATCGCCGCGCGCCTGACCGGCGTGCCGCCGACACCCTTCGAGGACAGCGAACGGTCCTTCGACGAGCTGCAGCAGCGCATCGCGCGCGTGCAGGCGCTGCTGGAGGGCTTCACGCCCGAGCGTTTCGCGGGCAGCGACACGCGCGAGATCGTCATCACTCCCGGTGGCACCGAGATGCGCTTTCCCGGCGGGGCCGACTACCTGCACCGCTTCGCGATGCCGAACTTCATGTTCCACGTCGTGACCGCCTACGCGATCCTGCGCCACAACGGCGTCGAGATCGGCAAGCGCGACTTCATCGGCGCCGTCTAGCGCTCGCGGGGCCTGCCGTGCTGGAACTGCTGCTGCCCGGGATCGGCCTCGCCGTGTGCCTGCTGCTGCTGGCCCGGCTCGCGCTCGGCGCGCGGCGCCGCCGCCTACTCGATGCGGCGGCCGGGCGCGGCTGGGCGCGGTTGCGCGGCGCGCTGCAGCGTTCACGGCGCAGTCCGCCGCGCCCGCGCGACCTCGAGGCCGAGGCCGCCCGCGAGGCCGAGGCGCTGATCCGCCGCGTGCGCCGCGACGTCGAGCGCGAGGGCAATGTGATCCGCCCGAAGGCCTTCCTGCCGAAGCGCGACGACCGCGAGCGCACGCCGCCGCGCAAGCCGCATTGAGGATGCGCCGCACGCTGCTCCTGCTGGCCGCCGCCGCTCTGCTGGCCGGCTGCGCGACCGCGGTGAACCCGGTGACCGGGCGCGAGGAGCGCTCGGTGATGACCGAGGCCGACGAGATCGCCGAAGGCCGCAAGGCCCATGCGCAGGTGCTGCAGGAATATGGCGTGGTGGCCGACGCGCGCCTGCAGGCCTACGTGAACGGCATCGGCCAGAAGCTCGCGCGGCAGTCGCACCGCGCCCAGCTGAGCTGGACCTTCACCGTGCTCGACAGCCCCGAGGTGAACGCCTTCGCGTTGCCCGGCGGCTACGTCTACGTGACCCGCGGCATCATGGCCTACATGGAGAGCGAGGCCGACCTCGCCGGCGTCATCGGCCACGAGATCGGCCACGTGACCGCGCGCCACGGCGCGCAGCGCGCGACGCGCCAGCAGACCGCCGGGCTCGGCGTGCTGGCCGCCAGCGTGCTCGGCGCCGCCCTCGGGCTCGGCGATGCGGCGAGCCAGCTCTCGCAGGCCGTCGCGGCGGGCTATGTCGCGAGCTACAGCCGCGAGCAGGAGCTCGAGGCCGACCGCCTGGGGGCCGAGTACCTCGCGCGCAGCGACTACCGTCCGCGCAACATGGTCGATGTGATCGGCGTGCTGCGCAGCCAGGAGCGCTACGTCGCCGACCAGGCCCGGGCCGCCGGCCGCGCGGCGCCGTCCGGCGCGAACTGGCTGTCGTCCCACCCCAGCAACGACGAGCGCCTGCAGCGCATCCGCGAGGTCGCCGCCGGCTATTCGGGCGACTACGGCGACGACGGCCGCGCGCGCTTCCTGCAGGCGATCGACGGCCTCGTCTACGGCGAAAGCCGCGAGCAGGGCGTGACGCGCGGGCGGCAGTTCTTCCACGAGCCGCTCGGCTTCGCGCTCACCGCGCCGGACGGCTGGCGGGTGCGCAACGGCCGCGACACGGTGCTGCTCGTCAACGCCGCCGGCGATGCCGGTCTCGCGCTGCAGCCGGTGCCGCCGCGCACCGGGCGCACGCACGAGGAGATCATCCGCAACGGCCTCAAGCCGAGCAGCGGCCGCACCGAGCGCCGCGTCGTCAACGGCTTCGAGGCGACTCACTTCGTCGGCCAGCGTCAGGACGCTCAGGGGCGCGCGCAGGGCCTCGTCGCCACCGTGCTCACCGGGCCCGAGGGCCGGCACTACCTGATGCTCTACGCCTCGCGCGACGCTGCCGCGCTGCAGCGCGCCTATGCCGGGCTGCGCGCGGCCGAAGCCTCGTTCCGCCCGCTGAGCGCGGCCGACCGTGCAGCGGCCAAGCCGTGGACGCTGGCCGTGACGGCCCCGCCGCGCGGCGGCTTCGCCGAACTGGCGAGGCGCTCGCCGCTCGGCGCCGATGCCGAGGCCCAGCTGCGGCTGATCAACGGGCTCTACCCTAGCGGCGAGCCGCGGCCGGGCCAGCGCATCAAGGTGGTCGAATAGCCCCCTCGCGCGCCGCGTCGCGGAACCGGCGCCCCGCCGCCGGCATCCGAAGCCCATGAACGCCTTCTCCGCTCCCTTCTCCGCCGTGCAGCGCCTGCTGCACGGCGCCGCAGGCCTGGCGCTGCGCCTCGTCGCCACGCTGTTCGGCCTGGCCCTGATGGCCGGCATGGTGCTGCTCGGCCTGGTGGCCGGCGGCCTGCTGCTGCTGTGGGCGCTGGTCCGCGGGCGCCAGCCGCAATGGCAGCGCTTCGGCGGCATGCCGCCGCGCGCCGGGTGGCCGATGCGCGGCCGCGCCGGCCCCGTGGGCGACGTCGTCGACATCGAGGCCCGCGAAGTCAAGCCGCCCGGCACGCCCTGATCCGCTGCGCAAACACGGCCCTGTCGTGACAAGCGTCACCGCTTCGGCGATGGTGATGCACGTGTGCGTGGGCCTTTCGCCGTGAGGGACTCCTAACATCAAGGCGAACCGCTCCGGGCAGCGGTGGCAGGACCGGTATGCGCATCGTTCGTCGGGTTGGGGACTTCTTCTTCGCCGCGGTGCTGGCGATCGCGGGCGCCGTCGCGCAGGCCGAGGACCGGCCCGACACGCCGACGCAGCTCGCCGGCGGCAAGGTGATCGGCGTGGCCGAGGCCCATGCGATGCTGACGGCCGGGCGTGCCGTGTTCGTCGACACGCGCAGCCCGTTGAACTTCGGCAAGGGCCGCGTGCCCGGCGCGAAGCTGGCCTACTACAACGAGAAGAGCGCCTACGCGCCCGATTTCGACGGCGCGCTCGACAGTTTCGACTGGGAGCGCCTGCCCGCCGACAAGGCCACGCCGATCGTCTTCTACAGCCACGGCACCAACGGCTGGAAGTCCTACAAGGCGGCCGTGCTGGCCGTCGCGCGCGGCTACAAGCAGGTGTTCTACCTGCGCGAGGGCTGGGCCGGCTGGACGGCGGCACAGTTGCCGGTCGAGCAGTAGGGCCGCCGGCGGCCCTCCAGCACAACGCCGGCATGTCGACCTTTCCCGCCCCGCTCCTGACGCTGCGCCAGCGTGTCGGACTCGGTGCGCTGCTGCTGATGCTGGCGGCGCTCGGCGTGCTGGCGCTGGCGCGCGACTCGATGGCGCGCATGCAGCGGGCCCAGGACCGCGCCGCGCATGCCCATGCCGTGCACCTGGCCGGCGAGACCCTGCTGCGCGCTGCCGGCGAGGTGATGCTGTCGCAGGGCACGACGCCGGCGCGCGACGCGCTGCTGGACGCGGCGCGCCGCATCGGGCCGCACCTCGAGGCGCTGGTCGCCCACGACGCCGAGATCGCCCGTCAGCAGGCCGCGTGGCCGGCGCTGCGCCAGCGCGTCGACGCGCTGCTGGCGATCCGCCTGATCGACGCCGGCGACGAAACCAGCCTGGTCAACTACGGCGCCCTGATCAGCGGCATGGAGTCCTTCCTGCCGCTCGCCGTCGCCGCGGCCAAGCGTGCCGACGCCGCGGCCGCAGCGGCCGGCACCCGCGCGGCGGGGCTGATGCTCGCCGGCCTGGTCGGCCTGACCGCGCTGGCCGCGGTGGCCGGCCTGGTGATGGTGCGCACCCTCGACCGCCAGCTCGGCGGCGACCCGCGCGATGCGCACCGCATCTCGCTGCGCATCG
Organism: uncultured Methylibium sp.; assembly: GCA_964384225.1. Taxonomy (GTDB): domain Bacteria; phylum Pseudomonadota; class Gammaproteobacteria; order Burkholderiales; family Burkholderiaceae_C; genus Methylibium. The sequence continues at coordinate 8,896 of CAYLKR010000073.1, forward strand.
CCGACGGCGAGCTCGACACGCCGGTGCCGGTGGACGCTGCGCACCGCCACAGCGTGATGGCGGCGCTCGAGCACATGCGGCTGCGTCTGATCGACCGCCGCGCGATCGAGGAACAGGTGCACTACCTCGCGCGCCACGACACGCTGAGCGGCGCGCTCAACCGCGGCAGCCTCAACGAGGTGCTGGCGCTGTCGATGCAGCAGGCGCGCGCGAGCGGCGAGGCGCTCGCCGTGCTCTACATCGACCTCGACCGCTTCAAGCACGTGAACGACACGCTCGGCCACGCGCTCGGCGACGAGGTGATCCGCGGCACCGCCGATCGCATCCGCTCGCTGGTGCGTCGCGGCGACCACTTCGCGCGGCTCGGCGGCGACGAGTTCGCCGTCGTCGCGCATGGGCTCGGCGAGCGCGATGCGGTCGAGTCGCTGGCGCAGCGCATCGTCGAGCGCCTGGCGCAGCCGATGACGGTCGGCCCGCAGGTGCTGCACATCGGCGCCAGCGTCGGCGTGGCGATGCTCGACGAGCGCGTCGCCGACCGCGAGGACCTGCTGCACAAGGCCGACCTGGCGATGTACCGCGCCAAGGGCGACGGCCGCGGCCGCGTCAGCATCTACGACGAGCAGCTCGACGGCAAGCTGCGCGAGCGGCTCGAGCTGGTGCGGGACCTGCAGGCGGCGATCGGCACCGAGCAGCTCTTCCTGCACTACCAGCCGATCTATGCCCACGACGCGCAGCGGCTCAGCGGCTACGAGGCGCTGCTGCGCTGGCGCCACCCCGTGCGCGGCCTCGTGTCGCCGGCGGTCTTCGTGCCGCTGGCCGAGAGCAGCGGCCTGATCGAGCAGCTCGGGCAGTGGGTGCTGCACCAGGCCTGCCGCGAGGCGGCGGGCTGGGAGGAGCAGCTGGCGGTGTCGGTCAACCTGTCGGTCGCGCAGCTTGAGCGCACCGACCTCGTGGACGCGGTGGCCTACGCCCTCGCGGCCAGCGGCCTGGCGGCGCGGCGGCTGAACCTCGAGATCACCGAGTCGATGCTGATGAGCCACCGCGACGCGACGCTGCGCAGCCTCGACGGGCTGTCGGCGCTCGGTGTCGGCATCGTGATGGACGACTTCGGTACCGGCTACTCCAGCCTCGCCTACCTGTGGCGCTTCCGCTTCGACAAGCTGAAGATCGACCGCAGCTTCGTCACCGACCTGACGCCGGGCTCGCGGGCGCACACCGTCGTGCGCTCGATCGTCTCGCTGGCGCATTCGCTGGGCGTCACGGTCACCGCCGAAGGCATCGAGACGCGCGCCCAGCTCGAGCTGCTGCGCGCCGAGGGCTGCGACGAACTGCAGGGCTACCTGCTCGGCCATCCCGGGCCGGTCGCGGAGTCCGCGTTCGCGGCGGTGCCCGGCCCGGCGCCCAAGCTGAAGCTCGTCAAGTCGGCAGCCTGACGCGGCGCGTCGGGTATCGTGCCGCGCATGGGCGCGGACTTCAGCTTCTTCTGGCACGACTACGAGACCTTCGGCACCGACCCGCGCCGCGACCGGCCGGCGCAGTTCGCCGGCGTGCGCACCGACGCCGAGCTCAACGAGATCGACGCACCGGTCATGCACCACTGCGCGCCGGCCCCCGACACGCTGCCCGACCCCGAGAGCTGCCTGCTGACCGGCATCACGCCGCAGCTCTGCCTCGAACGCGGGCTGCCCGAACACGCCTTCGCCGCCGCCGTCGAGGCCCAGCTCGCACGGCCCGGCACGGTGGGCGTGGGCTACAACTCGATCCGCTTCGACGACGAGGTCACGCGCTTCCTGTTCTGGCGCAACCTGATCGATCCCTATGCGCGCGAATGGCAGAACGAGTGCGGGCGCTGGGACCTGCTCGACGTCGTGCGCTGCTGCCATGCGCTGCGGCCCGACGGCATCGCCTGGCCCAAACACGAGGACGGGCGGACCTCGTTCAAGCTCGAACACCTGACGGCCGCCAACGGCCTGGTGCACGACGCGGCGCACGACGCGCTGTCCGATGTGCGCGCGACGATCGCGCTGGCCCGGCTGATCCGCGCGAAGCAGCCGCGGCTGTGGGACTTCTGCCTGCGGCTGCGCGGCAAGCACGCGGTGATCGAGGAGCTCGCGGCGGCCGAGCGCGCCGGCGGTCCCTTCCTGCATGTCTCCGGCATGTACGGCGCCGAGCGCGGCTGCATCGCCGTCGTGTGGCCGCTCGCGCCGCACCCGACCAACAAGAACGAGCTGATCGTCTGGGACCTCGCGCAGGACCCGGCCGAGCTGTTCACGCTCGACGCCGCCACGGCCCGGCTGCGCCTCTACACCCGCACCGAGGAGCTGCCCGAGGGGGTGACACGGCTGCCGGTCAAGACCATCCACCTGAACAAGTCGCCGGTCGTCATCGCGAACCTGAAGACGCTGAACGCCGCGCAGGCCGCACGCTGGGGCATCGACCTCGCGCTCGCCGAGCGCCACGCCGAAACCCTGCGCGCGCGCGGCGCCTCGCTCGCCGGGCTGTGGCCCGAGGTGTTCCGCCGCCCCGAGCCGGCGCGCGAGGCCGATGTCGACGAGGACCTCTATGGCGGCTTCCTGAGCAACGAGGACCGCCGCACGCTGAACCGCCTGCGCGCGCTGAGCCCGGAGGAGCTCGCCACCAAGCGCCCGGCCTTCGCCGACCCGCGGCTGGCCGAACTGCTGTTTCGCTACCGGGCGCGCAACTTCCCGGCCACGCTGAGCGAGGCCGAGCAGCGCCAGTGGCATGAGCACCGCGTCCACCGCCTGCACGAGGGCGCCGGCGGCGGCCCGACGCTGGACGCCTGGCTGGCGAAGATCGACGCGCTGGTCGAGTCGCTCGGCGAGGAGGGCGACGAGCGCGCGCACGCGATCCTCGAGGCCCTGGTCGACTACGCGACCGAGATCGCCCCGGATCGCGACTGAGGGTCGCGCCCGGCGCATCATCGCGCGATGCAACGCCGTGCCCTGCTGGCCGCCACCGCCGCACTCGCGGCGCGACCCGCTTCCGCGCAGGCCGGGGGCGACCCGCGCCTGCGGCCGATCGCGCGCAGCGGCGAGCGCGTGCCCGTCGTCGGCCTGGGCACCTGGATCGCCTTCGACGTGCCGGCGGCGGACGCGCCGTCACTGGCGCGCCGCCGCGAGGTGCTGGCGCGCTTCTTCGCCGGCGGCGGCCGGTTGATCGATTCGTCGCCGATGTACGGCCGCGCCGAGGCCGTGCTCGGCGAGTTGCTGCCGCAGGTGCCCGGCGCCGAGCGCCTGTACTGCGCGACCAAGGTCTGGACGCCGATCGGCCCCTACGGCCCGACGCAGATGGAGCGTTCGCTGCGGCTGTGGGGCCGCCCGCGCGCCGACCTGATGCAGGTCCACAACCTGCTCGCCGCCGACGCCCACCTGCCGACGCTGCGCCGCTGGCGCGCCGAGGGCCGCATCCGTCACCTGGGCGTGACGACCTCGCACGGCAACAAGCACGAGGCCGTGCGCGATCTGCTGCTCGCCGAACGCGACCTCGACGTGCTGCAGATCACCTACAACCCCGTCGACCGCCGCGCCGAGCCGCTGATGGCGCTGGCCGCCGAACGCGGCATGGCGGTGATCGTCAACCGGCCCTTCGACGGTGGCCACCTGCTGCGCCGCCTCCAGGGCCGGCCACTGCCGCCGCTGGCCGGCGAACTCGGCTGCAGCAGCTGGGCACCGCTGGTGCTGAAGTGGGAGCTGGCG